>CAYNCT010000224.1:0-2538 GCA_964396005.1 uncultured Verrucomicrobiota bacterium | reverse complement strand
TGATCGCGCAGGTGAACCGCCCGGCGCTGGTGCTCTCGCACAACAAGACGCTCGCCGCCCAGCTTTACGCCGAGTTCAAGGGCTTCTTCCCGCACAACGCCGTCGAGTACTTTGTCAGCTACTTCGACTACTACCAACCCGAGGCTTACATCCCGCGCACCGATACCTACATCGAGAAGGACTCGAGCCGGAATGACGAGATCGAGCGCCTGCGACTCTCCACGATGAGCGCGCTGTTTTCGCGCCGGGACGTCATCGTGGTGGCCAGCGTCTCGTGCATCTACGGCATTGGCAGCCGCGAGGATTACGAGCAAATGGTCATTCCCCTGCGGGCCGGCCAGGACCTGACCCGCGAGCAACTCCTCGGCCGGCTCGTCGAACTCCAGTACAGCCGCGACGACATCAGCTTCGAACGCGGCCGCTTCCGCGTGCGGGGCGATGTGGTTGAACTCTGTCCGGCCTACACCGAGGACGCCCTGCGCATCGAGTTCTTCGGTGACCAGATCGAGCGGTTGACGCGGTTTGATCCGCTCACGGGGAACGTGCTCGAGGAGCTCGCCGCCACCACCATCTATCCGGGCGCGCAGTTCGTCACGCCGGCGGACAAACTCAAGCGGGCCATCATCACGATTCGCGAGGAATTGACCGAGCGCATCGCGTGGTTCGAGGCGCGCGGCAAGCTCCTCGAAGCCCAGCGCATCAAAATGCGCACCGAATACGATCTCGAGATGATGGAGGAAATGGGCTTTTGCTCCGGCATCGAGAACTATTCCCGGCACATCGCCCAGCGGCCGCCCGGCTCGCGCCCCTGCACTCTGCTGGACTTCCTGCCGAAGGACCATCTGCTGATCATTGACGAGTCGCACGCCACGGTTCCGCAGATCGGCGGCATGTCAGCGGGCGACCTCGCCCGCAAACAGGTGCTCGTGGATCATGGCTTCCGCCTGCCCAGCGCCCTGGACAATCGGCCGCTGCGCTTCGAGGAATTCCAGAGCCTCCAGGGCCAGACGATCTACGCCAGCGCCACCCCCGGGCCGATGGAACTCGAGTGGGCGAGGCAGGCAGCGGCCTCCCTCGAGAGCTGCGAGCCCGCCCACCCCGAACGCAGCCCAACGACGCCTCCGCCAACTCGCGCCCGGCCGTTCGCGCTTGCCGAAGATTCAGCGGCCACTCCTGCCGCCGCCGCCCCGGCCGACGCGTCAACTCCGGCCAGCGGAGACTTTGCGCGCCCGGAAAGCGCCAGTCGCGAGCCGCACTCCGCAGGCCCCCCGCCGGGTGTGGTTGAGCTCGTTGTCCGGCCAACCGGCCTGGTGGATCCGCCGGTGACCGTGAAGCCGCTCAAAGGTCAGATTGACGACCTCATCGAGGAGGCCCGCCGCCGCGTCGAGCGCCAGGAGCGCGTACTGGTGACCACCCTCACCAAGCGCACCGCTGAAGAACTCACTGATTACCTCCGCGACATTGGCATCAACGTCCGCTACCTCCACAGCGAGATTGACGCCATCGAGCGGGTCGAAATCCTCCGCGCGCTGCGCAAGGGCGAGTTCGACGTGCTCGTCGGCATCAACCTACTCCGCGAAGGGCTGGACCTGCCCGAGGTGGCCCTGGTGGCGATTCTCGATGCCGACAAGGAAGGCTATCTGCGCAGCACCACCAGCCTCATCCAGACGGCCGGCCGCGCCGCGCGGCATCTGCACGGCCAGGTCATTCTGTACGCCGACGTGATGACCCGGAGCATCCGGCAGTTCCTCGCCACCTGCGAATATCGGCGAAACAAACAACTGGCCCATAATCGCGAGCACGGCATCACCCCGCGCAGCGTGACCCGCGCCGTCGAGGATAGCCTCTCCACCCGCCAGGCGCACACGGCCACCGCCGCGGGCGTGCTGGCCGAGACCGCCGGTGACTTCGACGTCACCGAGACGCTCCGCGAGCTGGAGGAGCAAATGCTGGCGGCCGCCAACAACCTCGAGTTTGAGAAGGCCGCCCTGCTCCGCGACCAGATCAAGGAACTCAAACGTCAGTTCGGTCAGGCCAGCGGGCCGGCCAACGCCCCCGCCGCCAAAGCCGCGCCAGCGGTGAGCTATCAGAAGGGGAAGAGGCGCAAGTAGGGCAGAACGTCCTCGCCTGCCCGATTGACTGGATCTCCCGGAGTGCTTGACTCCCTCCATGACGGCGACCGTGGAACAAACCCAGTCCGACCTGCTGACCCTGCTGAACTTGGTTCAGCAAGGCGAAGAAGTGGTCATCACCAGTCAGGGGCGGGCGGTGGCCAAGCTCAGCGCCGTGTCGCAAAGCGCGCCTGCGCCCGACCGACAGGCGTGGCTGGCACGTCTGGCCGAGCTGCGCGCGCAGTTGTCCACCGGCGAGCCCGGCGCGACCGTGGAGCGAATCCTGGACGAAGACCGGGGTGATTGAGCGCCTGAGCTACTGGGACACGTCCACCCTCAGCAAACTCTACCTCCCGGAAACGGACTCACCTGCCTTTGCTCAGCACGCTGCGGGCGCCTCGATCATTGTCACAGCCCAACTTGTTCT
>CAYNCT010000223.1:0-2637 GCA_964396005.1 uncultured Verrucomicrobiota bacterium | reverse complement strand
CGTTTCCTTGATGCGCACTCGCCGTCCGCCGTCTGCACGCCCACCCGGTACGGGTTGTTGACCGGGCGCTACGCCTGGCGGACCCGGCTCCAAAGCGGTGTTCTCTGGGGCTACTCGCCGCCCTTGATTGAGCCGGGCCGCGAGACGCTCGCCTCGCTGCTTCGCGGACGGGGATACACGACGGGCTGCATTGGGAAATGGCATTTGGGCCTGGGCTGGCCGACCCGCCAGCCGGCGGCCTTTGGCGACAGGTCCGAACCCGCGGCGGATCTCGGGTTGGTGGATTTCTCGCGGCCGCTGACGGCGGGACCGCTGACCGTGGGCTTCGACTACTTCTTCGGCATCCCGGCGTCGCTGGACATGGACCCGTACGTGTACCTAGAGAACGACCGGGTTGAGACCATGCCGACCGGACGCACGCCTGGCGGCACCCACCAAAGCCAGGGCGGGGAGGCCTATTGGCGGGCCGGACCTTCGCCGCCGGGATTTCACCCGCGGGAGGTGCTGCCGCGCCTGGTTGCGAAAGCCGAGGCCTACCTTGAACGCCAATCCGCGGAGACACCGTTCTTTCTCTACCTGCCGTTGACCGCCCCCCACGACCCGTGGGTGCCCACGGCGGAATTTCGAGGACGCAGCGCGGCCGGCGATTACGGGGATTTCGTCGCGCAGGTGGACGACGCGGTCGGTCGGGTGATGCTGGCGCTGGAGCGGCGGGGATTCGCCACGAACACGTTGCTCATGGTCACCAGCGACAACGGCGCCCATTGGACGCCGGAGGACATCGCCCGGTGGGGGCACCGAGCCAACGGTCCCTGGCGGGGGCAGAAGTCCGATGCGTGGGAAGGTGGGCACCGGGTGCCGTTCCTTGCGCGGTGGCCCGGAAAAATCCCGCCGGGCACCACGACCGACGCGCTCATTGGCCTGGTGGACCTTTTTGCCACGGTCGCCGAAATCACCGGCGCGCCGGTGCCGCCCGGGCAGGCCGAAGACAGCCGCAGCTTTTTGCCGGCGTTGCTGGGCCGGCCAGCGCCCCCGCGGGAACCGCTCGTTTTGCATTCCATCAGCGGCGTCTTCGCCCTCCACTCCGGTGACTGGAAACTGATCGAATCCACCGGCTCCGGCGGCTGGAGCCCGGGCAAGGTTGAGACGCCGGCCCAGTTGTACGACCTCCGCCTCGACCCCGCCGAGGCGACCAACCGCTATTCCTCGCATCCCGACCGCGTGGCCGAGCTGCGCGCTCGACTCACTGCCGTCCGGGCATCCTCACGCGGTGAGGGCCGCTAATCGCCGCCCCGCCCGGCAAACCCCACGGTCAGAGGCGCGCCGCCGCTTGGAGCAAGATTTTCCAAGTTCCAAGCCAGCAGGCCATCGCTGGCGGCCAATCGCCCCGCCGCCCTGGCAGCGCACTTGCTTTTCCAACGCCTGGAATAAGAGGCAACCAGCTATGGCAGACATCGTTCCTAACGTGGCTTTGGTGGTGGTGATGGCGCTGGGCGTCGCCGCAGTGGTGTTCGCCGCGTACCGCCAATACAAACTCTGACCCGCCCCCTGAACGGCCCGGGTCGGGCCAGGGCGCGCGGTCGTCCGTTCCGGCTCCTCCAGACCCGCCGACCCGCCCGGGTCGCGCCGGGCCAAACCCGCCGGTGGGTCGGCCATTCCGCTTGAGCCCGAAAACCGCAGCCGGACTCACCGAAGGCAACGAAGCGAACGAAGGGAGAAGGGCTTCCGTCGGGATTGGACGGGCAGGAGAGCGGCCCAGAGGAGAATCCCGTTCCCATTGCTCCTTCGTTCCCTTCGTTGGCTTCTGTAAAACAACCTTCGGAGTTCGGGTTGAGTTGACATCAAGCGGCCGAACCCGTTCGATTATGAGGTGCGACCCAAACACAAATGGTTGGCCGTCCTCGGCTTGATCTGGCTTGCCGGCCTCATTGGCTTCGTCGGCTACGTTATTTACCGCCATACCACCGAACGAGTGCTGGATGCCTATGCGCTCGACTGGACGGCCACGCTGATCACCGAGCATCTGGATCGCCACGCGGGCGCGTGGCCGAAATCCTGGGAAGACCTCGCGGCCGTGGCGGAGCACCTGAGGCAGGAGTCGCCGCCCGCCGCCTCGGCCCAGCCGCCGCTCCCGCCGCGCGAGGAGGTCGAACGAACGCGCCGGCGGGTCCGCGTCAATTTCGAGGCGCGCTGGCCTGATCTGCTGCGCGAAGCAGGCGATGCCGAGCTGCCGCCGTGGGAGGTGGTCTCGCTCCGAAGCGGTCGGGCTTCTCGCTATCAGGGCCGCGATCCCAACGCGGTGATCCTCGATCACCTCCGCACGCGAGCCGCCCGCTGGAGCGGCCGCTGACGCGCCGGCTGGCGGGGCCAACAGGCGACAGACCCGCGTCCCTTCAGCGAGAACACGCAGTTGGCCGCCCGCGCCCGGACCAGCCAGCCGCATTCTAACCCCGGGCCCTCCGGCGGCGGGCCAGGATATAACCGGCCCCCAGGGCGCCGACGAGTAACGTGCCCAATGAGGGCTCGGGAACGGGAACGAAATCCAGGCTCCAGTTTCTCAAGAAAACCTGGCCACCGGGGTTCACATCCGCGATGAAGAGAATCCACTCCCCGCTCGGTTCCGTGCCGACGAAGGAG
>CAYNCT010000222.1:0-2765 GCA_964396005.1 uncultured Verrucomicrobiota bacterium | reverse complement strand
GCCGACCAAGAGCTGATGTCACTCGCCTGACCAACTGCTGATGACACTTGCCCTTGTCAACACCGCCCGCGATGACCGTCTCGTGTGCATTGAGGCCGATGCTGTTCTCCCGGCCGCTGAGGATGGCCGAGTTCGTGGACGAAGGATCAATGAACTGCGAGCGGCCGCCAATGATCCGGGTACCGCCGGGCTGGGCTTCGAGCTGCAGCACCTGCTGGTTGGCGGCGCGCAACACCAGAGGTACGGCGTCGGTTGTTCCGATAAAGTTGCTGCCGGGGACGGTGCCGGCGTTGCCGGTCATTCGCCAGAAGGTGCTGGAGGCCAGTGCGGTGCTGAGGTCGGCCAGCGCGATGGTGCCATTGGCAATTTTGTCCGAGGTGACCGCACCGGATTGCAGGCTCGACGTGGCGACGCCATTCGGCGCCACAGTTGTGGCAGAGGCTGCGGAGGTCGCTGTGGCTGCGGTGCCCGCGCGTGGCGCGTAGAGGGCGTAGGGCGTGGGGGTCAGCTTCTGCCGCGGGCTCAGCACCGTGAAGGGACCCACCGCGGTGCGCACTTCCAGTTGCAGCCAGCGGTCGGCGCCGGGGAAGTTGGCCCCGAAATCCAGCGGCAGCACAAACAGGCCATTGGTCACCGACACAATGACCTGGGCGGGGCTGTTCGGGGCCACGGGGCTGCCGCCGCTGGCGGCGTTCCAGAGCGTGGGCTGGAACTCGGCCGGGCCGGTGTAAGGCGAGCCGCTGCTGTCCAACCGGCCCTGATGGGTGAAGGCCGTGCCCTGAGCGAGGGCGGTGGCGGGTTGCAGGAACATGGTCGCCCAGAGGACGGCCCGGAGGAGCAGCTTGAGGGAGGAGGTCATGGGTGTTTGGGGGTGGTTTGTTCTTGGTTCGTTGTTTGTTGTTCGTTGTTTGTGGTTGGTGGGTGGTGGTGGGAGAGACCGCTTGCGGTTTCAGGGTTTGACCAGACGGCAAAACTTGCTCTGCCGGTTCGTCGGGATACTCGTGGGGCTCGTTGCGGTGCCGGCGGAAAAAACGGAGGCGTCGCTTGCCGGCTTGGCCATTTCCTTGCCGGGGCGGATGCCGTCTCTGTCCACCTCCGACGCGGCAGGAAAGGCGTTCCTGAGCGCAAGGCGGGACGGACCGGTGCCGGCTCCAATCCCCGGGCCGGTTGGGTTGCGCGCGCTTCCGCGAGGCAGGTTGATGGGCGAGAGGGCGCACCCGAGAGCCGCGCGGAAGGGTAGCGTCGGGACGCGATAGGACCTTTCGGTGGCCGTGGGTCGGCAAGGCCCGACGGCGACGGTCTCAACCGCAGACCGGGGCAGGGTGGCCCTCATGAAAATGTCGCTTTGCTACGCAGCTTTTGGGTGAGCGCAAGTTTTTTCCGGGACGGTCCTGGTTCGGGCGCCCAGCCCGGCCGGCGGGGCTCGACGGGCGAGGTTCGGCCGCCTACCTTGGTCCGGATGAGTGCCACTGCCATGGCCAGCGCCAGTTGGCCCGACGCCCAGGGACATTTCGGACCGTATGGGGGACGCTACGTGCCCGAGACTCTGATGCATCCCTTGCTGGAGCTGGAGGGCGAGTACCTGCGCGCGCAGGGCGACCCGGAGTTTCAGCGGGAGTTGAGCTACTACTTGCGCGAGTTTTGCGGGCGGCCGACGCCCCTGTATTTCGCCGAGCGTCTGACACGGGACCTGGGGGGAGCGAGGATCTACCTGAAGCGCGAGGACCTTCTCCACACCGGAGCGCACAAGATCAACAACGCCCTGGGGCAGGTGCTGCTCGCCCGCCGCATGGGCAAGGTCCGGGTGATTGCCGAAACCGGCGCGGGCCAGCACGGGGTGGCAACGGCGACGGTGGCGGCGATGTTCGGGCTGCGGTGCGTGATTTACATGGGCGCGGTGGACTGCGAGCGGCAGGCCCTGAACGTCTATCGCATGAAGCTGCTGGGCGCGGAGGTGGTGCCGGTTCACGCCGGTCAGCAGACGCTCAAGGAGGCGGTGAACGAGGCCATGCGCGACTGGGTCACGAACGTGCGGAACACGCATTACATCCTGGGCACCGCCTACGGCGCGCATCCGTATCCGGTCATGGTTCGCAATTTCCAGCGGATCATCGGCGACGAAACGCGCGCGCAGATGCTGGACAAGGAGGGGCGGTTGCCGAACCTGTTGATCGCGTGTGTTGGCGGCGGCTCCAATGCCATCGGCTTGTTCTATCCTTTCCTGGAAGATCCGGGCGTCCGCATGGTGGGCGTGGAAGCCGGCGGCGAGGGCATTTTACCTCAACGCCACGCTGCACGGTTCCACGGCGGGTCGCTGGGAGTGTTGCAGGGGACGCGCAGCTACATCCTGCAGGATGAGTTTGGCCAGATTCAACTCACCCACAGTGTCAGCGCCGGGTTGGACTACGCGGCGGTGGGGCCGGAGCACGCCTGGCTGCATGACCAGGGCCGGGTCGAGTACGGCTACGCGACGGACGACGCGGCACTGGCGGCGTTTTCCAAGCTCGCGCGCCTGGAGGGCATTATCCCCGCATTGGAATCCAGTCACGCGATTGCCGAATGCATCCGGCGCGCGCCAACCCTGTCGCCGGACGCGCTCGTCGTGGTGAATCTGTCCGGCCGCGGGGACAAGGACGTGGCGCAGGCGGCAGACAAGCTGAAGATCGTCATGCCGGAGTGAGGTGTGGTGGAGTCAAGAACGGACGGAGGCGGTGGTGGCTGGGGGCGGAATCGAACCGCCGACACAAGGATTTTCAGTCCTCTGC
>CAYNCT010000221.1:0-2769 GCA_964396005.1 uncultured Verrucomicrobiota bacterium | reverse complement strand
GGGGCAGTGCCCATTGGCAGTACTTTGAGGACATGACGAAGGTGAAGCCGTACGAAGGCACGCCGCTCAAACTCAAGAAGACCTTGTTCACCAGGCGAAACACCCCCGCCGGCCCCGTGCTGGAAGCGGTCAAGGACGCGGTCGCCGTGGGCGACGAGTTGGTCGTGCGCCTGGAATTGCGGGTGGACCGCGACATGGAATACGTCCACCTCAAAGACCACCGGGGGAGCGGAACGGAACCTGTGAACGTACTCAGCGGCCACCGCTACCAGGACGGCCTGGGCTATTACGAAAGCACGCGCGACACGGCCAGCCACTTCTTCTTCGCCTACCTGCCGAAGGGGACGTATGTGTTCGAGTACTCGACGCGCGTGCAACTACGCGGCGAATACCAGACCGGTCTGGCCAGCATCCAATGCATGTACGCGCCCGAGTTCAACAGCCACTCGGAAAGCCTCAAGCTGGTGGTCAAGTGACACCGGGCTCTGCTCCGTTCGGATTCCGTCCTTGGTCCGCCGCGGTCCCGGCAAGAAGCTGTTCCTGGTGGATGAGCTGTGGCAGTGGTGCATGGATGAAAGCATTCCGCGCGAGCTGGCCCTGGTGGCCAACACCGGCCGCGAGGAAAACATCGAGCTGGTCACGTGCACCCAGCATCCGCACCTGGTCAACGAAGCCATCACCGGCGCGTGTACCGAACTGGTCTGCTTCCGACTCCAGGGGCCGGACGCGCTGCGGGTGGTGGGCAAGCTGGGCCCACCGCGACAACGTCGCCCGCCTGGCGCCCGGCCACTTCATCAGCTACGACCGGCTCAAGGGCGGGATCGCGCTGGGCCGTGTGTTTTAGCGCCGAGGCGTGAAGTTCCGCTGTGGTACGTGCGGATAGTCACGGATCGTCTCATCACTCGTTACGAGCGGGATTTGCAATTGCCGCGCGGTTCCCACCATCAGGCAATCGAACGGGTCCGCGTGGAAATCTCCCGGAAGATCGAACGCCTCCGCCGCGGTGGCCGGTGAAATCGGCACCAACTCGAACTTGTCCGGAGGCAAGGCTTGCGCAATCCACTCCCGAAACGGCCGGGAAAACTGCAACGCTCCTTTCCGGTCTGGTTGCGTCCGGCCCAACCGCGCCTTGATGGCCAGTTCGATGGGGACGGCGGCAGGCACGCCCAGTAAATCCGGGTCCGCTTCCAGTTCCCGCCGTACTTCATCCGGCAGTTCCTTGGCGCCAGTCACCAGCCAGAGAAACGTTTGCGTGTCCAGCAGGTGATTCATTCCCATCCCTCCCAGCCGAGACTCGCTGCCACGTCCCCCTTGACCGGGGAATGCTGCATCACGGCCAGACTTCCGGGAGTCTTGCGCCCGGACGGCGGGTGCCAGGCTCGCAAGACGATTTCATGAGCGGACACCGCCACGGGAACCCAATAACTGCCGGGCTTCGCGGGCGAAGGCAGCACCACCCGCCGCCGATCATCTGCTCGCAATGGCGCTTCTGTTGTTTTCACGGTGGGATTGTCCCACGGTTCTGGACGTTAGCAAGCCCTTTTTGCCGGACACTCTTTTTCTACCCATCGCCTGATCTGGCTTCCGCACGCCCTACCCGCCGTGAGCTTAAGGCGGATTCACCCCACCCGGCCGCCGCACCATCCAGATCGTCTTGCCCATGCTGAGCCGTTTTCCGATCCGCTCCGGCAGCCGATCCGCCGCTGCGCGCGACCGCTTGATCACAGCCGACCGCCTCAAGGGCGGCATCCTGGTGGGAAGAGTGCTTGCACCCGAATCCCGCAGTTCGTTGGCACGCTCGCCCGGTGGCTGTTCCGGGCGAGTCCGGCGCGGCGCACCTCGAAGCATGGTTGGCCGGGCTTGTCGCCCGCCAATGGCGGCTGGTAGGTTCGCGCCAGTGCCGCGCTGCGGTCGTGGTCTAGCTTGGATCTTTCGTTGCCCAAGCGGCGCGCTGCTCGGAAACCAGAATTAAGCCATGAACCCAACGCTTCGACTGACCCTGTTGTTGGCTGCCGGCCTCGCGCTGGCTGCGTGCCAATCGTCCTTAAGAGAGCGCCAGCCCCGCGCGGCGTTTAACGGCCGCGACCTCGCCGGGTGGACGTACCTCCTGGAGAAGCCGGACATCCCGATGTCAGAAGTCTGGAGCGTGCGCGACGGCATCTTGATCTGTAAGGGCGAACCCCTGGGGTATCTCGCGAGCCGGGAGTCGTACACCAACCTGCGGCTGCTGGTGGAATGGCGTTGGGCACCCGGCACGAAGCCCGGCAACAGCGGGGTGCTCCTCCGAATCAACGGACAGCCCCGCCCCCTCCCCCGCTGCCTCGAGGCCCAGCTTCAAAGCGGAAATGCTGGCGACCTGTTGGGCCTCCAGGGCATGGGCATCACCAGTGACGCCGCGCGCTTGACCCGGATTCCCAACCACGCGCTGGCCGGGAACATCACGATCGTCCGGAAGCTGGCCGCCCTGGAAAACCCGCCCGGCGAATGGAATCGCTACGAGATCGAGCTCCAGGGTGGTTCGCTCAAGGCATGGGTGAACGGCACCTTCGCCAACGAGGCCACCGACTGCGAAATCGTCAGCGGCCCCTTCGCGCTGCAGTCCGAGGGCGGGGAGATTCATTTCCGGAAGATTGAAGTGACCCGGCTGCCGTAGGTGCCGGTTGCCGCCGCTCAGCCGGCCCGCGCTTGGGCGCTGCGCCCGGAGATCACCGTTGAAAGGGCAAGTGTCATCAGCAGTTGGTCAGGCGAGTGAGTGAAAAACGAGATGAC
>CAYNCT010000220.1:0-2806 GCA_964396005.1 uncultured Verrucomicrobiota bacterium | reverse complement strand
CCCCCCCCCCCCCCCCCCCCCCCCCCCCCCCCCCCCCCCCCCCCCCCCCACCCCGCCCCCGCCCCAGCGGCACGCCCCCACGGCTTTGCCTGGGTTCCAATGCCGGGGGGGGTAAAGTGGGCCGGGCAGGGCAGGCCGGGCAGAGCCGCTTTGCCTTGGTTCCAATGCCGGGGGGGGTAAAGTCGCTCGCTGCAAGTGGCTGTCCGGAAAGCCCTTGGGTTAAACCCAGCGAACAACTTACCCCTCCGGCGCTCTTTACCAGAGCTGGATTTGCTCCGGCAGATCCTCGGGGGGCTCCTCTTTGGCCGGAGACCCGTGAATCACGAAACTCGCCTCCCATTGCACCCGCGTCAGAAACCAGGCGCGGACGGACCCCTCGGGTGGCAGGTGCTTCTTCACGCGGTCCAGATGGGTCTCCTGCCGGGCGAAGCTGACGCAGGAGCGCGCATACACGCTCCACTGGATCATCAGGAAGCCATCATCTTTCAGAAACTCGCGGAAGTCCGCGGCGGCCTTCCGCTGCTGTTTCGTGCCCACCGGCAGATCAAATGCCACCAGCAGCCAGCCCATTTTATAGCGGTCGGAATCCACACGGGGGAACGGGAAACCACGAAAGAACTCGAACGGACACGCATGCGAAGATCGCTTCGGCCCTGGCTGGCCGGAGCTGGGAGACTCCCGACAGATTCACTGAATGCACTCGCCTGACCGCGGAGCCGTTGGGCGCCTTAGTGGTGTTCATTCGTGTTGATTCGCGCTTGGCCCTCTGGCGGCGGCCATTGGCCGGGCTTGGGGTTCCACGGGCGGTAGGGGCGAACGGCATTCTCCATGACCGCCCGGCGGAAGCTGCGGACCACCCCCTCGATGACGCCGCGCACCTCCAGCGTAAATTCCAGGTGCTCCACCCGTTCCAAGGCGAAGCCTGTGACCCAGCCACGGTATTCCTTCGTCACCTGCCAGTCTTTGGGATCCCGTCTCCGCCGGGTCCACTGCCAGACGCGCCAGTCCACGCACGGGCGGAACGGCTCCATGAGATCGTAGGCCAGCGGGGTGGCCCGTTCGCGCGGCACATGGGAAAGGCCCCACGTCGGGTCGAGGCCCACGGCGAAGAGCTTTTGCAGGACGGTGGAGAGCAGGACGGCGTAGCCGTAGTTGAGCAGGGCGTTCACACCGCCCTCGTCGCCCGATTCGCGGCGGAAACCGTCCTGGCCGAGGGCACGGCCAAACACGTTCCAGAACCGTCGGGCGCAGGCGGCTTCCTTGTGGGGACCGCGCGCAGCCGCCGCACGATGCAGGTCCGACACGCCGGGGTCCTGGGGCGCGATGGCGGCCGCGAGCGTGGCCTGGTTCTGGCATTTGGCATCTACGGTGCGCCGCCAGAGCGCCTCGCGCACGCGCGGCTCCAGGTCGAGCACGGCGCGTGTCAGCAGGGTGTCCGTGCTGCGGTTGGCGGGGAGCACGAGCGAGACGGGCTTGAACGCCTCACAGATGATGAGGGCCACGCCGTGCTTGGCCGCCTCCAGAAACAGGTGGCTGTGGATCGAGGCGCTGAAGCTGGTGATGATGATGGCGGCCACATCCTCCAGCGGCAGCCGCCGCTCGCCCTCGTCCGTGCGGCAGGTTAACTGCCCGTCCCGGCACGACAACGAGCAACTCGGCGCGTCTATGCTGACGATGTGGAAGGACATGAACGCGTTTCGCGATTTGAAATCTGAAATTCGAGCTTTGAGATCAAGGAACGGCGGCGGCGGATGCGGTGCCGGGGTCGGCGGTCGGGCGCTGGAACCGGGCTTTCGGCATGGCCTTGAGCCGCTCCAGGAATGCGTCGGCTCGCTGCTTTTGCTCCGCCTCGCGCCGGCCCCGTTCGGTCAAATGGCGTTGTCCCTCAATCGGCGATTCCTGCAACGCGGCCGCCCAGGCTCGGATCTGGCGGGAACAACTCTCGGCGATGGATTTCAAATCTGAAATCTCAGATTGCAGATGATCGAAGCGCGGCAGCCGTTGCAGCAGGCAGAGCATGGAGCGCACTTCGCCGGCCGAGCCGCGCGCGATGTATAGGAAGGCGAGCAGTTCGTTGGTGGTGCCGCGCTCGAAGCCTTCGGCGATGTTGTTGGACACGCTCACGGCGGCGCGCTCGAGCTGGTCCCGCAAGCTGAACTGGCGCCGAAAGCTGTCGTCGCTGGTGAGACGGTAGGCGCGTTCGGCCAAGCAAATAGCCTGCTGCCAGACGGGCAGGTCTTCGAAGCGCTGGTAGGTCATAGCGTGGGCGATTTGAGATTTGAGATGTCAGATTGCAGAAGGCCTGAACCGGGGGCGGTTGGTCTGCTGGATGCCGTGATGCACGCCTCCAGCGGCTTGCTCCAATACGGCAACGAGCAACCCGGCGCGTCGATGCTGACGAAGTGGAAGGACACGCGTTACGAACTTGCTCGCTGGCTCGGTATGCCGAGCAGCGTCTGTGGCAAAACCTCCAGCCCAGCTTTCACAAGTGAAGCAAGCAGGACATTGATCTTGTGCCCCTCGGTCCTGTTCTGAAGCCGGACCACGTCAGGCCGCCCCATGTCGAGGGCCGTACCAGAGGCATTGTTCTTGGCCGAGAAGACTCGCCAGATTCCTGAGTAGTTGCCGTGTCTGACGCGAATCAAATTCCCATTGCGTATCACGGTCGGCGGCTTCCCCCCGTTCCGGGCCTTCAACTCCTCCAACCGATGCCACACACGGTGCCACGGGATGACGACGAACTTCTCCTCGCCTTCGGGGGCGTGGTCGAGGATGGCGACGCCGAAGTTGTCGGTGATGACGCGGA
>CAYNCT010000219.1:0-2833 GCA_964396005.1 uncultured Verrucomicrobiota bacterium | reverse complement strand
CCCGAAGATGACGCTCAGCCGCGCGACGTTCCGCAGCCTGATCCGCCAGCTCGACGGCGGGGATGCCGAAGGCTGCCGTCTTGCCCGAGCCGGTCTGGGACTGCCCCACCACATCGCGGCCCTGCTTGAGCAGCGGAATCGCGGCCGCCTGAATGGGCGCCGCCTGCTCAAAGCCGAGCCGGTCAACCGCTTTGAGCACTTCCTCCGACAGGCCGAGTTCCGAAAAGAGTTTCGAGGTCATGAAGATGTCCGCGTCCGCCACAAGGTAGGCGACCTCGCTCCCGGGCGAGAGAACTTTCTTCCGGGCCCGCCCCCCGGTGTCCACGGAAGTCGCTCAAAAGCCGCGCCCGGCCGGCGCGGAACGGACTGGACGCCGCGCACCAACGACCCAACGCTACCGACCGCGGCTTGAACATGAATGGCGCCAACTCCACCAGGCGAACTCCGCCCCTTGAGGCGGAGATCGTGAGCGATCTTCCGCGCGGTTCACGCGGCTCGTCGCGCGGTTCGCCGCCCCCGGTTCATCCCCTGGCGGCGGTCGCGCTGCTGGTCGTGGACAATCTCTGGAACCTTGCCGACTGGGCGGTAATCTCCTGGATGGTCACCATCCCGCTGGCCTTCGCCTCGGTCTTCCTGCCCACCTTTCTGCTCCACCGGCACCTGCTCCGGCAATCGCGGCTCCGGGCCCTGGGCTGGGCCGCCCTCTTGGGCGGGATCGCGGCCGTCCCCTTTTCCGTGGCTGGCACGGCCACGGGGGCGCTGTTGCTCACGTGGCTCGGCATCAATCACCTGGCCGGCCGGTCCCGAACATGAGCTCTGCGCCCCGGGCGTGACACCCCTCTGACGGCCTGCGGGTCGCCACTGGCACGCGCCCGAATCCCGGCTAGTTTCCCCCGCCAATGAGTAACACTAGCAACGTCCCCCACCTGCCGGTCCTGCGATTGGGCCGGAGTTACGACAGTCTGGAAAAAATCGAAGTCAGGGACCATCGCACCGGCGAAGTGAAAGCGGTCGTGTCCCAGGTCAATGGCGGCATCGTCCGCCGCGACCTCGCCCGCATCGCCGCCAGCCGCGCCGCCCTCAAACCCCTGCCCGTGGCGCGATTGATTGGACTGTCGGCCCGGGCCGGCAACCTCTTCCTCCACGGCACGCTGCCGCTGGGCGATCGCGGCCACACGCAGTCAGCGGACGACTACGTGGCGACCCTTAGCGCCACCAGCGGCCTCCCGCACGTGATGGTGCGGCGCAACATGGCCAAAATCCATTATGCCCTGACCCACCTCGACACCGTCCTCAACGGCCTCTCGCGCGGACTCGACTTGAGCATCCTCGACCGCGGCTACGGCGAACAGTTTGGCACGCGGCTGAGCTTCTTCCCCACGACGCAGGCCCTGGGCCTGGTGATGCCCAGCAATTCGCCGGCCGTGAATTCCCTCTGGCTGCCCGCCGTCGCGCTCAAAACGCCGGTCGTCATCAAACCCGGCAAGGAAGAGCCCTGGACCCCGTACCGCCTGATCCAGGCGTTCATCGCCGCCGGCGTGCCGGCCGAGGCCTTCGGGTTTTACCCGACCGACCACGACGGCGCCGCGACCATTCTCAGCCAGTGCGGACGGGCGCTCATCTTCGGCGACAAATCCACGACCGCCCAGTACGCCAACAACCCGGCCATCCAGATTCACGGCCCCGGCTGGAGCAAGATTCTCATCGGCGAGGACTGCATTGAACACTGGCCGGAGTACCTCCCGATCCTGGTCAGCTCCATCAGCGAGAACGGCGGCCGCTCGTGCATCAACGCCAGCGCCATCGTGGTCCCGCGGCACGGCGCCGCCATCGCCGACGCGCTGGCTCGCGAGTTGGGCCCGGTGGGCCCGACCCGCCCGGAAGACCCCGAAGCCCGCCTGAGCGGCTTCGCCAATCCCAAGATGGCGGACTTCATAGACGGCCAGATCGAGGAGGGACTGAAGACTCCTGGCGCCGAAGATGTCACGGCCCGGTACCGGCCGGGGCCGCGCCGGGTGGAATTCGAGGGCGGCGTGTACTTGCGGCCCACCATTGTGCGCTGCGACTCGTTCGATCACCCGCTGGCAAACCGTGAATTCCTCTGTCCGTACGCCAGCGTAGTGCAAGTTCCCCAGGGCGAGATGCTCCAGCGCATCGGCTACACCCTGGCATGCACCGCCATCACCAAGGACCCCGCGTTCATTGAGCAACTCGAGGCCTTCCCCCACATCGAGCGGCTGAACATTGGCCCGGTGTCCACGATGAGGATTTCGTGGGACCAACCGCACGAAGGCAACATGTTCGAGTTCCTCTGGCAGCGCCGCTCCATCGAGCGGGCGTGGTAGCCGAAACATCGCACGGTCACGCCGCGCGGCGCCGCGGCGGCGGTCGGTGGGGCCGGTCCGCGTCCCGGCCATTTTTTTCTCCGGGTGGCACGGCCTACCAGGCCGTCCGCGGCGGCAACCTGCCGCCGCACCGACTCGGAGAGCGCACGCCCCCCCGCGTGCCGCCGACGGCGCCCCGCCGTCGGCTTGGTAGCGCAGGTTTCCAACCTGCCGTCTCGCCGACCTCCAGTCGGCAGACCGCCGGAATACAACAGCGCCGCGGAACACGTCCGCATCGGCGGGTTGGAAACCCGCGATACGGCAGACCGGAGGTCTGCACTACGCTACCGACGCGCCACCCCCGTAGCGCCGGTATCCGCCATCCGGTATCCGGCATCCCTCTTCCCACTCCTCACTTCTGACTGGGCAAGTGTCATCAGCAGTTGGTCAGGCGAGGGGCAAGTGTCATCAGCAGTTGGTCAGGCGAGTGACATCAGCTCTTGGTCGGC
>CAYNCT010000218.1:0-2839 GCA_964396005.1 uncultured Verrucomicrobiota bacterium | reverse complement strand
AGACCTCGGGAGAAACAGCAGTAGGGAGTAGGGAATAGGGAGTGGGGCTAAGCGGAGGATTTCTGTAAGGAACGGATTAAGGCTCGGAGCATCCTTCCGACTGTATCACATTGATTCAAGAGCGGATCGGTTTGAGTTTCGGTTGCCAAGCCCACTCTGCCAGAAAGAATCAAGTGCGTTTCCAATTCCTTCAATGACCCTTGTGCATACCGCAGGAAATGGATGTATTCCTGGCGATTCTCCCTGCCATACCCCTCGGCAATATTGGCTGCCACAGATACGGCAGAGCGGCGGATTTGTGAGATCATGCCATACATCTCTGAGCGTGGAAAAAGCTTTGTCAAGCAATAACAGTCTTCTGCCAGTCCCATCGCTTCCTGCCAGACTTTCAAATCTTTGTAGGATTGTATTGCCTGTTTTTCAACCATTCCTACTGCCTGCTCCCCATTCCCTATTGCCTAGATTTATCAGCCTGGTCAAGTTCTTTTAAAAATGCTTCCACAACCTCGGGATTCTGGAACCGATTGAGATAATCTTGGATGACCAGCAGAAAGCCCTTGCCGCCCAGGTTCTTGACGATATGCAGCGCCCCTTCGGGGGTGACGAACACCTGGCAGAGCTTGCCGCCCTGGCGGATGCGCTGGAGCAGAGGCAGCCATTGATCCGGCGTCGGCTGCCCATCGCCGGGGATCCACTGGATGCCGCGCAGGCGCTGGATGGAAAGGAGCATATCCAGGTGTGGAATTTCACCTTTGCCGTCCAGGTGGTAAAAGCCATGCGTCAGGGCTTCGCAGCAGGCGGTCAGGTCGGGGAGCACAAAACGTTCGAACATTTTCGGCGAGATCATGTAGGAGAAATCGGACTGCAGCATATAGGTCTTGCCGGTGGTCCAGATGGGCGCCCAGCTCGAGGTGCCGCGGCACGCCGGGCGGATAATGGCATCGAGCTCATCGTAGTAGCGCAGCCAAAGCGCCGTGATCTCGGCAACCAGCCGGTCCACTTCTGCGGGCGCATCCAAGACGTCGAACAACAACCCCTGGGTATCGCGGAAAGAAGCCAGGACATCCAGGTTGCCACCCAGGTCGGTGTGGGAGACTTGCAGCATAGCGCCATAGCGCTCGATAAACGCCACCGTCAGCTGTTTCACCCGCTTCCACCAGAGGTTATCGGGGTCATATTCAAAGTGCAAGTCTTGGATGGCAATGGGTTTGGCTGGCGAAAACCAGACCGTTTCAGAGGGCTCGGAGACGCTGCCCACCTGAGAGCCGAGGAACCCGGCGATAATGCCCGGGCCAAAGTTGATCCACCACCAGGGAAAGGCATCGGCATAATAGTGCGTGGCTGCCAGGAAAGGCTCGTAGAGATCAACGATCTTTTCGGCTGGCATATCCAGCGGGTAGTTGGTCAGGTAGGAATAGGGCCAGCGGGCAGAAACGGGATCGGTGGAGGTCAGGTAAACCAGGGGTCGTTCCAGCTCCCCTTCCCACCATGCCATGGTATCCCGCTCGATGCGCGCCCAATCTTCTTCGGTGAATTTTATTTTTTCCATTGGATACTCTTCAATGTGCAATATCCCCTGGAGACCGGCGCATAGACATTCCTGCCGGTCTCTGGGGGAGAGGAATTTAGCGGATGACCCGCTTGCTTAACTGCATGGGCGAGTCTATTTTGGCGGAGAAAGGGCGCATCCACAGGCTGAAACGGGTCTCTTCTGCTTTGAGCTGGTATTTTTCCAGCCTGCCGGGTCCGCAGGAGGCGCTGCCCAAGCCCGACTGGGCGTAATCCAGGTTCAGGGTGATCTCTGGCGTGCGCCGCAGCTCAAAGGTGTGCCGGGCTTCAGTCAGGTTTTGGGTGGTGAAGTGGTGGGCACTGACCTCAAGGAAAGGATTGCCCACAGCCAGCAAGCCAACCCCCTGCGAGTCCGTCAGGGTTACCCAGCGCACCTCGGTCTTGTTGCCGTTCTCCTCGGGGACGATGTAGGGCACGTACTGCTCTTCTACGCTGCCCTGATAAACCCCCACCGGGGCGCCCTCGCAACGGTCGCTGTAATTCTCGTGCGGTCCGCGCCCATACCAGGTGAACTGCTCGAAGCCCTCCGGCAGGGTCATCTGGAAGCCCAACCTGGGCAGGAAGGGCTGACCTGGCGCCGGGAGTACGTGGGCTTCTATCTGCAGATCGCCGCTGCCATAGAGCGTGTAGTTCACCTGGCACTCGAAGCGGGCAGGCGGTTTCGGCTTGGCGCGGGTTCCTGCCTCTCCTTGATTGACCGCCTCTTCAAGCTGGTCAGGAACGGGCATGCCAATCTCCTTAAGCAAATCTCGGGTGGCTTTCACGAGATCAAACAACCGGTTGTTGCGAACTGTGCGCTCCATCAGGCTCCTGATCTTTTCAGCTTTGGCGGTGCCGTGCAGGGACTCAAAGTCCACCCCCAGGCGTTGGCAAAGCGTTTCGATCTGCTCATCGGTGAACATCATGTTCAGACCCATGCCAAGCTGGTTGACCAGCTCGGTGTTCACCTGGGGCTTGGGCAGCTCAGCGCCTTCTTTGACCTGGATGGTGGAGCGGACCTGGATCCGGGCAGCTTGAGGGGAAATCTGCTCAGCCTCCACGTGGTGCGTGCGTTCCTCCAACTGGTCGTAGCCGACCTCGCGCCACTGCCGGGCAGCCTGCTCGTCGCCCCACTGGTTGAGGTCGTTTTCAGTGGGGGCGCGCCAGAAGTTCAAGCGGGGACCGCTTTCGATCAAATCCTTGCCCCCCATTTGCAGGGAAGCCAGCCTTCCTGTTTCCTTGTCAAAGACGACCTTGAAGCCGGAACCTTGGGCTTCGATTTTCGTGTTCG
>CAYNCT010000217.1:0-2870 GCA_964396005.1 uncultured Verrucomicrobiota bacterium | reverse complement strand
ACGTACGACGACGCAGTGATCGGGAAAGCGTTCCGGTTCTCCCTGATCGTACTGGTGTTGTTGGTGCTGGGCGGGGCCGGAGTTCTCTGGTGGCTCAAGCGCCGGCCGGCGCCACCTGCGCCCCAGTTAACGCAACTCGCGGCGCCTCAGGTTCCGGCTTCGTTGGTCAACGAAATCCCAGCGGTGCGGTTCACGGACATCACCGCGGAGGCAGGCATCACGTTCACGCATGTGAACGGCGCCTACGGCGACAAGTTGCTGCCCGAGTCCATGGGCGGCGGCGTGGCGTTCTTCGATTTCGACAATGACGGCGATCCGGATCTGTTTTTCGTGAACTCGTGCTACTGGCCCGGCAAGACGCCAGAAGGGGTGAAGCCGCCGATCATGGGCCTTTACGAGAACGACGGCGCCGGCCATTTCCGCGACGTAACCGCGGGATCGGGGCTGGACATCGTTATGTACGGGCAGGGCTGCGCGGTCGGCGACTACGACAACGACGGCTTCGTGGACCTGTTCATCAGCGGCGTGCATGGGAATCGTCTCTTCCGGAACCGGGGCGAAGGCCGTTTCGAGGACGTTACGAGGGAGGCGGGCGTTGGCGGCTCCGGGCAGGACTGGGGCACCAGCTGCGCGTTCTTCGACTACGACCGCGATGGGAAGCTGGACCTCTTGGTAGCCAACTACGTGCAGTGGACCAAGGAGATTGATTTCGAGGTGGGATACAAGCTGGTCGGAATCGGCCGCGCCTACGGCCAGCCGCGGGACTTTCCCGGGACTTTCCCGTTTCTGTTCCGAAACAGCGGTGACGGCACCTTGACCGACGTGTCCAAGTGGGCCGGGGTCCAGGTGAAAAACCCGGTGACCGGCGTGCCGGCGGCCAAATCCCTGGGCATCGCTGTGGCCGACCTCGACAACGATGGTTGGCTGGATGTGGTCGTGGCCAATGACACGGTTCAGAATTACGTGTTCCACAACAATCGCGACGGCACGTTCAAGGAAATTGGCGCGCTGTCCGGGATCGCTTTCGACTCGTATGGGCAGACGCGCGGAGCAATGGGCATTGACGTGGCTCGGTTCCGCAACGATGACGCCATCGGGGTGGCGATTGGCAACTTCGCGAACGAGATGACTGCCTTGTACGTGTCACAAGCCCAGCCCATGACGTTCGCAGACGAGGCCATCACCGAGGGCATTGGTCCCGCGAGCCGTCTGCTGCTGAAGTTCGGGATCTTCTTCTTCGATTACGATTTGGATGGTCGCTTGGATGTTCTCACGGCCAACGGGCACTTGGAAACCGACATTGCCAAGGTTCAGCAAAGCCAGACGTACGCCCAACCGGCCCAGCTCTTCTGGAACGCGGGAGGCACCAAAGGGCCCAGCTTCATTTCGGTCCCGCCGGCAAAGGCCGGTGAGGATCTTTTCAAGCCCATCGTTGGTCGCGGTTCTGCCTACGCCGACCTGGACGGAGATGGTGACCTCGATGTGGTTCTGGTGCAGACCGGCGGCCCTCCGTTGTTGTTGCGGAACGATCAGCGGTTGGGCCACCGGTGGGTCCGCTTCAGGCTCGTAGGCAACCCCGACAACCGCGACGCCATCGGTGCCGAGGTCAAGCTCAGTTCAGCCGGCCGCACGATGTATCGCACGGTTATGCCCACCCGCGGCTACTTGTCGCAGTCGGAGTTGCCGGTCACCTTCGGTTTGGGCAATAGCGACCGTATTGATTCGGTCGAGGTGCGATGGCCCAACGGGAAGATCAAACCGGTTAGAAACGTGTCGGTGGGGCGGCTCAACGTGGTCTGGCAGTCAGACTGACCCCATCGCTGTGCCCATCGCCTGGGGGAGATCAGCCGTCGCCGGGGCGCGCTCGTGGTTGTCAGGCCGCAAAGGCTTTCCTCGCCCGATCAACTCGGCGCGTCTCCGACCGTGAGCAGTCAATCGGGGCGGTCTCATAGGTGCTGCACGATATCTGCTGGTAGCGTGGGTGAAGTGACTGAATACAAGCGGTTTCCGTTTAGAAAACTCGTCAGCCCTGGGTGTGACCCAAGGGTTGAGCATCCCGAAAGTCAATCGGGACCCGGGCTCAGGAGCGACTGCTTTCCGGAGGCTCAAAATGTTGAATTCGGCGGTACTTGCGTCGGCGGATATGCCGGTGCCGATCGCGATCGGTCGTGATCGTCTTCGACATAAAGCAATGCAAACCAACATCTTGTGAATCAAGAGTCTTCGCAGGGCGGCTCATCTTTAGGCCTCAAAAAAAAAACGCAAAAAGTCGTTGACCCTTCGGGCAACTCGGGTACAGTGTTGCCGTGCTTCGGGCACTAGGCTGAGTTGCCGACTCGTTCGGCACTCGGTTTTTTTGTCCCGTGGAGGGCAGGCTCGAAGAGGGTTCTTTGAAATTTGAATTGTGCGATAACTTGTACCCCGTCGTCTGTTCATCAAGGTTTGGGTGAACAACGGCGACTTGAGTAATAATTGCGTCTATAGTTTGGGCTCAGTCCCAAACGAGGATCAAACCATTTCTTAACGGAGAGTTTGATTCTGGCTCAGAACGAACGCTGGCGGCGTGGATAAGACATGCAAGTCGGGCGCTGATGTTGAGGTAGCAATATCTTGGCATCGGAGCGGCGAAAGGGTGCGTAACACGTGGGTAATCTACCTCGAGAATCGGGATAACTTCGAGAAATCAAAGCTAATACCGAATACCGCTGCAGGTCGGCATCGGCCTGCTTCAAAAGTCGGGGACCGCAAGGCCTGACGACTCGAGATGAGCCCGCGTCCTATCAGCTAGTTGGTGAGGTAACGGCTCACCAAGGCAAAGACGGGTAGCTGGTCTGAGAGGACGACCAGCCACACTGGAACTGAGACACGGT
>CAYNCT010000216.1:0-2894 GCA_964396005.1 uncultured Verrucomicrobiota bacterium | reverse complement strand
TAGGGCGCCGCTGCGTCGGCGCCGCCATCCGGCCGGGACGCAGCCCGGCCCTACCAAGCTCAAGGGCCAAGGGCCCGCCCCCAAACCAGCCCAGGGAAACGCCCTCGGGCCCGAACGGTCGAACACAACGAGCCCTGAAAGGGCGGCCCATCCCGGGCGCCGAAACCCAAACAGAACGGCAGGAGGCATGGGAATATCGCGTTACCGCGCCGTTGTTGATCGCACGCCGCTGCGGCCGCGCATCACCTGCCGTGGTCGGGCGCCGTTGCGTCGGCGCCGCCATCCGGCCGGGACGCAGCCCGGCCCTACCAAGCTCAGGGGCCAAGGGCCCGGCCCCAAACCAGCCCAGGGAAACGCCCTGGGGCCCGAACCGTCGAACACAACGAGCCCTGAAAGGGCGGCCCATCCCGGGCGCCGAAACCCAAACAGAGCGGCGGGAGGCATGGGAATATCGCGTTACCGCGCCGTCGTTGATCGCACGCCGCTGCGGCCGCGCATCACCTGCCGTGGTCGGGCGCCGCTGCGTCGGCGCCATCCGGCCGGGACGCAGCCCGGCCCTACCGTGCTCGCGATCCGACTGCCTCCCCTGGGGCGCTCTCGCGACCTAAAGCCCGCACTCCGTTCGGTAGCACGCCGCTGCGGCATTGACCGCGTGCCACGCGCGGCCAGCCGGCGCGCTTTTGCAGTTTTCAGGCGCCGCCGTCGGCGTCATCTTCGGCCGGTATGGCGGAAGAGCCCCGACACAATTACGACGAGAGCAAGGTCAAGACCCTGTCTTCCCTGGAGCACATCCGGCTGCGCACGGGCATGTACATCGGGCGCATCGGCACCGGCGCGCATCCGGACGATGGCTGTTACGTGCTGCTCAAGGAGATCGTGGACAACGCAGTGGACGAGTTCATCATGGGTTTCGGCCGGGAGGTCCGGATCTCCGTGGACGGCAATCGCGTGACGGTGCGGGACTTCGGCCGCGGCATCCCGCTGGGCAAGGTGGTGGATTGCGTCTCCAAGATCAACACGGGCGCGAAGTACAACGACGAGGTATTTCAGTTCAGCGTGGGCCTCAACGGGGTGGGCACCAAGGCGGTGAACGCCCTCTCGAAGTCCTTCGTGGTCCGCAGCCACCGGGACGGCCAATTCGCCGAGGCCGCGTTCAAGCAGGGTCGGCTGCGCCGCGAGACCTCGGGCCCGACCAACGAGCCCAACGGGACCTACATTGAGTTCGAGCCGGATCCGGAGATCTTCAAGGACAGCGTCTTCAAGCCGGAGTTCATCGAACGGCGGCTGCGGCATTACAGCTACCTCAACAGCGGGTTAAAACTGGTCTTCAACGGCAAGGTCTTCCAGTCGCGCGGCGGCCTCATGGACCTGGTGATGGAGGAACTGGGAACCGATCAGTCCGAGCCGATCTACCCGCCGCTGCACTACACCAGCAAGACCCTCGAGTTTTGTTTCACCCACAGCAACAGCCGCTACGGGGAGGACATCCTTAGCTTCGTCAATGGCCAGTACACCAGCGACGGCGGCACGCACCTCAGCGCCTTCCGCGAGGGCCTGCTCAAGGCGGTCAATGAATACTCCCGGAAGAGCTTCGAGGGTGACGACGTTCGCGAGGGCATCGTGGGTGCGGTGGCGATCCGGCTCAAGGATCCGCTGTTCGAGTCGCAGACCAAGAACAAGCTGGGCAACACCGAGATTCGCACCGAACTCGTCAACCGCGTCCGCGAGGAACTCCTGCACTTCTTCCAGCGCAACCGGCCCATTGCCGAGAAGATCGTGGCCAAGGCCGAGGACACCAAGCAGCTTCGCAAGGAGCTCCAGGAGGTGAAGAAGCTGGCGCGCGAGCGGGCCAGGGCCATCACCCTCCGCATCCCGCAGCTCAAGGACTGCAAGCACCACTTCGACAAGCGGCGCGACAAGGGACGCGGCACCATGCTCTTCATTTGCGAAGGCCAGTCAGCGGCCGGCTCGATCACCAGTTGCCGCGACGTGGCCACCCAGGCGGTCTTCGTCCTCAAAGGCAAACCCCTCAACGTCTGGGACCTCAAGCGGGACGTGATGTACAAGAACGACGAGCTCTACAACCTCATGCAGACCCTGAACATCGAGGACAGCCTCGACGGGCTGCGGTACGAGAAGGTCATCCTCGCCACGGATGCGGACGTGGACGGGCTGCACATCCGGAACCTGATGATCACCTATTTTTTCCGGTTCTTCGAGCAACTGGTCCACGACGGACACCTGCACGTCCTCGAGACCCCGCTCTTCCGCGTCCGCAACAAGGACCGCACGCTTTACTGCTACAACGAGGCCGAGCGGGACGCGGCGGCGAAGGACCTGGGCGGCAAGCCCGAGATCACGCGCTTCAAGGGGCTGGGCGAAATCAGCCCCAAGGAATTTGCCCAGTTCATCGGACCGGCGATGCGCCTCAGCCAGGTGGAATACGCGCCGAAGCCGGAAGTGGCGCCCATCCTCGATTTCTACATGGGCAAGAACACTCCCGAGCGAAAGGACTACATCATGGAACGGCTGGTCGTGCCGGTGGAGGAGTAGCTGGCGCGGTCCACCAGCCGCTCACGGGCCGGGCCGAAGCCGCTCAACCACCAACTGGTTGAACCAACGGTCAGGCGGGCCCGGCGGACAATGTCGGAACGTCACCCGCCGCCGATCAGGGGATTCCCCTTCCACGCTCGTCTCGCCGGAGACCTCGCCCCACTCCACGAGATTGGATGACCCCAAGTACCGAACTCGGAAATCTTCCGGCGGCGGCCAGGGTTGCGTGGAGACCACGGTAAAACACGGCGGCGCGGCTGAAGCGGTCTCCACAGTCCATCGGGCCAGGTCGCCCGGCCGGATCGGCGTCCGGGGCGGCGCGGCCAGCGCGTACTTCACGA
>CAYNCT010000215.1:0-2896 GCA_964396005.1 uncultured Verrucomicrobiota bacterium | reverse complement strand
TGCCGGGCAGATCTTTATTACCCCGCGCGTAAAACGGATCATTGACCTGGCAAACGAAGAAGCGAATAAGCTGAAAGATGAGTATATTTCTACGGAGCACATCTTCCTGGCAGTGCTGAACGAGCGCAGCACGCCAGCCGCCCGCCTGTTAGAAGGCGCTGGCGTGACGCGCGAGCGGGTTTATGATGCCATTCAACAGATCCGCGGCGGACAGCGGGTGACTGACCCCCAGGCTGAAACGCGCTACCGCACCCTTGAAAAGTACTCGCGCGACCTGACCACCGCCGCCCGCGAGGGCAAGCTGGACCCGGTGATCGGCCGCGATAAGGAAATTTTGCGCGTGATCCAGATCCTTTGCCGCCGCACCAAGAACAATCCGGTGCTGATCGGTGAAGCGGGAGTGGGCAAGACGGCGATTGTCGAAGGGCTTTCGCAAAAGATCGCTTCCAAAGACGTCCCGGAGATTCTCTCGGGAAAGCGGGTGATTGCTTTGGATTTAGGTGCTATGATTGCCGGCTCGCGCTTCCGCGGTGAATTCGAGGAGCGCCTGAAGGCTTCTATTGAGGAGATCCAGCGCGCTGAAGGAGAGATCATCCTCTTTATTGACGAGCTGCACACGGTGGTAGGCGCAGGAGCAGCGCAGGGAGCGATGGATGCTTCCAACATGCTCAAGCCCGCCCTGGCACGCGGTGAGCTGCAATGCATTGGGGCGACGACATTGGATGAATACCACAAGCATATTGAAAAGGACGCTGCCCTGGAGCGGCGGTTTGCCCCGGTCTTTGTTGACGAGCCCAGCGTGGACGATACAATCCAGATGCTGCGCGGGCTGCGCGACCGCTACGAGGCACATCACAAAGTACGGTTTTCGGATGAGGCTTTGGTCCAGGCTGCCCGTTTGTCTGCCCGGTATGTCACCGACCGCCATCTGCCGGACAAAGCAATTGATTTAATGGATGAAGCGGCTGCCAAGCTGCGCGTGGCGCTCTATTCGCTGCCGCCTGACCTTAAAGCAATGAAGAGCGAGATTGACCGCCTGGCAGCTGAAGAAGAACAGGCAGGCCTGGTGCGTGAATATGAACGCGCCGCCCAAAAGAAGGCTGAACGCCTGCGGATTGAAGAAAAATTTAACCAAATTCGCGACCAGTGGGAATCTGAACATCAGCTCGATGAGGTGGTGGATGTCAACGATATTGCGGATGTGGTTGCCCAGTGGACGGGAATCCCTGTGACCCAGATGATGGAGACCGAGGCAGAAAAGCTCCTGCACATGGAAGACCGCCTGCACGAGCACATCATTGGGCAAGATGAGGCTATCCATGCCATCTCCGATGCCATCCGGCGCGCCCGCTCTGGTTTGAAGGACCCCCGCCGCCCAATCGGTTCCTTTATTTTTATTGGACCTTCGGGCGTTGGTAAAACAGAGCTGGCAAAAGCCCTGGCAGAGTTTATGTTTGAGGATGTGGATGCCCTGGTGCGCATTGATATGAGCGAATACCGCGAACAGCATACGGTCTCCCGGTTGTTCGGCGCGCCTCCGGGTTATGTGGGTTATGAAGAAGGTGGTCAGCTCACTGAAGCCGTCCGCCGCCGCCCGTACCGGGTAATCCTCTTTGACGAGATCGAGAAAGCCCACCCTGAGGTTTGGAATGCCCTCTTGCAAATCTTGGATGATGGGCGCCTGACCGATGGGCAGGGACGGATTGTCGATTTCCGCAATACTGTGCTGATCATGACCAGTAACCTGGGCACAGAATATGTGCATAAATCAGGCAGCCTGGGCTTTTTACAACGCTCTGCCAACCAGGATGAACGCGATTCGCACGATAAGATCGAAAAAGCACTCAAGGGCACGTTTCGACCTGAATTCCTCAACCGGATCGATGAGATCATCACTTTCTCGCCGCTCACCGTGGAAGATATGATTAAAATTGTGGATCTGCAGATGAAGGAGATCGAGGAGCGTTTAAGCGAGCATGGTTTGAAAGTGGCGCTGACCGACGCGGCTCGGCAGTGGCTGGCAAACGAGGGATACGACCCAGCCTTTGGTGCCAGGCCCTTGCGCCGTGCCCTGCAGAAGCATGTCGAAAGTCCGCTTTCCGTCAGTTTGCTCAGTGGTCAGTTCGTAGAAGGCAGCCGCATCCTGGTGGATATTGACCCAGAAAAGAATGAGCCGGTGTTCCGCCTGGCAGAAGAACAGGTATCGGCCTCTGTCTCTTAAAGATCAGGTGCCTGGATGACAGTTGGCATACTCCTGCTCGGATGATCCTTTGGGAGATAATGATATTTGTCACCCATTTGAGGATGTTTGCCACTGGAAAGAACATCCCTACTCAGGCTAAATTTATAGTAGGGAAACGTCATGTCCGTGGAATCTTTGGAACACCTGCCTTTCTTTCAGGGATTAGAACTCGACCAGATCGAGCTTCTGAAGTCTCTTTTCATTCCTTGGGATTGCGAGGCAGATACGGTGATCTTTGAGCAAGGCGAACCGGCGGAAAATCTGTACCTGGTTGTTTCAGGAGAGATCGTTGTGCAGTTCAAACCGGATGATGGTCCTGCGATTTTGGTGGCACGCGTGCAAGATGGTGGGGTGGTGGGGTGGTCAGCCGCCCTGGGCAGCCGTTCTTATACATCTGGGGCGATGACCACGGTTGACAGCCATCTGCTGCGGGTGCGCGGTTCCGACCTGCGCTTGTTGTGCGGGCGCGAACCTGAGTTGGGGCAGATCATCTTAGATCGTTTGGCTGGTATCATTGCAGAGCGCCTGCGCAGCACCCATGGGCAGGTTTTAGCTTTATTGGAGATGGGCTTACGCACTTCTTTGCACCATCAGGAGGTGAGATAATGGTGATGAATGATCAAGACACAACCGCTCCTACCGAGGAGCAGGTGC
>CAYNCT010000214.1:0-2937 GCA_964396005.1 uncultured Verrucomicrobiota bacterium | reverse complement strand
ACCGGAGCGGGCGCTGCCGCGGCTGCAGGTGCCCCGGCCCGCGGAAATTGCGGCGCGGCTGGATCAGCACTGTGTCGGGAAGGAGCACGACAAGCGCACCCTGGCGGTCGCCGTCCACAACCACTACAAGCGGGTTCAGGCCGAGCTGGTCGCGCCGGACCCAGCCACCGAGGAGGAGCCGGTCGAGCTGGAGAAGAGCAACGTGCTGCTCATCGGCCCCACCGGCTCGGGCAAAACGCTTTTGGCCCGGTCCCTGGCCCGCATTCTTGACGTACCGTTCGCCGTTGCCGACGCCACCACGCTCACCGAGGCGGGCTACGTGGGCGAGGACGTCGAAAACATCATTCTCCGACTCTTGCAGGCGGCGGACTACGACGTGCGGCGCGCTCAGATCGGCATCGTGTACATTGACGAAATCGACAAGATCGCGCGCAAGACGGAGAACGTTTCGATCACCCGCGACGTTTCCGGTGAGGGGGTGCAGCAGGCGCTCTTGAAGATTCTGGAAGGCACGCTCTGCAACGTGCCGCCGCAGGGCGGGCGCAAGCATCCCCAGCAGGAGTACGTGCGGGTGGACACCACCAACGTGCTGTTCATCTGCGGCGGCGCGTTCGTCGGACTGGACCGCATCATTCACCGGCGCCTGGGACATCGGGTCATGGGGTTTGCCGCCGCCGGCGCCCGCCCGCCAGGTGCCGAAGCCGGGTCGCGGGAACTGCTGAAGTTCGTCGAACCGGAGGACCTGCTGAGCTACGGGTTCATCCCGGAGTTTATTGGCCGCCTGCCGGTCGTGTCGGTCCTGGACGAACTGACCGAAAGCCAGTTGGCGCAAATTCTCGTCGAGCCGAAGAACTCGCTCGTCAAACAGTTTCGTCGCCTGATGCTCATGGAGGGGGTGGATCTGGAGTTCACGCCCGACGCTTTGCGAGAACTGGCGGCGCAGGCGCTGCAAAAGGGGACCGGGGCGCGGGCGCTGCGCAGTCTGATCGAAAAGCTGATGCTCGACGTGATGTTCGAGGTGCCCGGATCCCGGGACATCGCCACGATCACCATCACGCGGGCCGTGGTTCGCAGCGAGGAAAAGCCCTTGATCCGTTCCCGGCCCACCCAGGCTGCGGCCTGACCGGCGGGCACCCGGCTGGCACCGCCAATCCGGCCGCGCTCCTGCGCAGCGCGGCGAAGCCCGCGCGACCCGCTGCTCACCCTTCAAGCCCACAGCCAGACAAACTCGCCCCCCTCCAGTAGCCGCATTGGCCGGCTTGTCCGGCGGTTGTCTTTCCCCGGAAAGTCGGCGGCTGTCGGTGCCGTCGCGTCCCGAAATTCAAAGGGGGTAACCGCTTGACTTGAGGCCGGTGGCAAATGACATTGCGCGGCTTTGTTCGACCCCGCGCCTCGTGGAGGAGGGGTCCCCTCGCCCGCGTATGTCGAAATCGAAAGACAAGAAAGCGTCCAAACACGGTTCTCACTCAGCCGGACCGGCTCGCAAGCGCACCGCCGCGCGCCATGCGGCACCCGCCGCCGCCCGTCACTCGGGCGCCGCCCATCCGCTCGGGAAGGCCCGGGATCACGTCGTGAAATCCAAGGCCGCGCCCGCCGCCAAAACCGTTTCCGCCGCCGCCTCAACCGTTGCCACCCACCACGCCCGGAAGGCGCCTGCCCAGCCCGGGAAGCCGCAGCCAGACTCGCCCGCCGCGCCCCCGCCGAAGCCTCCCGAGGCGGCCCCACCGCCGACCGCAGCCCCGCCGGTGAACGATGAACTTTCCGCCGCGCTCAACGCCGGCGCCGTCACCAGTTCCGGGGGAACCGACCTGACCGAAAAGGTCAAAGAGCTGGTTCGCCTCGCCCAGGAGCAGGGATACCTCACCTACAGCGACATCAACGATGCGCTGCCGGACAACGTCGTCACGCCGGACGATCTCGATGAAATCTACATCAAGCTCCGCAATCTCGAGATCGAGATCGTGGACCAGTCCGAAGTGGATCGGGTCAAGCAGCCCGAGCCCGAGGAGGAGGACGAGAAGGCCCGGCTCGACATTCTGGACGACCCGGTCCGGATGTACCTCAAGCAGATGGGGCAGGTGCCGCTGCTGACCCGCGAGCAGGAGGTCGAAATCTCCAAGCGGATCGAGGATGCCGAAAACGAGGTCAAGCGCATCATTTACAGCTTCGGCTTCGCCGGCAAAGAGCACATTGCCCTGGCCGAAAAGCTGGTGTCCGAGCCCCCCAAGGAACGCTTCGACCGCGTCATCCTCGACAAGAAGGTGGAGAGCCGCGAGAACCACCTCCGCGCCCTCCGCAAGCTCGTCAAGGATGTGCGGGCGGTGGACCAGGTGGTGGACGAGAAGTACGCGGCGTGGAAGGAAGAGACCCACCGCCAGAAAAAGGAGAAGCTCCTGCAGGAATTCAAGAAGGCGGACGCCAAACTCCAGGCGACCTTCTCGAAGTTCTACTACAAGCAGCGGGTGGTCGAGGAGATGGCCCTGGTCGCCGACAACATCCACGACAAATTTCAGGCCAGCCTGCGTACCCTCGCCGAGCTGGAGGCCCAGAAGAAGTCCCCCACGGCCACGCAAATTGCCGAAGGGGAGCGCCGCAAGATCGGCGCCCTCGAGGATTTTGTCCGCATGTCGTATCAGGACTACGTGGCGGCCTACAAACAGTTGCAGCACTTCTCGGCCAAGGCCCACCAGGCCAAGACCGAGATGGTTGAGGCCAACCTCCGCCTCGTCATTTCGATCGCCAAGAAATACACCAACCGCGGTCTCTCGTTCCTCGACCTCATTCAGGAGGGCAACATGGGTCTGATGAAGGCCGTGGAGAAGTTCGAGTACCGGCGCGGCTACAAGTTCTCCACCTACGCCACGTGGTGGATCCGCCAGGCCATCACCCGCTCGATCGCCGACCAGGCGCGCACCATCCGCATCCCGGTCCACATGA
>CAYNCT010000213.1:0-2946 GCA_964396005.1 uncultured Verrucomicrobiota bacterium | reverse complement strand
CCCAAGCGGATCGGTTTTCTGTCCACCCGCTTCGCCGGCACGGATGGCGTGACCCTCGAGGCCCGTAAATGGGCGCACCTGTTGGCGGGCATGGGCCATTCCTGCTTCTGGTTCGCCGGTCAACTGGACGCCGCGCCGGAGACCGGCCTCGCAGCGCCCCTCGCCCATTTCGCCCATCCGGACATCCTCGCCGTGCAGGCCCGCCTGTTCGGGACCACGACGCGCAGCCGGGAAACCACCACGACGATTCAGCGGGTGAAGGAGACGGTCAAGGACGAGTTGTACCGGTTGCTCGACCGGTTCCGGATCGAGGTGCTCCTTCCGGAGAACATCCTCGCCATCCCCATGCACGTGCCCCTGGGGCTGGCCATGACCGAGGTGATTCACGAGACCGGACTGCCCGTGATCGCGCATCACCACGATTTCGTCTGGGAACGCGAACGGTTCGTGGTCAGCGCCGTGAACGATTACCTGCGCGCGGCTTTTCCCGGGGCAACCCCGCGCACCGAGCACGTGGTGATCAACTCGATGGCACAGAAGGAACTGGCGCGCCGCTGCGGCCTGCCCGCGGCGATCATCCCCCATGTGCTCGATTTCGAGACGCCGCCGCCCGGGCTGGACGACTACAACCGCGATCTGCGTCGGGAGCTGGGCTTGAGCGATGACGACTGGCTGATTCTGCAGCCCACGCGGGTGGTGCTGCGCAAGGGCATCGAGCACGCCATCGAGTTGGTCCGGCGCTTGCGCGATCCGCGCGCCAAGCTCGTTATCTCCCACCCCGCGGGGGACGAAGGGGACGCCTACATGCGGATGCTTCATGACCGGATCGCGGACGCCGGCATTGACGTTCGCTTCATCGCCGACCGGATCGGCGAAACCCGGGGCCGCGACGCCGCCGGCCGGAAGCGCTACACCCTGTTCGACGTGTATCCGCACGCCGACCTTGTCACCTATCCGAGCGTGTACGAGGGGTTCGGCAACGCCTTCCTCGAGGCGATCTACTTCGGCAAACCGGTCGTCGTGAACACCTACGCGGTCTATGCGCGCGATCTGGATCCGTTGGGATTCCGAACCGTTGAGATGACGCAACTCGTCACCCGGGAAGTCGTCGAGCAGGTCCGCGAGGTCCTCGGGTCCGCCGAACTCCGCCGCCAATGGGCGTACGTGAACTACGACCTGGCGCTCAAGTATTTCTCGTACTCGGTCGCCCGTCGCAAGCTGGCCGCTCGCCTGGCCAACCTCTTCGGCGAGAGCGTTTGAGGGCGTTTACGAAGACGCCCCGGGGTCGCCGGGCGGCGCGAGCAGGGTAAACAGTTGTTTGATCTGGGCGTGTGTCCCGAGCAGGAGCAGCTCGTCCCCGGACTCGAAGCGGTCCTCGCCGCTGGGGGCCAGGTTGCGCTGCTTGCCGCGCCGAATCCCGCCCACCTGCACACCTGCGCGGCGAATGAGGTCCAGTTCGCGCAGCGGCCGCCCCGCCAGCGGACAGCCCTCGGGCACGCGCACCGACTCCATGGTCAACTCGTCGAAGTCCGCCGTGGGTTGGCCCGGCGTCGCGGCCGCGGTGAGGTGGCGCGTCGCTTCAGCCAGTTGCTCGGCCGTGCCCAGCAGCAAGAGCTTGTCCCGGGGAAACAGCACCGTGTCCGCTCGCGGATTAGCGATGCCGTAACCCTGGCGATCAATCCCGACTACCGAACAGCCGAAGCGGGAGCGGATGGCCAGTTCGCCCAGGGTGCGGCCGGCAAGCGCGGAGTCGCTCGGCAGGGCCACCTCGTCAATATCGAGTTTCCAGTCGCTGGTCGCATCGGGGAGTGCGACCAACCACGCGGAGTTCGCAGTGGCGTGACTGGCGCGCTGAAACTCGCGCCGGAGTTCGTACTCGAGACGACTGTGAAGACGTACCAGCCGCCGGCGCAGCACCACCGCCGCGCCCACGAGCACGAGCAGCACCGTGCCGGTGACCCCCAACAACGAGCCGCCCCACGGGACAAGCGCCACCAGCCAGACTCCCAGGATCACCAGCGCCACCGTGCGCAGCGCGGTCTCGAGCAGCGGGCGCAGCCGGCCCTGGCGTCGCGCCCCGGCGGTGGCGCTCTCGGCCACGATCATCGCCAGCGCCGTTGTCTGGTTCCACAGGGCGATCAACGGCCCGAGCAGCAACAACCCGAAGCCGCTCCAAAACACCAGCGGCAGCGCGCCGGGCAAGGGCCAATCGCGGCCCAGAACCATGCGCGCCCGGCCGTACAACGGCTCGGCCAACAACAGCAGCGCGGCAACGAAGAGGAACTGCAGCCCGATTTGCCAGAGCCGGCGGGAGGTCAGCCGCCACAGCAGGCTGGCATTGCCCCGATTCCGCAACCGGGTCAGCCAGTCGCGGTAAAAGTCCATCCAGCCCACCAGCCGGCGCGGCACGGCCCCCGCCAGAGTTTCGCCCCAGCGCTCGCCCCGGCGCGTCAGCCAGGGCGCCCCCAACGAGGTCAACAACGAGGCGCCCACCGCTGCCGCGTAGAATCCCGGCGGCACGACGCCCGCCGAGACGCCCAGTTGCGCGATGATGAACGAGAATTCCCCGAGCGGCGTCAGCGCGAAGCCCGCTTGCAGCGCCTCCCGGCTGGTGTTGCCCACGGCGACCAGCCCCAGCGCTGTTGCCAGCGGCCGCAGCACCCATGCCAGCCCCGTGACCAGCAGCACCAACGGCCAATCGGTTGCCAGCGGGGCAAACTCGACCTGCATGCCCACGGCCACGAAAAAGACCGCACCGAAGATCTGCTGCACGCCATCGAAGGCCGCTTCCACCTCGGCCTTGTAGCGGGTGCTGCCCACGATCGCCCCGAAGACAAACGCTCCGAGCGCCAGCGAGTAACCCGCGCGCACGGCCAACCAGCCCAACGACAGCACCAGACCGCCCACCAGCAGCGTGCGCACCTCCGGCGAACTGTCGCGGCTGTC
>CAYNCT010000212.1:0-3108 GCA_964396005.1 uncultured Verrucomicrobiota bacterium | reverse complement strand
CCAAAACCGGAACGCGCGGAACAGCCTGCCCGGCGGCGGCGCAAAAGCCGGCGGACAACATGAAGAGAGCAAGCCCGATGAGCCGGCGGCATTCAGGAGCGAGGCGAAGAGGCAACGCGAAGTTCATGCGACATAGTCTGACTGCCTCACCCCGCCTGCAACAACCTCCTGCGCCTGGGTCCGCCGCCATCGGCACCAATCCCAAGGCCGTCGGCGGCTTCTTCCTCCGCGGCTACCTCGCTTGGAAACGCGGCGACCCCGCGGCCGCCCGCCACTTCCTGGAGCAAGCCCGCGCCGCGCTCGGACCGGACTGGCAACCCAAAGGCGCGACCAGCGAAGGCGATGTGAAACGCAAACAGCACATCGAAACCTCGCCACGCATCCCCTGCTGGGAGGGCTGGGACGCGCGACTCGAACCCGACACCGCCTTCCCCCGCTGGAGACGCGGATCGAGCGGGCGGAGGAGAAGCCGAAGTCCAACGCTGTGGGGCGGTAGTCAAATGCCCCTCAGCGCAGGGACCGCCGGACACAGCGCTCGACGGCAGCCGGTCGGCGATCTTGACCCGGGTCATTCGGGGCGATTTTTTCATTGACTGCGGTGGTGGAGAGATTTTTATTCGCATTACTAATGCACCCCATTCTAATAGACTTTCATTGGGATCGCCGAGGCTCTTTCGGGCTCCGGTTCCCGACCCGGCTTGACCACCGACTTACGCAGACCGGGGCGGATCAACCCCGGTTCAGCAACATCGCCGGGCGCAGGTGTCCCGGATTCCTGTCGGTGTGGATTGTGCTGGCCGGCCTGGCCGGCGCTGATCTGCGGGGGGCCGTGCTGACGGTCACCACGCTGAACGATGAGTGGAACGAGGACGCAAACTGCTCGCTGCGCGAGGCCATCATCGCGGCCAATACCGATCAACCCGTGGGCGCCTGTCCCGCGGGCTCGGGCGATGACGTCATCGTTTTCGCCGGCCACCTCGCCGGCGGCACCCTGTCGGTGACGCTTGGCGGTGGGCTGAAGATCACCGCCAACCTCACCATACAGGGAGGCGGGGTGATCCTGGATGGCGGGGGAAGCCAGGAACTCCTGTCGGCCCTTGCGGCGCCGGGAGCCGCGCCCATCGAACGGTTGGTGGTGACGGACCTGACGGTACGCAACGCCCGCGGCACGGGGCTGTCGGCCACGGCGCAGCACGTGGAACTCCGGGACTGCGTATTCGAGGACAACGGCCAGGTGCTGGCCAACGGCCCGACCGGCGTCAGGTCCGTCCACGCGGAACTCCTGGCCGAGCGGGTCGTGTTCCGTCGCAACCGCGGCACTGTGGCCCTGTACGCGACAGGGCCGGTCGTGGCGGGGCCGGGATCGGTGACCACGACCCTCCGGAGCTGCCGATTCGAGGACAACCCCGGCGCGGCGATGCTCCACTTTAGTGATGCGGTGAACGGGGTGACGATGCTGGACTCGAAGGTGCTGCGGAACGGCTCGGGGATTTCCGTGCAGGCGAACACCGTGCGCGAGGGCGCCGTCGTGGTGATCCAGGACAGCGAGATCGCGGACAACGGGCCCACGGGTGCGGTGGGCCTGCACGTGGTAAACGCCTCGTTGGAACTCACCCGGAGCCGGGTCATGGGCAATCGCGGGGCCTTGCACTCCGCCGCGGTGACGGTGAGCGCCGCCGGGGGGGCGTTCGAGGCCACGGTTCGCGAATGCGTCATCCGCGACAACGTCACCAGTGGCAGCGGCTTCACGGCGGGCGGCCTGCTGGTCTCGGGTCTGCCGTTGGTGATCGAGGACACCACGCTGGCGGACAACACCGCGAGCGGCCCCCTTTCCGGGAGCGGGGCCGGGGGGCTTCATTACCAGGGACCCCGGATCGAGATGCGCCGTTGCACGTTGAGCGGGAACCGTATGACTGGCGCCCACCAAAGCACCGGTGGTCTGCGCTGCACGGGCGAGAGCCGGATCGAGAACTCGACGATCTCCGGCAACCATCCCGCCGGTCTGCACTTGGTCGGGAACCATCCCGCCAAGCTGCTGAACAACACCATCGTGCGGAACGAGGGCGTGGGCGTAAGCCTCACCAGCACCCCATCCGTTCAGGCGTGGGTGGCGAACAACCTCCTCGCGGACAACCTGGACCTCGACCTCGCCGGGACAATCAGTGTCGCCCCCCAAGGCGGGTTCAACCTGATCGGCTCGACCCTGTCCCCGACCCGGCCCACGGACCTGGTGGGCGCCGCACCGGACCTTCGGGACCTGGCGCACAACGGAGGCCAGACACAGACCCACGCCCTCGGACCGCAGAGTGCCGCCCTGGACGCGGGCGGTAACGATCTGGCCGCCAGCCTCTCCTCCGACCAGCGCGGCCAGGCCCGGGTGGTGGGGCCACGGGTGGACATCGGGTCGGTCGAGGCCAGTGGTCCCGGGCCCGAGGCGCCCTGGATCGGCGACCTGGTGTGGGAAGATGCCAACGCAGATGGCCGGAAGGACGGGCTCGAGCGTGGCTTGCTGGGGGTTACGGTGCGGTTGTGGCGGGACGCCAACGGCAATGAGCTTGTGGACGACGCCGAGCGACCGCCGTTCCGGACGCTGGTGACCACGCCGGATGGCCGCTACGCCTTTGCCGGCCTGCCGGTAGGCGCCTACCTGGTGGACGTGGAGGTGGATCCCGAGGTGTTACGCCATCACGCGACCATCACCACGGGGGGAATGCCCCGGGCGGTGCGGGTCGAATCCGGTCAAGGTTATCCCGGTGTTGATTTCGGGTTCCAGGCGCAAGGGGGCGAGATTACGGGCGCGGTCTGGGAGGACTGTAAACCCGACGGTGAGGTGGGGCCGGGCGAGGCGTTGCTGCGGCAGGTGCCGGTGACGTTACACCGTGACACCAACGCGAACGGTTTGCTGGACCCGGAGGACGATCGGGTTGCCGCGACCGTCACCGACGGTCAGGGGCGGTTTCGGTTCGAGGGCCTGGCCACCGCGCGCCACCTGGTCACAGTGGACACGGCCCGATTGCCTCCCGCGGCGGTCTTGAGCACCGCCGCCAATCCGTTGCCGGTCGAGGTTGAAGGCGGCCACGTGCAGGGGTCTGGCACGCCGCCGGGAAA
>CAYNCT010000211.1:0-3143 GCA_964396005.1 uncultured Verrucomicrobiota bacterium | reverse complement strand
CCCTTTTTCGTCAGGGACAGGATTCGGACGCCGGTCGGCTAGACGGGAGTCCACCTTCCACGGGTTGTGGGGGGTTTCAATCCCTTTTTCGTCAGGGACAGGATTCGGACTTGAGGCGGTGGCCCACCTTATCCCAAGACATGCCGAAAGTGTGTTTCAATCCCTTTTTCGTCAGGGACAGGATTCGGACGGAAAGTCTCCGAATTGTATCGGAGACTCGAAGCCCTCGGAGTTTCAATCCCTTTTTCGTCAGGGACAGGATTCGGACTGACTGGCTTGGATCTGCGTCGGTGAACTCCATGCTGCCTGGTTTCAATCCCTTTTTCGTCAGGGACAGGATTCGGACGCAAAGGGAGCAAAAACGGCTGAGGAGGTCACCCTCTAGGGGTTTCAATCCCTTTTTCGTCAGGGACAGGATTCGGACGTGGCTCACACGGTGCGTGAAATCGGGCTGTTCAACGATTCCGTTTCAATCCCTTTTTCGTCAGGGACAGGATTCGGACGTTCCGGCCGGGCCAAGTCCCGGCCCAGCCAAGACTTACGTTTCAATCCCTTTTTCGTCAGGGACAGGATTCGGACGTAAAACTGCGCCTACTGAGAAGACTCCCAAAGTATAGAGGTTTCAATCCCTTTTTCGTCAGGGACAGGATTCGGACGTCCCCCAATGCGCTTGCCACACGAGGACGAGTCCCCTGAGAGTTTCAATCCCTTTTTCGTCAGGGACAGGATTCGGACGGAGAAAAAAAATGTTAACCATAGACGACCTCTCCTCCTCGTTTCAATCCCTTTTTCGTCAGGGACAGGATTCGGACCTTCGTATAACGCCTTCCGCTCGATCGCGACCTCGTCCGGGGAGGTTTCAATCCCTTTTTCGTCAGGGACAGGATTCGGACCCAGAGAAACAATGTTTCTTCGTTGTCCCCACAACGGATGGTTTCAATCCCTTTTTCGTCAGGGACAGGATTCGGACCGTCGCGCCTGCAAGCTGCGCACCTTTGGGGGGTTGGCTCCGGCGTTTGGGTTGAACCCCGTGCTTTGCCGCCCATGCCCGTCAACCCAGCGCTAGACCACAAGGACGTCTGGGTCTTCGGTCACTTTGCCCTGGCCGATGACTCTGGCTCGGCCCCGGCAGGCTGCGCAAAGCAGGTAGATTCTAACGTTGTCGTCGTTCTGGTCAATCAGGGATGAGATGCGCTTTGCCATCCGGTCGAGCTCTTTGTCGCGCAGCAGGCATTCGAAGACACTGTACTGGATGTGTTCGCCATAGTCCTTCAGGGTCTTGCAGACTTTGTTCCGACGGCGGTCGTTCTTTATGTCGTAGCTGACAACGACATGCCACTGGTCGGCGGTAGACGCGGTCACAGTGAACCTCGTGCGGCGATTCCTCGGCTTGGCCTCGGAATGAGAGCCGCTTCGTGCCCACTAGCCGATGTAGTAGGGTTCATATGGTTTTCCTTCCTGTATCGCATGTGCCATCTTGAGTGCCTGGTCTCTAATGATGGCGCGGACGTGAGTGCTTTGGCCCGTGCGCGGGTGCTTGAACCGGATGGTGACGCGGCGTTCGTACTTGGCGAAGTAGCGCTTGCGAGCTTCGGGCAGGAGCATGAAGCCGCCCGATTCCTGGCTGAAGTCGTCCTCCTTGAGAATCGCGCGGTTGATAAGGTCGAGGGTGAGCATGTCTACCAGCGGATGGCGGAGTTCTTCGCATAGGTCGAGCGCAAGCGAGGGGCGGCCGTAGCTGATGCAGTGGAAGTAGCCAAGGTGGGGGTCGAGGCCGATGGCGGCGACCGCCGAGAGGTATTCGTTGGCGAGCATGGTGTAGCCGAGACTCAGGAGCGAGTTGACCGGGTCGGTCGGAGGCCGGCGGGTCCGACGCTCAAATCCGAGCCTGTTGAACATCCGGCGGAAGGCATCGAAGTAGACCGCGGTCGCCTGACCTTCGAGTCCCAGGAGGCCGCCGAGAGCGGTCTTGCGGCCAACTTCGCCCAGCAGGCGGTTGAGGTCGCTTTGGGTCCTGGTGAAGTCGAGCTCCGGTCGGTTGTGCGCGAATCGCTGGACCAGCCGCAACTGGTTGCGAATCTTGCCGCCGACGATGCGCCCGGCAACGGCGAGACAGAGGTCGGGCTTGCGGCAGGTCTCGTACTGGGCCACGCGCAGGGGGATGTTCTTGGAGCGGGTGGGTTCGAGCGTGCCTTTGAGCCGGCCCTCCATCGAGAGGAAGGCGGTCGGGATGCCTTCGTTGAGCAGGAGTTCCAGCGCCTGGGTGGTTATCTGGCAGTAGCCGAAGATGAGTACGCGTTCGACTTTGATGGTGGGCACGTCGAGGAGGGTTTCTTCGCCACGAACGACCAGGAGCCGGCGCGACTCGCGGGTCAGCTTCGCGCCTTGTTCGGTGACGTAGAGAGTGGCCATATCCCTTTTTCGTCAGGGACAGATGCTAACTCATGCGCATACGCAGCGTTCACGGTCGAACAGGGGCAATCCCTTGTTCATCAGGGCAGGCGTGCGGCATTCTGTGTCCGTTTCACTCCAAATTGTCAAAGAGCAGCAGGCGCATTGCCTGTGCCTCCGGCTGGTCGGCCGGAAGGCCTGGTGGTCAGGCTACGGCTTGCTGCGAAGCTGAGTGCGCGTCAACTCGCAGTCGCGCAGAATCTTCGCCAACAGGCCGCGGCCGATGTTCTCCCCGCGGTGGACCGGTACCACGGTGCACCGACCATCCGGGTGGCGCAGGAAGCAGTGGCTCCCTTTAGTCCGCAGCACCTGGAAGCCGAACCTGGCCAGTGCCCTAATCAGGCGTTGGCCGGTCACCGGAGGAAACTCGCTCATGCCGTGACGGTGACGCGCTGAACTCCAATGAACTCGCTGGTCGCGGGCGCCTCGACCTCCAGGCAGAGCGCTATCGCCTCCTGAATCCGGGACATAAGCAGGTCAAGGGACCTGGCCTGCGTGTGGCAGCCGGGCAGAGAGGGGACCGAGGCAACGAGCATGCCGTCTTCGTCCCGCTCAATCACGACGCTGAACTCTCGGGTCATCTTCGATACCTCCTGTCGTACGGCAGGGCCGGGTCTTCTCGGTCTTCTTTCGCTCGTCATCATCTCGATGGTATTCGGTTTTCGGCATTCGGTCAAGCGGCGCATTGCCCG
>CAYNCT010000210.1:0-3161 GCA_964396005.1 uncultured Verrucomicrobiota bacterium | reverse complement strand
CGGAGTCGAAGGCGAATCCCTCGAGGCTGTCGTCGTGCGGGAACTGGCCGCGCGACGGCGGACCCTGGCGGTGGCCGAATCCTGCACCGGTGGCCGCCTTGCCAGCCGGATCACGGATGTGCCGGGCGCTTCGGAGGTGTTTTGGGGCGGATGGGTCACCTACGCGAATGCGCTGAAGGAACGTCTCCTGGGGGTGCGGGCCGAGACCCTCGCGGCGCGGGGAGCTGTCAGCGAGGCCACCGCCCGCGAGATGGCAGAAGGCGCCCGGGCGCGGGGTCAGGCGGGTTTCGCCCGCGCCCACCCCCGCCATGCCGGTCCCGGCGGCGGCACGCCGGACAAACCGGTGGGAACGGTCTTCATCGCCCTCGCGGGCCCCGAGCGGGTGGAAACGGTCCGGATGTTCAACGCCTTCGATCGGGACACGTTCAAGCAAGTCACCAGTCAGCAGGCGTTGGAACTGCTGCGCCAACGCCTGCTGGGTTAACCGGCTCGCGGCGGGACAATTCCCTGTTCCGGAGGGAACCGGCCCGACGGAAGCGCGGCCGGCGCCCGGCGTTCAGGCGCGCTCCCTGCCCGCCGCTGTCGGTTGCAATTCGGCCGCATCTCCTTACGTTGCGCCCATGCAGATGCAGTCGTACGAGCATGCCGTGACCGGACACTGGACGGGTGGACCCGACGAGGCCGGCTTGCGCCGGTGGGTGGAGCAACTTCGCCGTCAGTGGCGCGCACCCGGCGCCACGCTGGGCCTGGTGTTCATGACGCCCGAGTACTTTGAGGCCGCGGCCCAGGTGCTCGAAGTGCTGCAAGTGCATGGCCGCATCCCGCTGCTCGCCGGCTGTTCCAGCCACGCGCTCATCGTCGGGGGTAACGAGGTCGAGACCAACGCGGGGTTGGTCCTTGGCCTTTATCATCTCCCGGGCGCGCGGTTGACCGGCGTCCGCTTTTCCCAGGCCGAAGTGGAAGAGTCCAATGGCCCCGCCTACTGGCAGCACGCCACCGGCGTTCCCGCGGATCAATCCAACGGCTGGCTGGTGTTTGCCGATCCTTTCAACATGGACGGCGAGTCCTGGCTGCAGCAGTGGAACGAGGCGTATCCGGCGGTCCCGACGCTGGGCGGCCTGGCCGGGGGCAACTTCGAGGCCCAGCGAACCCAGGTGTACCTCAATCGCGAGGTGTTCGAGGACGGCGCCGTGGCGGTCTCCTTCGGCGGAGCGGTCGAACTCGAGGGCGTCATTTCCCAGGGCTGCACCCCGATTGGGGAGCCGTGGACCATCACGCGCACCGACGGCAACGTGATCCAGCAGATCGGCAACCAGCCGGCGTACCAGGTTCTCGCCGACACCTTCAACGAACTCCCGGCGGAGCAACAGCAGCGCGCCCGGGGCAACCTCTTCGTCGGCCTCGTCATCAACGAGTACCAGGAGGAATTTCACCGGGGCGACTTTTTGATTCGCAACCTGCTCGGCGGCGATCCGCAGTCCGGCGTGCTCGCCGTGGGGGCGCTGCCCCGACCGGGCCAATCCTTGCAGTTCCAGACGCGCGACGCGGCCGCCGCGACGGAGGACCTGACTGAGTTGCTGCGCCGGGCCCTCAAGCGCCGCCCGAAAGCCCGGCTGTACGGCGGCTGCCTCTGCAGTTGCAACGGGCGAGGCACGCACCTGTTCGGTCGGGCCAACCATGACGCCGGGCTCACCCAGGAAATCCTCGGCCCGTTCGGGCTCACAGGGTTTTTCTGCAACGGGGAAATCGGGCCGGTGGGCAACCGCAATTTCCTCCACGGCTACACCGCATCGCTGGCGCTGTTCCGCGAGAAGCCGACCGCTGCGCCCACGCCATGAACGCCGGCGACGCGGCGCCCGTGGCCGCGGGCGGTGACGAGCCGTCACTGCTGTTCCGTCTCGTTTCCATCGTCGAGCCCATCGAGCTCGGCGCGCTGTTCCCCACCGCGCAGCCGCTCGAGGTGGAGCTGGGGTGCGGGGACGGCGGGTTCCTCCTGGCCCGCGCCCGGCAGCATCCGGAGCGGAACTTCATCGGCGTGGAACGGCTCCTGGGCCGCCTCCGCAAGATTGACCGCAAAGGGCGGCGCCTGGGTCTGACCAACCTGCGCGGCGTTCGGATCGAGGCGAGCTACTTTGTCGAGTATCTGCTGCCCCCGGCGTCCCTCGCGGCGCTGCACCTCTATTTCCCGGACCCCTGGCCCAAACGGCGCCATCACCGCCGCCGGCTGGTGAATGAGCGCTTCCCGCACCTTGCCCACCGGGTGCTCGCGCCGGGCGGGGTGGTTTATTTGCGGACCGATTTCGCCGACTACTTCGCCCAGATGGAGCGGGTCTTCGCGGCCCATCCGGATTTCGAGCCGGTGCCGACGCCGCCCGAGCTGGCCGCGGAACTGACCGATTTCGAGCGCGAGTTCCTGGCGCAAGGCCGGGTCACGCATCGCGCAGCTTATCGGGCGCGACCGGCCCGGGCCTGAACGCGGCGCGTTCCGGCCGGCTGGCATGGGCGAGCGGGGACCCCCGACGAGACCGGGCGGCTATCGGCTCAGGCGGCGCCGCCGCGAGCGAGCGCAGGGCCTCATCCGAAAACCGAAGGCGGATTCACAGAAGGCGACGAAGCTGACGAAGGGAAAAGGGCTTTCACCGGGATTGGGCGGTCAGGAAAAGTGCCCGGCGGAGAATCCCGTTCCCACTGCTCCTTCGTTCCCGTCGTTGTCTTCTGTAAAACGCACTTCGGAGTTCGGGCTCAATCCTCCGGCCGCTCGCCTGCGGGCGCCATTTTCACGAGGCGCGGCTCGAATTGCCCGAGGATCGTGACCAGGTCGCTCTGAGCCGCCATCACCTCCCGGATGTCCTTGTAGGCCATGGGCACTTCGTCGAGTCCGGCGCTGATGAGCGTGACTCCCCGCTGCCGCAGCAGTTGGTTCACCGTCTTCCAGTTGAACCGCTCGGTGGCCGCCTTGCGGCTCATCGCGCGGCCGGCGCCGTGGGACGCCGAGTGCAGCGACGCGGGCTCGCCCTTGCCGCACACGACGAAGCCCGGGGCTGCCATCGAGCCCGGGATGATGCCCAGCACGCCCGCGCCGGCGGGAGTCGCGCCCTTGCGATGCACGATCACCTCGCGTTCCCGCCCGCCAATGACATGCCGCTCGCGCCACGCGAAGT
>CAYNCT010000209.1:0-3199 GCA_964396005.1 uncultured Verrucomicrobiota bacterium | reverse complement strand
GAGACCGCCGGCGGCCGACTGACGGTTGGCCTGTTGCAGCATGGGCACCAGGCCGGCGAGGCTCAGATTGCGCGAGGCCAGCTTGGCCGGGTCGAGCAGCACGCGCACCTGGCGGCGCGCACCGCCGATGAGCTGGGTCTCGGCCACCAGCGGCACCTGCTTGACCGCGTCGTCCACCTGCGCCACCAGCCGGCGGAGCGTGAGGTGGTCGTAACGGGCGCTGTGGAACGTCAGTGCCAGGATCGGCACGTCGTCAATGGACCGGGGCTTGATCAGCGGCGTGCTGACTCCGTGCGGAATGCGGTCGAAGTTGGATTGCAGCTTTTGGTTCAGCTTCACCAGGCTCGGCTCGATGCTCTCACCGACCTTGAAGCGCACGATCACGAGGCTCTCGCCCTCGCGCGACGTCGAGTACAGGTATTCCACCCCGGGGATTTCCCAGAGCAGCTTTTCCATCGGACGGGTGACGCGCTGTTCGATCTCCTTGGCGCTGGCGCCGGGCATCGCCACCAGCACGTCCACCATGGGCACCTTGATCTGCGGCTCCTCTTCACGCGGCAACAGCAGCGTGGCAAAAACGCCCAGCAACACCGATGCGATGACGATCAGCGGTGTGAGCTTCGAGTTGACAAACGCCCGGGCCACCTTGCCGGCCAGACCCAGCGAGGTGTGAACAGGCGCAGGGGGAACAGCGGGTACGCTCATGGCAAACTACCGGGTGACCAACGGCTGGCCGTCGCACAGGCCGGCGCTGTTCTCGACCACCACCTGCTCGCCGGCGCTGACCCCGGACAACAGTTCCACACTTTCCCCAAACCGCCGGCCTGTTTTCACGAGCCGAAGCTGCGCCACCTGGTTGGTGAGCACGAAAACCATCTCCATCTGCCCCCGCGTGACCACGGCCGCTATCGGCACCCGGAGCGACGGCGCGGCGTCCAGCGGCACGGCCACGCGACCAAACTGCCCGGGGCGCAGGCCGGCGGCGGACGGGAGATCCAGCTTCACTCGAAACGTGCGGCTCGCGGCGTCCGCTGACGGCGCCACCTCGACGACCGTCCCGGTCAACGCTTCGCCCGCCACCGCGGTGGTCACCGGCAACCGGGCGCCGGGTTGGATCCGGTCAATCAGCGCCTCGGGCACGTCCGCCTCCAGCCGCAGCGTCGTGGGGTCCTCGAGCTCGAGCAACGGCCGGCCGGGGGTGGCCAGATCGCCCACCTCCGCCAGCTTGCGCGCGACCACCAGGTCCGCCGGCGCCACGACCCGGGCGTAACTGAGCATGGTTTCGGCTTCCACCACTCCGGCGTCCGCTACGCGCAAGCGCGCCTCGACGGCGTCGTACTCGGCCTGCGTCACCGCTTCCTGCCGCAAGAGGTTGGCAAACCGCTCCAGGTCCCGCGCCGCCTGCCGACGCAAGGCCACCGACTGGTCGAGCCGCGCCTGAATCTCTCGCACATCGAGCTGGACCAGCAGATCGCCGGCCTTGACCCGCTGGCCAAGACTCACCGGCAGCAATTCGATGCGGCCGCTCACCTTCGCCTCCACCACCACGCGGGTCCGGGAACGGACGGTGCCGATCACCTCCTCGAACGCGCTGGTGGGCTCCGCCGTCACGGTGAGCGCGCGCACGTTCACGGGGGGCAACGTGGACCGGGGCGGCGGAGGGGAAGACGGGTGCTTGTGGCAGGCAGTCAACGCCAGCGCCAGCACGCCGGCCAGAGGCAGCATGGGTTTCAGTTTCATTTCCAGGCGAAGTCAGCCAGTTGTGGGAAGGGGTTCAAAGGACACGTGGTGGCCCGCAAGCGGTGAAGTGATTTGTCGCGGGGCGTTGTCGTTCATGGTTGTTCGAGGGGCGGCAGCCCCAGGGCGCGCCGCAACGCGGCCACCGCAATCCGCCGATCCGCCTCGGCCTCGGCCCGGCGCACGCGCGCCACGGTCAGAGCGGTCTCCGAATCAATCACCTGGGTCGCCAGCGCGAGCCCCTGCTCGAAGCGCGCGCGGGTGAGCGTGACGCTCTCGGCGGCCTGTTCAATGGCCTTGGCCGTCACCGCCAGTCGTTCGGTGGCCTCGGCGAGTTGGAGCCGGGCCTGCTCGATTTCAAACTCGATCGCCAGCCGCAGTTTCCGCTCCTCCTCGGCCACCGTGTCGCGCTGCGCCTGCGCCTCGGAGACGCGGGCTCGCGTCAGTTTGCCGTCGAACACGTTCCATTGCAGCAGCGCGCCCGCCGTGTAGCTGCCGCCCTCGCCTTCGGTGCGGGTGCCGTAGTCGTAATCCAGACTCCCGAAAGCGCTCAATGTGGGCAACCAACCGCTGCGGGCGCCACGCACCGCGTTCTCCGCCGCCCGCTCGCGATGCCGTATCGCCTCCAGTTCCGGCCGGCGGGGCGCAACCAAGTCCGCCGGCACCGGCAGGTCGGGGACGGCCTCCACGATTGCAAAATCCGCATCGTCAGCGCCCAAAAGGTTTTTGAGCGCCCGTAGCGACAAAGCGTGGGCGTTGCGCGCCCGCACGGTGTCCTCTTGCGCCTGCGCCCACCGCACTTCCACGTCCAGCAGGTCGGCCTTCAGTAACGTGCCGGCCTGGTGGCGCCTCCGGGCAATGGCGAGGCTGTTCTCAAAGCCCTGCACCGCTGCCTCGGTGGCGCGGATGAATTCGCGGGCCTTGACCGCGCTCAGAAACGTGCGGGCCACTTCAAACGCTAGCGTCTGCCGCACGGCCTCCGCCTCCGCCCGGGCCGCCTCCGCCGCGGCCTGCGCGCTCGCGCGCCCGGCTTTGATCCGGCCGCCGGCGTAGAGAGGCACGGTGGCCACCCCACGGACGTTAAGGTTGTCCAGGTCCGGGACGTCGTTGAAATCAATCGGGCCCAACGGCGAAGTGCCGAACGCGCGTTGATTGAGAATCGAGCCGAAGACCAGCATCGGGTTGTCCGTGCGGGTGTAGCTCGATTGCAGTTGCAGCGTCGGCCAGACGGCGGCGTTGGCCTGATCCACCCCGGCCCGGGCCACCCGAATCCGCTGCGCGGCAAGGCGGGCATCCGGGCTGTTGGTCAGGGCGTAACTCACGGCCCGCTCGAAGGTCCACGGCTCGGCGAGCGCCGGCCGCAGCGCGCCGATCAAAATGAAAACCAGCAGGGCAACACACGATCTCATGGGGCAAGTGTCATCAGCAGTTGGTCAGGCGAGTGACATCAGCTCTTGGTCGG
>CAYNCT010000208.1:0-3239 GCA_964396005.1 uncultured Verrucomicrobiota bacterium | reverse complement strand
CCGCCAGCCCGTCAACTTCTCAACCGCCATCCCAATGAACGTTCGCGCCGCCGGCCACACCATGTCTTGTTCGAGGCGCCGAGGGCGGTCGTGGCCGCACTGGCGCCGCTTGGGCGCGGCCGGAATTCGGCAACATCGTCCGAGGCGCCGTTCCCACCCGAAGCCCCATCCATCTGGACTGGCCACGGGCTCGAGGCGGCGGCGCTGCGGCCGCGCCTGGAGCTTGTCCGCCATGGCTACGGCGCGGTGCTTCGTGACCAAGCGCGGCCTTCCTACTGCGCGCAGGGATGGCGGGCGTGCGCCGGACGCCCGGTCGCCGGGCGAAGTTACTTCCGGCGCCGACCGCCAATGGTCAACCGCCCGTTGGACCCGTCACGGCTCACGGAGGACTGCCCGCAGGATTGAGCGGTGGCGCCAGCGCGGCGCCGCACGAAGCCCTTCCCATGAACCTCCCGCAGGTAGGGCGGGCGGGCCCTCGCCCGCCGCCCCCGGCGCGCTGGGGACAGCGCGCCCTACCCGGGATGGCATGTTCATGGCCCGTGAGCCGGTCCACAAGGAACCGACGGCTTCCCGCGCACCAGCCAGGACCTGATACCTTGGAAGGCCAATCGCCTGGCCGCCCAGCCCGCCGCGGCCGGGTTCAGCCCGTGGAACGCGGCCGGCTGGCGGCCATACACTGAAATGCATTTTTCTTTTGACACACATGACGCGAGGTAATATCCATCGCCCGCCTTTAAGGAAGGACCAAGTGAAGAGCTTCGTTCGCGGTGGATGGCGGGGCGCGGCCCGGGCCGGGTGCCTGGCGGTAGCCTTGGCTGGCAGTGCTGGCACCGGCTGGGCCCAGACGTTTCGAGTGCTCGAGGTCAGCCGCGACGCCGCCGGCACGGTGACCCTCGCGCATGAGGCGCAGGCCGACGCCTATTACCTTCTCGAGTACGGTGCCTCGCTGCCGCTCAGCGCGGTCGAGGTGGACGCCCGGTTGGGGGCCGACGGCACCGGCATCCTCGAGCATCGCGCCGCGCCCGACACCGGCTTCTATCTGATCTTGCAGCTTCCCCGCAGCGCGCCGCGCGACACGGACGGCGACGGCCTGGACGACGTCTTTGAACTTGAACGCGCGCCCAGTTTGAATCCGCTGAATCCGGCCGACGCCCAGCAGCCGGCCCCGGGCGGGGGCGGCAAGACCTGGCTCGAGGTCTATACGGTGCTCCGTTCGCCGCTCACCACCGTTGCGGACACCTCCCCGTTCCACAATGAGGACGGCGTCGCCGTCACCCGCGAAGCCGTGTTTCGGCTGACGCGTCCCCTCGCGCCCGACGCCTTGCTTACGGTCTCGAACGTGTCTGCGACCTTCGGCGGACGACAGCTTCTCGGTCGCGTCGAATTGTCCGCAAATCGCCAGACCGTGACCTTCTTTCCCGCCGAGAACCTGCCCGCCAGCGCCCGCGTCCGGGTCCGCTTCGACCCGGGCGACACGCGGGACGACCTCGGCCGCCGTCTGGACCTGGCCGGCAGCGGCCAGCCGGGCAGCGTGGCGCAGATTGACTTCGACACCCTGAGCATCACCCCGGTGGGCAACACGGCGGTCCTTGGCCACGTGTTCGCCAGTGAGCCGGTCCCGGATGGCGCGGGCGGGTGGCGGGACCATCCGCTCGAGGGCGTCACCATCACCGTGGACGGCGCGGAAGAGACGCTGCGCGCCACCACGGACGCGGCCGGGTTCTTCCGCTTGCAGCCGGCGCCCGCGGGGCGGTTCTTCGTGCATGTGGACGGGCGGACCGCCGTCGAAAGCCAGTGGCCCAACGGCGCGTACTATCCGTACGTGGGCAAGGCCTGGGAGGCGACCGCCGGCGTCGCCACCAACCTTGCCAATGGCAGCGGCGTCATTTACCTCCCGTTGGTTCCGGCGGACGCGCTGCAGGCAGTCTCCGCCACCACCGAAACCGTGATTCCGTTTCCGCCGTCGGTCGTGGCCGTCAACCCCAGCTACGCGGGCGTCGAAGTCCGTGTCCCGCCCAACGCCTTGTACAGCAACACCGGGGAGCGGGGCGGGCGTGTCGGCCTCTCCCCCGTCGCTTCCGACCGCCTGCCGGAACCGCTTCCGCCCGGCATCGAGCATGTGCTGGACATTACCGTTCAGTCCGACGGCGCCGAAAACTTTGATCAGCCCGTGCCGGTGCGTTTCCCCAACCTGCCCAGCCCCACCACCGGCCAGCGGGTGCCCCCCGGTGGGAAAACCGCGCTGGTCAGCTTCAATCACGATCTCGGCCGCTGGGAGGTCGTTGGTTCGATGACCGCCACGGGCGACGGACAATTCCTGGAAAGCGATCCGGGCGTCGGTGTCCGGCAGCCCGGCTGGCACGGCTGGCAGCAGATCACTTGGATCCGGGCGATCCCCCCGGTCACGTGGCCCAGGATGAACCCCTGGATCATCGCGATCCCGCCCCCGACCCCGCCCGGTCCGCTTCCGTCACCCACTCCCCAACCGCCCGGTCCCGAGCCGCCCGAGCCGCCACCCCCGGACATCTGGCCGCCCACACCGCCGTGGCCGATTGACGGGCCGGAGGTTTGGCCTCCAATCCCTCCGTCGCGCGGGGGCGGCGGCGGCGATGGCCCGCCGCTTCCGCCGCCCGTGGATGGTCCAACCGACCTGCCTGGCGACTCGGCGCCGGACGCCGGCAACAACCAACCCCGCGGGGTTTCGGCCGGGCCCTATTGCCTCTCCGCGGCGATCGAGGACGGATGCACAAACAGCGGCTCGCCGGTGGCCCCTGCCAACACCGTCGCCATCCGGTCCCAGAGCGGCAGCTTTTTCGATCTCCGCTTCGTCAGCGTGGCGGGGGCCGGTTCGGTGGAGGTCCGGGCGAAAAGCTCCGGGCAGTTGGTGTTCGCCACGCAGCTCATTCCGGGCAGCCGCGTCGGCTTCGGCCCGGCGGAACAGGCCTTCGTGCATTGGTATCGTCAAACCACACCGAGCGGCGCTTCTGGCGACGAGGTGGTGCAACTCGTTTCATTGCGGGAAAACCTCCAGACCTATGCCCCCGCCAAGACCATTGTCCTGGGCGCCTCTTATCTGAACGCGTCGTCCGTCAGTTTCAGCCCCCATGGCCGCTACCTGATCTATACCGCGCTCAAGACCGACGGCCAGATCGCCCTGACGGTGGTGGATGTCGTGAGCCGCGACACGGTGTTCCGCGGCAGCTTCCCCGTCTACGACGTGCCGCGGCGCTGGCTGCGCA
>CAYNCT010000207.1:0-3257 GCA_964396005.1 uncultured Verrucomicrobiota bacterium | reverse complement strand
CCGCTACGGGGAGGGCTTCTCGGTGGCGGAGATCGCCCGCATCACCGGGGCCACCCAAATGGGCGTGAAAGTCACGCTCCACCGGGCCCGCCGCCGACTCGCGGCGTGGCTGGAGAAGGAAAAAGGGCGCGCGAACCGCACGCCGCAAAACGCATCATGAAAACCTGTCGTCTTTGGCGAATCGCTGGCGGCCTTTCCGGCGACTCTCGATCCTGGCTCGGTCGGCACTGGGCCGAGCACTGCAACCGCTGCCCATCCTGTGCCGGCTGGCGCGAGCGCGAGCGGCAACTCGAACGGCGCCTGATCGCCGCTGCCCGCGAGCTTTCCCAGGCCGCTCCCGTGCGTCTCACCGCCCGCGTCACCGCGGGAGTGACCCTGGCTGACCATGAAGGAGCCGCGTCCACCAGATCCGCTCGGCGGGCTTCCATCGGGTTGGCGACCGCGGCCGTTCTCGTGGTCCTGCTGGGGCTGCTCTGGTGGCGGCCACCTTCCCAGCGGGCGCACGATTCGCCAACGGCGGACTGGTGGACGGCCTTCGAGCCGGTGAGGGCCGGCCTCGCGTTGCCGGATGCCGGGCAGTTGCTGGCGGTAAACGACGCCATGGAGCGGCCGCTCCTCGCGGAGCTGGACGCCATGAAGGCCGACGCCCGCGCTGTCGCCGAGTACCTTTCCCGCACGCTGCTCCCCTCCGATTTGCTGGCTACTTTGGAGAGGTAGGCGCGCGCTTTGGGTCAGCGCTCGACGCGGGGATCAAGGGCGTCGCGCAAGCCGTCGCCCACCAGGTTCAAGGCCAGCAGCGCCAGGGCCAGTGAGCCGGCCGGAAAGACAATCAGCCACCAATACACGCGCAGCGGATTGATTTGCGCCGCGCCCTCGGCGATCAGCGTGCCGAGGCTCGCCGCCGGCGGCTGGATGCCCAAACCGAGGTAGCTCAGAAATGATTCGTAAAGCACCACCGCGGGCACGGTGAGAGCCAGGTACACGATCACCACCCCGGCGAGGTTCGGCAGAATGTGCCGGCGCAGAATATGCAGATCGCCCGCGCCCAGCGCTCGGCTGGCCTCGACAAACGGCCGCGTGCGCAGCGACAGCACTTCGCCCCGCACGATCCGCGCCATCGTGAGCCACGACACCGCCCCGATGCCCAGCAACAAGCCCGCTACCCGGGCAAATGTTGGGTTCACCGGCGCGCCCGCCGTCTCCCACTTCGCGAGCAGACCATTGAGCGCCGTTACCACCACGATCACGAACACCAGTGTCGGCATGGCGTACAGGGCGTCCACCGTGCGCATCATCACGCTGTCCGTCCGCCCGCCCACGTAGCCCGCGACCGCGCCCCACGTCACGCCGATCACCAGACTGATCACCGTTCCGACCAGGCCCACGGCCAGCGACAACCGGCCGCCGTGGAGCACCCGCGTGAACACGTCGCGGCCATGAACATCCGTGCCGAACCAGTGCCGCCACGACGGCGCCTCAAACGGTTCCCCGACAAAGGCCCCCGGCGCGTTAGGTGAGAGGGCGGGCCCCACCAGCGCGACCAGCGCGATCGCGGCCAGGAACCACGCCGCTGAGCCCGCGAGGCGATGCCGCCAAAAGCGCGCCCACGCGCGGCGGGCTGGCGAGTCCGGAGCGGGCACGCTGGAAACCGGCCTACTCATGGCGAACGCGCGGATCGAGCACCGCGTGGAGCAGGTCCACCACGAGGTTCAGCACCAGGAGCAACCCCGCGTAAAGCAGCACCAGCCCCACCACCATCGGGTAGTCGCGGTTGAGCGAGCTGTTGACCATGAACACCCCGATGCCGGGAAGCTGAAACAGGTTTTCCACGACAAACGACCCGGTCAGCAAATCCGCCAGCAACGGCCCCGAGAAGCTCACCACCGGCAGCACGCCCAGTCGAAAACCATGCCGCCAGAACACGGCCGCCTCGGACAAACCCTTGGCACGAGCCGTGACGATGAAGCCGGCGTGCAGCGTGTTGAGCATGCCCTCGCGCATCAACCGCGCCACCCGTCCTGCGAAATAAATCCCGAGGGCGGTCACCGGCAGGACGACGTGCCACGGCGAATCCCACAGGGCCACCGGAAACCAGCGCAGCTTCACGCCGAATACCATCACCAGCACCGGCCCGGCCACGAACGTCGGCACGCAAAGGGCGAGAATCGCAACCAGGCTGCCCAGGTGGTCGGTGAGTTGTCCCTTGCGGATCGCCGCGTAAAACCCCAGCGGGACGCCCACTCCCAGGGCCACGCAAAATGCCAGAACGCCCACGGTCAGCCATACCGGCAGCCCGGCGGCGACGATGTCGTTCACCGAGTGGTTGCGCTAGCGCATCGAGGGACCGAGGTCGCCGCGCGCCAGCCCGGCCAGGTAGATCAGGTACTGACGCCATAGCGGCTGGTCCAAATGATAGCGCGCGTTGAGCTGACGCTCGATTTCGGGCGGCACCTGCCGCTCCCGGTCGAACGGCCCGCCTGGCGCAAGCCGGATCAACACAAAGGCGGCGAAGCTGATCCCGAGCAGCAGCGGTACCATGAAGGCCAGCCGTCGCAACACGAACTTCACGGAAACCTCACGGGGGGGGCGGCCCGGCAACGGTCGCCTCGGTGGCGGCCGCCAGCAGCGGATTCTGGCAGGCGCGATTCACAACGGTCAGGGGAACGGCGGCAGATGCTCGGCCCGGCTCAGCGGGCCGTGCGTCGTACGGCCGCCAAGCTGGGGAAGCGCCGTCGGTCTGTCAATCGGCCTCCCTGCGGCCTTGGTAGGGCCGGGCTGCGTCCCGGCCGGGTGAGCGGCGCCGACACAGCGGCGCCCTACCTCACGGAGCGCGGACTTCAGTCCGGGAAAGCGCCGTCAGGGCAGGCGGTCTTCGGGCATTGGGTAGGGCCGCGCTGTGCCGCGGCCGGGTCACGCGTAAACCCACCCGCGATACCACGCAAAGTTCCAGAGCAAGCCCACCCCTACCGCGGCCGCCTTCACGGTATTGCGCGCCACCGCGTCGGCCGAAAGAGCGCGCGTCGGGGGCCAACGGCGTGCCAGCGCGCACACGCGCCGCACCGGCCCGCCCCAGGTCCGGCTCAAAAAGTGGATCACCGCGCTTTGCAGCAGATAGGAGGACGTGGCCGTGATGAGCAGGAACTTTCCCGCCCGCTCCAACCACTCGCGTCCGGCCGGGTGGAAAACGAAATGCCAGTTCACCGTGAAGCTGAAAGCCATGGCCACCGTGCAGGAAACCAGGCTGGCGGTGACGCGCG
>CAYNCT010000206.1:0-3364 GCA_964396005.1 uncultured Verrucomicrobiota bacterium | reverse complement strand
CCTCGCCGACTGCGCCGGCGCCGACCGTTTCGCGCCGGCCGCCCTGCTGGCGCGCATCGCGGCTCGCCACCCCCTAGGCTGGGGCGAGCGGCTGGCGTACCGCTGGGTGATTCTCCCGCTCACGCGCCAGTCGCTGCGGCTGCTCGAAACCGAGTTCGCCTGGATGAAGTTGCGTCCGCCCGCCGGCCCCGGCCGGGTGGACTCAATCAACATCCTCAAACAAAACCTCCTGCGCCTGCCGGACGATGGTTCCACGGGGACAACCGATTACATGTCCGTGTGGAAACAGGGCGCCGAGAATGCCTACCCGCACGGCTGGAACGGCAGCGGCAGTGAGGCGGACGCCAACCTGCTCGCCGCGGCGTTTCTGCTGAACTTCGATCCGCGCGTCTTTCACCAGGCCAACTACGAGCGCATGACGCGCTTCCTCGCCACCCTCGCGCCGCCGCCGTTTCCAGGGCGAGTGGACGCCTCGCTGGCCGCGCAGGGGCGGGAGCTTTTCGATCGCCATTGCGCCGACTGCCACGACCCCCGCGGCCGCCGCATCGGACACGTGACGCCCATCGCCGAGGTGGGCACGAGCGCGCACTACGTGCAGACCTGGCGAACGGACGTCGTGCAGTGGCTGCGCGAGTTGCGACGGGGCCCCTTCGCGTTCTCGGACCTGGTGTACGCCACCGGATTCGTGAACCTCCCCTTGACCGGGCTCTGGTTGCGCGGGCCCTACCTGCACAACGGCTCCGTGCCCACGGTTCGCGATCTGTTGCTGCCGCCCGAGCAACGGCCGCAGCATTTCTGGCGCGGGTACGACGTCGTGGATGCGGAAAGACTCGGCTTCCTCGCCGACGGCGCCGCGGCGCAGGCGGCGGGCTTTCGACAGAACAACCAGCTCCCGGGAAACGAACCCGAGGGACACCGGTACGGCACCGAACTGCCCGAAACCGACCGCCGGGCCCTGCTCGAATACCTCAAAACCCTCTGACCCGAAACCCCGTCCCTCATGAATACCACCACACGAACCCGTTGGATCGCCGCCGCCGTCGGAGTGCTGGTCGGCGGTGTCAGCGCCCTGATCTGGTCCTGGTTCACCCGTCCGTCCAGCACCCCGCCGATCCCGCTCGCGGTGCCCACGAACATCACGTGGCTGAAGACCGGCTTGAGTGAGGCCGAGCAAGCCATCTGGCATCACCTGACCGAGGGCAGCGAACTGGTGCCCTTGAGCGTGCTCGAGGCGTTGCGCCACCCCGCAAACGGCCAGCCCTTCCTGTATCAACTCGCGAACTACGGCTTCCTGGTGGAAAGCCCGGATCCGCACCAACTGCCGGTGGGCTGGAGCGTCCAGGTGCGCCGGCTGGCCGGGCGGGACACCCCCTTCGTGGGCATCAATTGCGCTGCCTGCCACACGGGCGAATTGCGCTACAACGGACACACCGTCCGAATTGACGGCGCGCCCAACCTCTTCGCGCTGGAGCAGTTCTTCGTGGACCTGCGCGAGGGCCTGCGCGCGCTGCGCAAAGACGAGGCGGCCGCGCTGCGTTTCGTGCGTGACCTCGTCCGGCTGCGCCGCGAGCGGGGGCGGGACGTGGACTTTCTCGCCGAGTCCCCCGCACTCAAACAAGTGCTCGAGTCGGTGAACGAAGCCGACGGTCTGGACCAGCGCGAGCACCAGGTCCTGCGGGACGCCGCGGGCAGCGAACCCGGCGATCTGCTGGCCAGGTTTCTCGGCAAGGTGCTGACGGACGGCGAAAAGCTGGAACGGCGGCTCCGGACCGTGGAGGTTCTCTCGACCGCGATTGACAGCGGCGTGAGCCTCGGCCCCGGACGCGGCGACTCCTTCGGCATCATCCGCGACCTGCTCTGGCCCCAGGACGGCGTCCTGCTCGACGCACCGGTGAGCACCCCGCATCTGTTCGGTTTCGCGGCCTTCCACTGGATCCATTGGGACGGCAACACGCAAAGTGTGATGCAGCGGAACATCGCCCAGGCCATCGCCCTGGGGGCGGACTTCGACCCGGACACCCTCGCCTCCAGCGTCCTGCCTGAGAACCTGCACCAGCTTGAAACCGTCGGCCGCAAGCTTCAGCCGCCGGCCTGGCCGGAGGACCTGTTCGGTGCGATTGATCGCGCTCGCGCGGAACGTGGTCGCCTCACCTTCGAGACGCGCTGCGCCGGGTGTCATGCGCGGGAAACCCTCGTGCCCCTCGAGACGGTCGGCACGTCCCCCGCCCGCGCGACCAACTTCGCGCTGCCGCTCGGGGGACGCCCGTTTCCGGAGGTCCTCGGCGAGACGGCCCAAAAAGCGGAGGCGGCGCTCTTCGCGGCCCACCACCTCCCGCCGGAACGCGCCGCGCCGCTCGAAGTGCCGGACCCCGTCTGGCGTTCGACCGGCGCTTACCTCGCCCGGCCGCTGGCGGGCGTTTGGGCCACCGCGCCGTACTTGCACAACGGCTCGGTGCCGACGATCTACGACCTCCTGCTGCCGGCCCGCCAACGGCCCGCCCGGTTCCCGGTGGGGCACCGCGATTTCGACCCGCGCAAGCTGGGCTTCACCACCGACGTCGCCCGGCCGCAGTTCGTCCTCGACACCACCACCCATGGCAACAGCAACCAGGGGCATGAGTACGGCACGGACCTGCCGGACGACGGCCGCTGGGATCTCATTGAGTACCTGAAAACTCTCGGGCCGGCGGAAACGCGCTGAGGCGCCCGCCGCGCGAACCCGGCGTGGCTGGCGGTGGTCGGCTCCGGGCCGCGAGCGTCACGTCACGAGGCCGTCTTTCAACCCGTAGTAAACCTCGTTCCCCCGAAGCTGCTGCCGGAAGTCCCGGACCCGGGTCGCCCCGTCAATCACCACCAGCTCGATGCCCGCGATCTCGGCGAAGTCCTCGAGCATCTCGGTGGTGACCGCCTGGCTGAAGCCGGTGTGATGCGCGCCGCCCGCATAAATCCAGCAGGCGCAGGCGTCCTCGAAGTTCGGCTTCGGCACCCACATCGCTCGCGCGACGGGCAGCCTGGGCATCGGTTGCTCCGGCGCGACGGCGTCCACCTCGTTCACGAGCAGGCGGAAGCGGTTGCCCAGGTCAATGAGGCTGGCGTTGAGGGCCGGGCCGGGCGGCGTGTCAAAAACCAACCGCGCGGGGTCGGCCTTGCCGCCGATGCCCAGCGGATGGACCTGGAGCGACGGCTTGCCGCTGGCGATGGACGGGCAGATTTCGAGCATGTGCGCGCCGAGCACCTGCTTGCCGTCCGGGTGCAGGTGATAGGTGTAATCCTCCATGAACGACGTGCCACCGGGGAGCCCCGTGGCCATGACTTTCATCGCCCGGAGCAGCGCCGCGGTTTTCCAGTCGCCCTCCGCGCCAAA
>CAYNCT010000205.1:0-3450 GCA_964396005.1 uncultured Verrucomicrobiota bacterium | reverse complement strand
ACGTGGTCATCGCCTGCGGCGGCGGCAAGATGGGCACCAAGTCCGGCGATGCCTACGTGGCCTTTGCCCTGCCGCGGTAGATCAACGGCGGCTCTTGCGCGGAGACCTAGCTCCAAGCTCTGAGCCGGTGACCGGTCGTGTCACGCATCCGGCGGGCCGGGTGGAAACCGGGTCTTGCGAAGGCACCGTTCGCGGGGTAACTCTCCGTTGTGAATCGCGCACGCCCTAACGGTAACGGGTCCCAGTTGCGAATAGCCCGGCTTTTCGCCGCGGTGCTGGCCGCCCTGCTGGCCGCGCAGGTGGGGTTGGTCGCCCACGCCTCGGTGTCCTTCCGCAGCCAATTGACTCAGGATTTCTCGACGATCTGCTTTGACGCGGGCGGCGCATCGTTTTTTCTCGAAGGTGATCGCCTGCGCTTCCTGATCTTCCTCGACGAGGCCTACCGGAGCAACTGTGGGGCCGCGTTGATGACCGACTCGCGCCAGGCCACTATCCCGCTCGGGCCCGGCGAGTTTGTGTTCGCCGCGATGTGCGACCCGGTTCAGGTGCCCGGCTCGGATCCTCCCGTCTTCAATGCGTGTGACGGCTTGCGGTCGGGCTACGCTTACTCGGGATTCATTCCGCTGAACGAGACCCTTCTCCGCGAACTCCTCGCCGGCAAGGGGGAGATTTTCATTCACTTGCCCGCGCAAGGGGCCAGCGGCGCGTACTGGAACGTGCCGCCACCGGTCCGTGGACGACTTGCCTTGATGCCGGGCAGCGATCCCGTGGCAGCCCTGGCGGCTCCGCCGCGCTCGCCGCGCTCATTGACTGCCGTGGGGGGCAGCGGCCCGGTGGATTTCCCCGTGTTCGGCGATTGGCCGGCGGCCGGTGTGGACGTGGACCACGACGGCCAGGTGGACCTCGGACTCCACGGGCTGACCCTCTGCACGATGTCCATTCCGGCAGATTGCTCTTCGATGTACGGCTTGGCGTGTGCCGGCGGGAATCAACTCCTGTTCTCGGGACAGGCGGCGCTGGTAGTGCCACCCGGAACGCGAATCGGCCCGACGCCGCCCGGCGAATCCGTGTGGCTGACATCGGGAAGCATCGCCCTGACCCGCTCCGGTTCGGGCAGTTGTTTTCGGCCGTGGACTGACGAGTTGGGGCGCATGGGTGAAGGGTATCTGGGCGTCAAGCTGCTGCGGGACAACCGCGAGCACTACGGCTGGATTCGCGTCCGCCTGCCACGCGGCAAGCCGCTGTGGACGCTCACCCCTTACTTTCCGGACCCGTCGGGCCCGGGCGGCTTCAATCCACCGTGGAGCACGAACCTGGCTCCTACGGGGACGCCTCTGGAAATACCGGTAAGTTTCGCTGAGTTCGGCCCGGTGATCGAGGACTGGGCCTTTGAGCCGGAGCCTGGCAAACCCATTCTCGCTGGCGCCAAACCGGTCGTGGCTCGCCTGGCGTGGGAAGGCATCCCGCGGGAAGGCTACCTGCGCGTCTCGCTGGCCAGCGAGGTTGGGCGCGCCTATGCCGTCCAGTTCAAACCGGACCTTTCGGTTCGAACGTGGGCCACGATCGGCGGACTGTGGATCACCGCCAGCCCCCAAAGCCGGCTGGACCTTCCGCTCGGCGATGGTGTCGGTTTCTACCGGGTGGTTGAGGCCGACTAAGCCTGAACTCCGAAGTTCGTTTTACAGAAGACAACGAAGGGAACGAAGGAGCGACGGACCCGGGATTCTGCTGTGAGCTTCTTTGCCTTCAGTAAGCCCGACTTCGGTTCTCGGGTTAAGCCCCCAAATTTTTGGAGGGAACAGTCCCGCGGCGCCGACACCGCGGCGCCCTACCAAGTTACGCCCCACCCGAATTTTTTGGGGGAGCAGTCCAGCTTTGGGCGTGCTTCGACGCACCGCGGCGAGCGCTGGCGGCCCGGAGCAGATTCTCGCTCGCTGCACCGTTCGCGGCCGGAAGCGCTTTCCGCGCAGCAGGGGCAGGGCGAGCCCGCACCCAAGGGCGCGCTCCGATGGGCAATCCGAAGCCGCCCGCCTACTAACTACTCGGTGGACACGTTCGGGACCGCCATCTTGGCCTCTGGCCCGGTGGGATCAATCTTGCGGAGGGAGTTCAGCGCCTGCGTGATCACTTCGCGATTCCCGTCCTGCAGCAGCTTGCGCAACTCGGGCACGGCCGGCTTCGCCGCGGGCGGTCCGATCTCGAACAGCGCGTAGGCCGACAAACGGCGGATCAGCGGGTCCGGGTCCTTTAGCAACTCGATGAGCTGCGGGACGGCAGCGGCCGCGCCCGGGCCCGCCTTGGCGATTTCGCCCAGGGCATTGGCCTTGGCGTCGTTGTCGGTGCCTTTCAAGGCGTCCATGTAGGCGGACACATTGACGCTGGCCTGCTTCGGCCCGCACGCGGGGAGCAAAGCCAGCACGAAGACCGCACAAAGGAGAACGGGTAGAAAACGTTTCATAGGTGGCGGGAAGGTAACACCCGCGCGGCGCCTCTCTCAACGCAAATCTGGCTGGCGCCGCCGCCACCTCGCGCTCGCACCAGCCCCGTCAGCCGCAAGGATCCACCGCCCGGATGATGCGTTCCACGTCCACGTGCTTTGCGATCAGGTCGCGGATCAACTCGATCTTGCGGGTGTCGGCCGGCCGCGTCTTGACGGTCAGGTCGTGGACCTTGGACGCGACCCGGTAGGTCTCGTCCGCCGAGAGGAACACTGGAAACGGCAGCGCGGCAACGACGCGCATGACACTGTCCGAGGGCCGTTCCCCGCCGGTCAGCAGCAGCCCGGCCAGCCCTTCGGTGCCGCGGCCGAAGAGCGTCGTCGCGGCCGCGAGGATCAGGTCCTCGCGATCGCTGGGTGTGATGACCAGGACGCCGCGTTTGAACGAAGCCAGCGCGTGCTGGACACTCATGGCGCCCACCACCACTTCCTCGACGAGATTCAGCAGATGGCTGGAATCGTTGAGCGGTTCCACGTCCAGTTCGTCGCGGATCAGTTCCATCGTGGGGTTCGACAGGATTTCCACGCGGGGCAGGACCCCCAGCAACTCGAGCCCCTGGCGGCGCAGCCCTTTGCCGGTGTGCTCGATAACGAAGTCGAGTTTGTCCGGCAGCACTTTGTTCAGGATCACGCCGACCACCTCGACGCCCTCCTTCTCGAACAGCGCATGGTTCACCGCCACTTCGTCAATCGGTTTGCCGATGCCCCCCTGGGAGACGATGATGACCTTGGCGCCGAGGATTTTCGCCACCCGGGCGTTCGACAGATCGAAGACCGACCCCACGCCCGCGTGGCCGGAACCTTCGCAGAGCACAAAGTCTTTCTCCCACGCCACGCGATCGAACGCCCGCCGCACGCGCTGCTGCAGGGTCTCGGGATCCGCCGCCGCCAGGTACCGGCGCGTAAAGTCCGCGTCCACGGCAATCGGGCTCATGTCCGCGAGCGGGCACTTG
>CAYNCT010000204.1:0-3471 GCA_964396005.1 uncultured Verrucomicrobiota bacterium | reverse complement strand
GGTTCGTCTCTCTTGGACCGGCTGCCGCCTCACTCGATCGAGGCCGAGCGGGGCGTGCTCGGCTGCGCGCTATTGTCGCCGCAGGAAGGCATGGGGTTGTGCGTGGACCGTCTCAAGCAGGGGCCACAAGTTTTCTACGACCTGCGCCACCAGACGATCTACGCGACGATGCTGGAAATGTACGAGGCGCGCGCGCCTCTGGATGAGGTGACGCTCGGGCAACGCCTGCGGGACCGCAACCAACTGGAGGCCGTCGGGGGCTTGATCACCCTGTCCGGACTGATGAACGCGGTTCCTTCGGCAGCCAACCTCGAGTACTACCTCCAGATTGTCCGCGAGAAGTACATCCTCCGCCGGATGATCCAGACTTGTACCGAATTCATCGCGCGCGGATACGAGGAGCAGGACGATGTGGAGAAGCTCCTCGACGAGGTGGAGCGGGACGTTCTGAAGATCACCGGCGAACGGGTCGAGTCGCCCTCCCAAAGCATCGGCGTCCTCGTCAAACGCGCCATCGCCACGGTGGAGGAGATTTCTGAGCGGAAGGGCCAGTTGACGGGCCTGCCGACCGGGTTTCACGACCTGGACAAGATGACCACCGGGCTGCACCCGGGGGAGATGATCGTGATCGCCGCCCGGCCCAGCATGGGCAAGACATCCCTGGCGATGAATATCGCCGAGTACGTCGCCACGGTGGGCGAAACCCCGGTGGGCGTTTTCAGCCTGGAGATGACGTCCGAATCGCTCGTCATGCGCATGTTGTGTTCGCGGGCACGGGTCAATCTCCGCAACGTGCGGGAAGGCTTCCTGGTGGAGCGCGACTTCCCGAAGCTCACCTTGGCAGCCGGCCAGCTCTCCAAGGCCAAGCTGCTGATTGACGACACCCCGGGCCTTTCCATCCTCCAGTTGCGCGCCCGGGCCCGCCGCATGCACCAGCAGGACGGCGTCAGGCTGTTCGTCATAGACTACCTGCAACTGCTGCACGCCGCCGGCCGCCGGGCCCAGGACAACCGGCAGCAGGAAATCTCGGACATTTCCAACGGAATCAAGGCCATGGCCAAGGAACTGAAGGTGCCGGTGATCGTCCTCAGCCAGCTCAACCGGGAGGTCGAGCGCGACAAGAACCGCAAGCCCCGGCTTTCCGACTTGCGCGAATCCGGCGCCATCGAACAGGATGCCGACCTTGTCGGCCTGCTCTATAAAGCGGACCCGAACAATCCGAAGAAGGCGGCCGCCGCGGATGACGACGAGGACGCTCCGACGGACGCCGACGCTGTACCCGTGAACCTGTTGATCGCCAAACAACGCAACGGCCCGACCGGCGACGTGCATCTCACGTTCCTCCGGTCCTTCACCCGTTATGAAAGCGCGTCCAAGGTGGCGCTCGAGCCGGAAGCTGCCCGGGGAAAGTGAAACCCACCGTCATGGAACGCGCCTGCTCCCGCTTCCGTTGGGCGACCCTCGCGGTCGCGTTGACTTGTGCGCTGGTGTGGGCCGCCCGCGCCCAGCTACCCGAGGGCCGGATCAAACAGATCGCCATCGAGCACATCGGGCCACCCGCCTGCAGCGATGCCCTGATCCGCGCGAACATCCGGGTCAAAGAGGGCGACCTGTACACGCGCAACAGCGTGGATGACGACGTCCGAAGCCTCTACGCCACCGGCTACTTCTACAACATCCAGGTCACCGCCGAGCCGGAGCCCGAGGGCCTGCGCCTCACGTACAAGGTCCAGGGCAAGCCAACCCTGACGCAGATCCTCTTCACCGGGAACCACTCCCTGAGCGATGGCAAATTACGCAAGAAGCTGACCTCCAAAGTCGGCGAGCCGCTGGACGAACGGAAGCTCTTCAACGACCGCCAGGAAATCCTCAAGCGCTACCAAAAGGCCGGCCGGCAGAAGACCAAGGTCGAGTACACGCCGGTCATTGATGCCCGGCTCGGCAAGGGCACGGTGACGTTCGAGATCACCGAGGCGCCCAAGGTGAAGATTGACGATGTGCAGTTTATCGGCGCCGAGGCTTTCAAGCAGGGCAAACTGCGGCGAGTGATCAAGACCCGCCGCCACTGGATGTTCTCCTGGCTGACCGGCAGCGGCAAACTCAAGGACGACGTGTTGGAGGAGGATCGGGAGCGCCTGGTTGAGTTCTACCGCGACGCCGGCTACATTGACTTCGAGATCAAGGACATTCAGTTCGAGGAGAAGACCCCGAAGGAGATGATCATCAAATTCTTCGTCTCCGAAGGCCGGCAATATCGGGTCGGCTCGGTTACGCTCGAGGGCAACAAGCTGTTCTCCAGTGATGAAATCCTCTCCCGGGTGGTGGTTCGGGACAAGAACAAGGTTTTCCGCGGGCTGCAGACCGGACCGGGAGCCATCTTCACGCCCAAGGGGCTGGCTCGCGACCGCGAAGGCATCGAGGACTTCTACGGCGCGCGCGGTTACATTGACGCCCGGGTCGCCCCTGCCCGGATCCCCAATATCGAGCAGGGCACGATTGACCTGGTCTATCGCATCAACGAAGGTGACAAGTCCTTCATCGAACGCATCGAAATCCGGGGCAACACCAAGACCAAGGACAAGGTGCTCCGGCGGGAACTGGCGGTGAATCCTGGTGAGGTGTTTGACATGGTCCGGGTGCGTGTGAGCACCAACCGTCTGAACGGCTTGAACTATTTCGCGAAGGTGGATGCCTCACCCGAGCCCACCGAGGTTCCCGCCAAGAAAGACCTCGTCATCGGCGTTGAGGAAAAGAATACCGGCGACCTTCGACTCGGGGCGGGATTCAGTTCGCTGGACGGACTGGTCGGCTTCCTGGAGATCGGCCAGGCGAATTCCGACGCGCTGAAGTGGCCGTATTTCTTCAGCACCGGCGGCGGTCAGAAACTGCGGCTCCGCACCCAGTTCGGCACCCAACGGCAGGATTACGTGCTGACCTTCATCGAGCCCTGGTTCCTCGGCCGCAAGCTCTCGTTCAGTCTGGATCTGTTTTACCGGCAGTTGGGATACTACAGCGACTTGTACGATCAGTCCCTGGGCGGCGGCAAGGTGGGCCTGCGCCGGACGCTCTGGAATGACTTCTGGATCGGTGGGGTGGACTACACGATCGAAAATGTCGGCTACGAAGAGATGCCCGGTACCTATCAGACCGTGGACTCGAGCGGCAACATCACAACCGTGGATCCCGTGCCGCCCGAGGTTCGCCGGGAAGAAGGCTACACCTTGGTCTCCAAGGTCGGCGCGCTGATTGGCAACGACACCCGCAACAGCGTGCTCCTGCCCTCCCGTGGCGGCCGAACCTACCTGACCACCGAGTACGCCGGCGGACCGCTGGGGGGCGACGCGGACTTCTACAAACTGGAACTCTCCGCTACCCGCTACTTCCGCGGTTTCCTGCCGGGCCACATCATCGAACTCAGCGGCCGCCTCGGCGTTGTGGACACCCACAGCGGCGACGAATTTGTCCACCTTT
>CAYNCT010000203.1:0-3524 GCA_964396005.1 uncultured Verrucomicrobiota bacterium | reverse complement strand
CTACTTGCGAGCCATACAAGCTGAATTTGAAAAGGAAGGTTATCAGGTCGGGATCAAGCTGAACGATAGGAAGACGGTCAACTCTGCATTTGTGAGATTCAACAACCTTCTTTATGAATTTGGCCTTTCTCCACAACGCGATGTGGTGCTGGCTGTGAAAATTGAGGTGGATACCCATCCCCCGGCTGGGGCGGGGCTGGAGACCACTCTCATCCGGCGGCATGTCACCTTGCGCTTACAGCATCATGATCGTTCTTCACTCCTGGCGGGTAAGCTGCATGCTCTTTTTCAACGCCGCTATGTAAAAGGGCGTGATCTCTATGACCTGATGTGGTATCTCAGCGATCCGGATTGGCCAGCACCAAATCTCATTCTCCTTCGGAACGCTCTAAACCAGACCGGTTGGGAGAGACCCGCCCCGGACGAGCAGAACTGGCGGGATATCCTCTGCCAGCGATTGGGAGATATTGACTGGAAGAGAAGCGTAGCCGACGTAAAACCCTTTTTAGAGAGATCGAGCGAGATTGCGTTATTAACTGCGGAGAATTTTGAAAAGCTGCTGGGCTGTTCACTAAGGCAGGGCATTAACATTCTCATCTGAGAATCGGGATAAAAAGGTCTTCTTCGGTATACTTGTTGCGCTCAAACACCAAGAACCGGAGAAGACCAAATGGATTATAACAGTCAAACCCCCAAGCACACTGTAGATGAAAACGGGTTGATCTTCACCATCAACAGCTTGTACGACTACCTACGAAAAATCACCGATACCCGGCAAGCGAGGGGCAAGCGATATACCTTGGCGAGCCTGTTGTTAGTCATAATCCTGGCAAAGCTGTGTGGAGAAGACAAGCCGAGTGGGATCAGTGATGGGGTCGGGAAGCGGATACCGTTGCTGAGAGAGATGAACATCTTGAAGCGTCCCCAAGCTCCTTGTCACATGACGTATCGGCGGATGTTGCAAAGGGTGATTGCGGCCGATGAATTGGATCAGTTGCTGCACGACTACCATCAACAACGCCTGGAAAGCGAGCAAGAGATCATCCTGACGATGGATGGGAAGACCCTGCGAGGCACGATCCCACGCGGGGAAACCCGGGGCACACATCTGCTGACTGTCTATGTGCCACAACAAGGATTGGCTTTGGTGCAAGCTCAAGTGGATCACAAAGAAAACGAGATTGTGGTCGCACCACAGGTGCGAAAACAAGTCAACCTGCAGGGTACCATCGTGATGGGAGATGCCATACACACCCAACGGGAGATTTCCCGCCAGATCGTAGAGGCGGGTGGTGATTATGTGTGGTTTGTCAAAGTGTAATAAACAGGACTTCATCTGACACTCCTTTTTATATTCAACTAGATTTATACGGAATGTCAGATGAAGTTCTAACGACTACCTCAAATCTCTCTTTCAAGATTTGGACTGCTCCCCCAGGAACCTTATGGTTTCTTCAGAAGCATATTCATTACAGTTTCTTCGTCCAATTTCTTGGTACAGAAGAACCAGTCGTAGCACTTCATCTCCCCCTTGCCTTCCATGCGATCCTTAGCTACGCCGCAAGAACCAGCCGGCGGCACGATCACGTCATCACCAGGCTGCCAGTCGGCAGGAGTGGCAATTGAAAAAGCGTCTGCGGTTTGCATTGCCACCAAGGCACGGTACAGCTCATCGAAATTACGCCCTAAGCTCAACGGGTAATAGATGATGGCCCGGATGACTCCCTTCGGGTCAATAAAAAACACTGCCCGGACGGCTTTGGTGCTGCTCTCACCGGGTTGAATCATGCCGTATTTCCTGGCAACATCCATGGTGATATCTTCAATCAATGGGAACTTCACCTCCACATCTTTCATACCACGGTACTCAATCTTCTCCTTGATGGTGCGTACCCAGGCAATGTGACTGTACAACCCATCCACCGAAAGGCCAACCAGCTTGCAATTTACCCGGGCAAATTTATCTTCCAGCGTTGCAAAAGTCATAAACTCGGAGGTACATACCGGAGTAAAATCAGCGGGATGGCTGAATAATATGACCCAACTGCCAGCATAATCTGACGGAAAGTTGATGGGGCCCTGGGTGGTAACCGCTTCAAACTCCGGAGCCTTGTCTCCAATTCGCGGCATGGGAATAGATAAAGAATCCTTTATGTCCATATTTTCTCCTGAAACTTGATCAACCATGTTTGATAAAAATTATCTCTCAATAGAAAGAACGTTCAAATCGCTTTTTCTTGTTGATACCTTGCGTTTGCGCCAATTACCTGGCTGTAAGTTCCTCAATACGCTTTTGAATAGCATCAAGCTGCTCTTTCAGCCAATCAGCTTCAGCCTTAAGGTTAGCAGCTTCCTGCTCGGGTGTGGGCATTACCCAACCCGGGACCCCGGTCGCAAAGAAACAATGACGCCAGCCGTGACCGCCTCCCCCACGCCGGAAGCCAAGACTGCCCCTAAACGCAGCGGCCTGATCTGCAAAACCGGGGCGGATGTAACCACTACAATAGCCCCTGCCGCGCCCAGATCTCGGACCAGCACCGGACGGACCTTCGCGATCTCTACCAGGCATGATGATCACCTCCTTTCTGTGTAATATCTGTCATTCACACGCCTGCCTCGATAACGAGTTTGTCTTCGATGGGGTCTTCGTCGGTTGGTAAGGACTCTTGAAGAGGCAGGGAACGGTGTAATAACCGTACGGATTGGCTGTTTGAGCCTTTGCTCCAGGGCGGCAACCAACAAATCAGCCAGACGAGGGACGAGTTCCCGCCCCAGGAGAGCCAGTACAGTTCCAGCTAAATCCGTCATTACCCTGGGCGGTGATGTCACCTTACCAGGTAATGGAACGGCCTGGGTTTCTGCCACAGGAACTGCAGCAATCGGCAAACTACGGGCGGGTTCGGACAGAACTGTGATGGCATGGTCAGGACATGCATCAGCACACGCCTCACACAGGACACACAACGCTTCATCAATACTGGCCCGCTGGTCCACCAATTGGATCGCACCAACGGAACATATCTCCACGCACACGCCACAGCCGGCACATCTTTCAGAAACTACCAAGAGAGCCATACCAAACTCCTGACCATTGTCAACCTGATCATTCGATTACTTAGTGCAGCCGTTCTACCTGATCAACAATATTCCCTTCGATGTAGGCTTTAACTGCTTCGTCTATAGTGACGATATCGGTCACGACTGGACGGATACCACGCGTCTTCATGCTCTCGTAGGCGCCCCTCCCCATGCCACGACACAACAGGGCTTCGCAATCCGCAATCGTCTCAGCCATCTGCAGGTGTTTGTTGTGCGAAACAGGATCTACTCCATGCGGTTGGTCGGGTTGTATCTCAGCATGAGGCTGGTTGGCAAATTGAGAATGCCCAAGCTTGTTGCGTAATTCACGGTTCACAATCTGCCCATCTTCGACAGTGGCAACCAGGTAATAGGCAGCCCTTCCAAAATGTTGACTGATCGTGCTGCCATCATCTGTGATAACGGCTATTTTATTGTTTGAAGCG
>CAYNCT010000202.1:0-3533 GCA_964396005.1 uncultured Verrucomicrobiota bacterium | reverse complement strand
GGATTTACGGACGCAATATCGTCACCAGCCTGATCAACCTGGGGGTGATGGCGGTCCTGGCGCGCCAGCTCACCCCGGCCGATTTTGGGCTGGTGGCGTTGGCGGAGGTTCTACTTTCTTTGGTGATCAATTTAGCAGGTTCAACCGTTGCCCCTTATATCATCCATGACCGGAATGAGGGATGGCGGGAGCGCGCTCAGGCTGCGTTTTGGCTAAACCTTCTCCTAGTAACTGGAATATGTGCGATCTTTGTAGCCTTGACCCCATGGATATCGAGCTTTTATTCGGAGCCATTACTATCTGGCCTGCTACTTGTAATGGTGGGCCGTTTCTTCCTGTCCCAACTGAGTGTTGTCCCCGAGGCATTAATCAAGCGAGAACTGGATTATTACAAACTGGTCCTTCGTGACAGCATCTTACAAGTTTTTTCGTCGATTCTGAGCATTCTCATGGTGTTCAACGGTTGGGGAATCTGGAGTCTGGTCATCCCTGGATTGATCGCGGCTTTTCCACGCTTGATCATGGTCATGTGGATGGCGCAATGGAAGCCCACCTTGCCTTTGCGTACTCCCTTGTGGCGAGAGATATTTGCTTATATCAAATATGTCAATGGCACATTGATCCTCGGCACCCTGCTAAACGACGGGGATACATTGGTCATCGGGCGATTGGTAAATACTTACTCGTTGGGCATCTATGACCGGGCATGGAATACACCTGGAATGATATTGAAAAACCTGACCGGGATTGTAAACGAAATATCCTTGCCCTCCCTTGCGGCCGTCAAATCCAGCCCTGAAACGCTGCGTAAAGCCTATCAAAAAATGCTCACTGTTTTGGCAATTGTTTCTTTTCCTTTACTAGTGGGATTATTCATCCTGGCCGATGATTTCATACTGACCCTTTTTGGGACGCAATGGGTTGCCTCTATTCCTTTGCTGCGCATTTTTATCCCCTTCGCCCTACAGCGCGCAATTGCATCCCCTGTGGGTGGGATTTATCTGGTCACAGGCAGACCAGACGTGGGCTTCAAGTTCAATTTGATCCAACTCCCGATTTACTTTGTAAGCATTCTTGTTGGTTCACGATACGGGATTATAGGCATTGCTGTCGGCGTTTCTCTTTCCAGGACAATTTTTGGATTGATTGGCTTATACCTGAGTTGTCGTTTGGTAGATTTATCTTATCCGAAACTTTTAAGGGTTTTGTGGCGACCTCTGGAAATGTCCTTGATGATGGGTCTTGCGGTCAGCCTGTTGAGATCGATCACAAATTATCGGCTCTCCTTATCTCCGATGCTCAATTTGTTCACGTTTACAACAATTGGCGGAATAATATTTTTGTTGCTTATCCTGACACGATATCGGATGTTACTTGATGAAATCCTCTTTGTCCTGGATAATTTTTACCAACCCCTAGCTTCACGAGTGCGCGTTTTACTGGGCTTTCGTTAGAGCGGTTGGAATTCTACCTAAGCAAAATCAGCCACAAACACCATCAGGCTGCTATCTCATGTGTGGGATCATCGGTCAATTTAGTTACTGGGGAAGCGACTTAGAGTTGCAGGGTCACTTTCCAAACCTTGTTCAGATGATGGCGCGGCGAGGGCCAGATGACAACGGCATCTGGACAGATGGAGGACACTGCATCCTCGGTTTCCGCCGCCTATCTATTCTTGATTTATCGCCTGCTGGGCATCAACCGATGCTGACGCGAGATCAGCGCTATGCCCTCGTCTTTAACGGCGAAGTCTATAACTACCGGGAACTGAAACCTGAGTTGGAAAGACAAGGCGTAATTTTTCGGTCTTCAGGCGACGCCGAGGTGGTGCTTTACGCGCTGGCCTGTTGGGGTGTATCGGCTCTGAAGCGCCTCAACGGGATGTTTGCTCTGGGCTTTTATGACTCACAAGAGAAGATGCTTTTGCTGGCTCGTGACCATGCCGGTATCAAGCCCCTGTATTATCTAAAGTCTCACGAAGGCATCGTGTTCGCATCTCAGTACGATCAAATACTTCGTCATCCCTGGTGTAGAGGCAAGGGCATATCCTCGGATGGATTAGCGCTTTATATGCGCCTTGGGTTTATCCCAGCTCCGTACGCGATTCTTCAGGACACCCACATGCTTGAGCCTGGCGCATGGCTCACTGTGGACGCAAGCGGGAACTTCAAAACTGGAAAACATTTTTCTTTTCCGGTTGATTGTTCTCCAGACTTGTCAGGTCGAGAAGCTTATGAAGAAATCGACTCGGCAATTGAGCGCGCAGTCCAACGCCATCTGATCAGCGATGTGCCCGTCGGGACTTTTTTATCTGGCGGCATCGATTCGCCCCTGGTCGCTGCAAAAATTCGCCAAAACGCCATAATGCCCATCGACGCGTTCACTATTGGTGTCGCCAACGATCCATTGGACGAATCGGCGGACGCGATCCAATATGCAAAAGAACTTGGTGTGAAGCATCAGCTCAAATACTTCACACCCAATATGGCTTATCAGATGCTACCACAAGTCGTACAGGCTTGCAGTGAACCATTCGCTGATTACTCCATTTTTCCGACCATGCTGGTGTCTGAACTTGCCCACGAAAGAGTCAAGGTTGTCCTTTCCGGTGATGGCGGCGATGAGCTGTTCTGGGGATACGCTGGTCGTTTTGCTTCTGTATTGAAGATTGCGCCGCAATTCCAACAGCCCTACTGGTTAAGGAGCAGCCGGTGGTGGCTACGTAAATATCTCGGCTTTGGCGAAGGTGAGGCTCAATTGCGCTATCGAGATATTGGGAGTTGGTATCGTGCCAAACACACCCGGTTGCCGGAGGAATGGTCAAGGGTAATTTTCCCAGATCTTCCCGATTGGCCAGTTAGCTATAAGGCATTCGACTACAATGACTCGGATCCTGATACCACAGCCTCCTGGTTGCGCTGGAATGAATTCGTCTGCCATTTGACCATGGTGCTCTTGAAGGTTGATCGGGCAAGCATGTATCATTCGCTGGAAGTGCGCGTGCCGTTACTCGACCGCGAGTTGGTCGAGCTTGCAATGCGTATTGGCTGGAGATCTTGCTTAGACATCCAAACTACAACTGGGAAAATCCCGCTCCGACATATCCTCTCTCGCTCTACGCAGTTTCAAACGCATGCGAAGCGGGGCTTCTCAGTGCCGATGGCGGATTGGTTGCGCGAACCGCTGCAACCCCTCGTAGAGAGGTTGTTGCTGGACGCCAATGAAATTTTAGGATTGCCCTTAAACCAGAAGAAAATGAGAGAGCTTTATCAACTGCACCTGAGCAGGAGAGCAGATTACGGTTGGGGCTTGTGGTTGTTGTTGAGCCTTAGCCTCTGGAGCTCTAAACATTATCGCCTTCTTGAAATCCCCTACCCCAATTCTCCACCAATCAAAAATGCACTTGGCTGAACTGTTGCGCCTGGTGATTTGAAGCTATCATGTGCGGCATCTGCGGCATCTTCACCACCGATCAGGCGGCCGGGCAGGCGGAGTACGCCCGCGCCATTCAAACCATGACCGCCCGCATGCAG
>CAYNCT010000201.1:0-3570 GCA_964396005.1 uncultured Verrucomicrobiota bacterium | reverse complement strand
GTCAGGAACATGACCACCAACCGGCATGATTATGTCTTTGTCAGCACCATGACCAAACTGGCGCACGACCTGGGGCTGAAATGCGTGGGCGAATTTGTGCAGGATCTGGAAACACTCAATGCCCTGCGGGAATTGAACGTCGACTTTGCCCAGGGCTTTTACCTGCACAAGCCGGAATCCATCTGCACCCATTGCCGCCAGCTCAGGTATTGCACCCTGCCCATGTCGAAAAACATCAAGGTCGTTTCACTGGCGGCGGCCTGAGCCTGTCTCGAAAATCAATCCAGCGGCAGCACGATTTCAAATCGCACCCGCTGCCAGGGATCGCGGGATTCCGTCAGCCGCGTGATTTTCGCTTCGATCCTGGCGCCGTTATCCATCAGCCGGGCGATATCTGAATTTTCACGGCGCGGGACATAACCCAATTTTTGTCCCTGCCATTCCACCCGCACGGCGCGGGCATCGTGCCTGTTTTCCGGTTCGCGTATCAGATCAAGCCTGTCGCCCACCTTCATTTCATGCCATAGCGCCTTGCCATGGTGATACTGGAATCCGGCCAGGGGCGAATCCTGAAGCAGGATGTGCGCTTCGGTTCCTGCCAGTGCGGCTAGCGGCAATGTCAGTGGAATTGCCAGCACCCATGCTGCAATATATTTATTCGGCATTTCCAAGATTCCCCAATTTCCGGAACAGCGTGCGTTCCGACAAGCCAAGCGCCTGCGCTTGTTCGCGCCGTGATGCAGGCAATTGCTCCAGCGCCCAGTGCAGGTAGCGCCTTTCCATTTCATCCAGCGGAATGACTTCATTGAACGGCATGACAGCGCCACGCTCGACGGCATGCGACGACCTGCACGCATCAGGCAAATGCTCGGGAAGGATCGATTCACAATCGGCGAGAATGCTTGCCCGTTCCAGGATGTTTCGCAGCTCCCTAATGTTTCCTGGAAAGCCGTAGGTCTCAAGACAACTCAAGGCCTTGGCCGAAAGCTCCAGTTTCTTGTTTGGCGCAATCCGCTTCAACAGCGACTTTGCCAACAAGGGCAGGTCTTCCAAGCGCTCGCGCAAGGGCGGAATCTCGATGGGGAAAATGTTGATCCGGAAATAAAGGTCCTGCCTGAATTGCCCGGACTGCACCATTTGCGGCAGGTTGCGATGCGTTGCACCAATCAACCTGAAATCCGCGCGTATGGGCTCAAGTCCCCCAACCCTGCGGAACACGCCCGTTTCCAGCACACGCAGCAGCTTGACCTGCATGGACAGAGGGATGTCGCCCACTTCATCAAGAAACAGGGTCCCACCCGACGCGGACTCGATCAGCCCCTGCTTGCGATGGGTCGCGCCAGTGAATGCGCCCTTTTCATGGCCAAACAGCTCGCTTTCAAACAGCGCTTCCGGCAAGCCCGAGCATTCCACCGTTGCCAGTGGCTTGTCCGCGCGTCGGCTGCGGCTGTGAACAGCGTACGCGGCCAGTTCCTTGCCCGTGCCGGATTCGCCAAGCAGCAGCACCGAGGCTTCGGTGGGCGCGACTCGGTTGACAAGACTGAGCATGTGATTGAAAGCCCTGGATTGTCCCACCAATCCTTCCGAGGCAGGCTCGGCACTCACGCCTGCGACCGGATCAAGAGTTTCGATGTAACAGGTAAGCTTGCCCTGGGTGTCGTACACCGGCAGGGTCTCGATCTCGACATGCTCCTTGCCGAATGAAGTCTGGTGGATGTGCAACACCTTCTGCGCACGCCGGGTTTTTCTGGCCTGGCTGATGGGGCAGGATTCCCCGCACTCATCGCAGGGTTTGTCGAAACCATGCGAGACGCCATAACAGGTCTGACCGATGACGGATTCCCGTGCCGGGAAATGGGCACGGTACGCCTGGTTGACCGCCGCGATGGTGTGATCCGGCAGCACGACCACGCGCGGACGTGGATCCGCGTTGAGCATGGCCAGGAATTCCGGACTCAGACTGGGGTGGGGAGGCATTGCCAGATTTGTCTTAACTGCCAATTAACGCTGCCATTATTGGCATTTTTTGCTGCCGGTTTCAAGTAAATTTTTTCATAGTGATCTCTATCTATTTGTAATTTCTAAATATTTTTGTCTGTCGATGACTGGCACGTCTGATGCTATGGAAAAAATATTCATTGAGTAAAGCCCTCGCTTCTTTGACAAAAACCGTATGAAGAAATACCTGTTGAACGAAATTACCGTGATTCTGGTTATCAAACTGGTGGCGATCATTGCCATCAAGCTTGTCTTTTTTGGCCCAGATACGAAAGCCAGCAATGATGCGGACAGCACCGCCAGCGCCGTGCTGGAACGTACCGGCCCCTCCCAACGCAATAATCCGGAGCATCCATGATCACGGAAAACCTGGTTGATCTTTCACGACTGCAATTTGCCGTCACCGCCCTGTATCACTTCCTGTTTGTTCCCTTGACCCTGGGGCTGGCCTTTATCCTGGTCATCATGGAGGGAACCTATGTCCTGACCGGCCAACAGATCTACAAGGACATGACCAGGTTCTGGGGGAAGTTGTTCGGCATCAATTTTGCCCTTGGCGTCACCACCGGCATCACCATGGAGTTCCAGTTTGGCACCAACTGGGCCTATTACTCGCACTATGTCGGCGACATATTCGGCGCGCCGCTCGCGATCGAGGGACTGATGGCCTTCTTCCTGGAGTCTACCTTCATCGGCCTGTTCTTTTTCGGTTGGGACCGGCTGAGCAAAGGCAAGCATCTGATGGTCACCACCCTGATGGCCGTAGGCTCGAATCTCTCCGCATTGTGGATCCTGATTGCAAACGGCTGGATGCAAAACCCGGTGGGCGCCGAATTCTCCTGGGTCACCATGCGCATGGAGCTGACCAGCTTTTATGAAGTGATTTTCAATCCCGATGCCCAGGCCAAGTTCGTGCACACCGTGTCAGCCGGCTACGTCACTGCTTCGCTCTTCGTCCTCGGCATTTCGTCCTGGTATCTCTTGAAAGGCCGCGATCTGGCATTTGCCCGGCGTTCTTTCCGCATTGCCGCGGCGTTCGGTTTTGCCTCGGCGCTGTCGGTCATCGTGCTGGGCGACGAATCCGGCTATGCCGTGGGCGAAGCGCAAAAGACCAAGCTCGCGACCATGGAAGCCATGTGGGAGACCGAATCGGCGCCTGCCGACTTCGTGGCGTTTGCGATTCCCAACGAGGAAAAAATGCGCAATGACTACGAAATCCGCATTCCCTACATGCTGGGGCTGATTGCCACTCGCTCGAAGACGGAAACCATTCCCGGCATTTACGAAATCAAGGAGAAGAACCGGGAACGCATTCTCAATGGCATTAAGGCCGTCACGGCCCTGGAGAAACTGCGCAAGAACAAGGAAGACTGGGATGCGCGCTCCATCTTCGACACGCACAAAGCCGACCTGGGTTTTGGCCTGCTGCTGAAGAAATACACGACCGATGTCACCAGCGCGACGCCTGAAATGGTTGATCAGGCAGTCGAGGATACCATTCCGCGGGTCGCGCCCATGTTCTGGAGTTTCCGCCTGATGGTGCTGCTGGGTTTCGCCTTTGCAGTGCTGTTC
>CAYNCT010000200.1:0-3591 GCA_964396005.1 uncultured Verrucomicrobiota bacterium | reverse complement strand
ACCGCATGACCATTGCGAACATGGCCATCGAGGCCGGCGGCAAGAACGGCATCTTTCCCTTCGACGCCCGCACGGCGGAGTACGTCGAGGCCCGGACGAAGCTGAACGGCACCCGGCAGACGTACCAGCCGGTCGAGGCCGACCACGACCAGAAGTTCGTTTACGAACTCGTTGTGGAACTGGACCGGCTCGAGCCCACGGTGGCCTGCCATCCCGACCCCGGCCAGCGGAAGAAGGCCCGGGATTTGAGCGGCATCAAACTCGATCGGGCGTACGTCGGCTCCTGCACGGGCGGGAAGACCAGCGATTTTGTCGAGTTCGCCCGGGTGCTGCGCGGCCGGCGCGTGGTCATTGACACCTTCGGCGTGCCGGCGACGCCTGAGATCGTCCACGATTTGCAGACCACGCGCTGGGGGGACCGGACCATCTGGGACATCCTGGTGGACGCCGGGGTGCGGATGACCGAGAACGCGGGTTGCGCGGCCTGTTTGGGCGGCCCGGTGGACACGTTCGGCCGCATCAATCAGCCCGGCCTCAAGTGCATCAGCGCCACCAACCGCAATTTCCCCGGCCGCATGGGCGACAAGGAATCGCAGGTTTTCCTCGCCAGCCCGGCCACGGTGGCGGCCAGCGCGCTGACGGGCCGCATCACCGACCCGCGCGAGTACCTGCCGGGCTGACCGTCATCGCCCGGATTCGAGCGCCCAGATCAGGGCTTCCTCCACGCCGTAGCCGGCCGGCAGCCCGCTGACGAACCCGCCGCCCGCGCGCACTGCCGCCTTCACCGGCGGGATGGCGTTGGCCGGCGCGGCCAGCCACCGCGCCCACTGCCGCGAGAGCATGGGCAGGTCATTGAGATGATCGCCGGCGGCAAAGACCCGGTCGGCCCCGAGCTTCAGCCGATCCCGGATTTCCCCCAGCGCGGTCCCCTTGCTGTAGGCCGCGTGACTCAACCGGGCGTACACGTCGTTCCGCACCACGGTGAGGTTCGGCACGCCGGCGCAGTAGTCGTTGAGGAAGGCGTGGATCACGTCGGCGTCCGCGTTTTGCCGGGCCACCAGGCAGAACGGCGACCAGGGGTCCGCGTACACCGCCGCCTCGAACCGCTCGCGGACCCAGGCCGCCAGTCGTGGAATGTCCGCCGCGACCCCGGCAAACAACCGCGCGTGCTCAACCGCACAGCGCTCGTTCCAGGGCTGAAGCGGACTGAAGCTCGCGCCGTCGCGCACGTGAATCTCGCGCTCGACCAGCACCAGGAAGTCGGGCTGCACGGTCAGTCGGGCCCGGGCCAACGCTTCGAGGAGACTGGTAAGGTCGCGACCCGTGTTGATCACCCAGCGCGCGCCCCGCACCTGGAGGTCGGCGATGAGCCGCTGCAGACCGGAGGGCACGGGGTGCGGATCGAACTCGGAAAAGATGGTCCCGTCGAAATCCGTGGAGATGAGTTGGAGGGGCAGTTCCATGGCGTGGCGCGGCAGCGCGGGCAGACGGCTCCGGCCGGACCGCGCCTTGCACCCCGGCAGTCTCCCGAGCTAGCATGGCGCGTCAATGACGATGCCGTCGCACCAGCAGCGATTTGATGACGCGATGTATGCGTTCAGCCAGGGCGACTTCGCCGAAGCGGTGGCACGACTGCGGGCGATCCTCGCGGAAGATCCGGGTCACTTCGACGCCCAACTGGCGTTGGGTATGGCGTTGTGCCGCTTGGGCGATTTCGCCGGCGCGGTCGCCGAGGGCCACAAAGCCGAGCGCCTGCGTCCGGACGAACAGTTGGTTCACACCAACCTGTCGCTGTTCTACCTGAAGGCCGGCGACAAGGCCGCCGCGGAGCATCACGGCGCGCGCGCCAAGATCGCCGCCTGGAAAACCGAACTGGCCCCAAAGCCAGGAGCCGCGGCACCGCCCGCCGCGCCCGGCGGCCCACCGGCAGCGCGCCCGCCATTGAAGCTGCCCGACATGCCGTGGAAGAAGAAGCCCTGAACGCCCGCGCCGAGCCCTTGCCGAACATGAAATCCGCCTACGAACTCGCAATGGAGCGCCTGAGCCGAACCGGTCCCACCAAGAAACTCACTGACCAGCAGAAACGGGAGATCGCCGAGATGGGGTCCCTCTACGCGGCGAAGATCGCCGAAAAGGAACTGGCCGCCAACGCCGAGGCCGCGGCCGCGGAAGGGGCGGGCGACTTCGAGAAGGCCGAGGAGATCCGCCGTCGCCTGGCGGCCGACCGCGCCAAACTTCAGGCCGAGCTGGAGGAGAAGAAGGAAGCCATTCGCGGGGCGTAGCACCGGCCCCCCCATCACCCGGAAACGGCCGGCGCGATGCCCGGATTTGGCGGCCGCGGCCCGGCGCGCCGGCCTCACGGCGACGGACTGAGCAGGGCTTTCACCGCGACCACGAGGGCTTCCACCCGAGTGTACAGCGGAAAGTCCGACGGCGCCTCCAACGTGTAGCTGAGGCGGGTGTGGTGGCGGATCAGGCGGAAGGCCTCCGGCCAGTCCGGCCGACCGTCGAGGTCAATGTCCGGCCGGATGATCCCGCCCGTGGCGGGGCGCCCTTCGATCACCGGCGAAGGGTCAATCGGGCAGACCGCGGCGACGGCCGCGATGACGCGCGGCGCCAGCGACGGGCGGCCATCGGGATTGACCTCGTACAGGTAGAAGCCCTCCGCCTCCCAATCCTCGTGCAGACAGATCGTGAGGTCGAAGGTTCCCCGGCGTTCGAGCCACGCCACATGCGCCCGCACCTCGGGCGTTCGCGGCTGGCGATAATCCCGAAACAAGTCCACGCCCTCGGCGTTCTCGCGCTGGCTCCGCGGGAAGCCGGTCGGATTGAGGCACGGGCAGAGCCAGAGCTCGGCCCCCGGCGGCCAGGCATCGTCCGCGAGCAGGCGTTGCACCGCCAACGGACCGGCTGGCTCGTCGCCGTGAATGCCGGCCGAGACGTAGAGGCGGCGCAGCGTCGCGTTCGCGAGCGGCGGGCGGGCGGCGCGCTGAAAGGCGAGCACCGCAGGCGTGACATCGTGGCAGATGACTTCGCTGGTCCAGCCCGAGCGGAGGGCCGCCTCCGCGCAGTGCCGGAGCACGACCTCAAGGTCAATCGCTTCGCCGCGGTAACGGCCGTGATTCAGCCCGAGTTTCCGCATGGGATCGCTCGCGTGGGCGGACTGGCGTCAGCCGGTCGGGCCGGGCACGCGCCGGGGCTTACTCCCGCTTGGCCGCCCTGAGTTCGAGGTAGAGTTCCTTCAACTGGCGGGCGCTCACCTCACCGGGCGCCTCGGCCATCAGGTCGGTGCCCTTGGCGGTCTTCGGGAACGCGATGACGTCGCGGATGCTGCTCGTGCCGCAGAGCATCGCCACCATCCGATCGAAGCCGAGGGCGATGCCCCCGTGCGGCGGTGCGCCGTAGCGGAAGGCCTCAAGCAGGTAGCCGAAGCGCGCCTGCGCGACCTCGGGCGGGATTTGCAACACGTCCTCGAAAACCGTCTTTTGCACGTCCGGCTGATGGATGCGGATGGAGCCGCCGCCCAGCTCCACGCCGTTGACCACCACGTCGTAGTGCTGGCCGCGCACGCGCTTGGGGTCGGTCTTGAGC
>CAYNCT010000199.1:0-3631 GCA_964396005.1 uncultured Verrucomicrobiota bacterium | reverse complement strand
CATCATCAGAACAACGCGGGCCGGAAAAACGCCACTTTTTCAACAGCCTGCTAGTAACGGTTACCGGCGGTTGAATTGGCGTGGCGCCTGCGGAGCAGGAACACGGTCACGGATACGGCCAGCAGCATACCCGTAAAGCCTACCGTCCGGACCCAAGGAGCCGGTCCTTTGCGCCGAGGGGGAGACGCCAAATGCAGTGCGGCCCTAACCGCCTCGCGATGCGCTACCGAGTTGGTGGCCGGCCAGGCCGACTTGGCCAAATACCGCACCGGACGGAGCGATTCGTCCACTTTTACCCGGTAATCCCTGACCAAGCAGGATGTTCCCGGAACCGGCACGAACGCCGGTGGCTCGACGGAAACGCTGCGAAACGCGCTCGCGGTTCCAAGCCACCGGGCAGTCGGCAACGTTTCCGAGGAATTCGTTTCTCCCGGCGGTGGAAGCCGTTTTTGCAATTCGAAGCTACGCGGCCACACGGCCCGGTCCAGAGAGTGGGTTTCGCTCACCGAGAACCGGGCCACCTCGCTGCCAACCGGCAGGCTCGGTAAGGGGTGGCAGGTGACGAAGCGGGCTTCGCGGGGAAGATGCGGATGCGATGAAAAGTAGCGAATCGTCGCCTCGTGCCAGGATGTGTCAGCCGACCATTGTTCAAAGAGGCCGTGAAACCAAATGGGACGGAGGCGCATTTGCGGCGCGCTGCTCAAAGCCGAAGACGAACAGTAGGCAAACCAGATCGGCGGGATCATCGAACGCCAGTCGAAATCTGGCTGGATCCCGACATGCACGATCGCCGTGTCTGTCGCCCGCTTGGGCGCTTTCGGGTCGGCACTTTCGGCGTCGGGTAGCGCGGCGTGCGCTTTGGGCTGATCCACGACGGCAAATACGTTGGTTCCATCGAAACCGGTGGTCGAAAGCCTTTCGGGCTCGGCGGGGTCCCAAGTCTGAATTCGCCACAGACGTTCGGCAGTTAAACAGCGGAACTCTTTGATATGCGTGGCCAACACGCTGCCGTCATCGTCGTACACCTCATAGACCAGCCGGCCTTCGATCTCGATGGCGGTGATCGGCGACGAGGCTGCGGCAGTGGCGGGAACCAGCAGGCCAAACAAGCCGATCAAGATCCCAACTTGACCGACCAAGCTTTGACACGAGGATCTCTCAATTGGTTGGTATCGAATCGTCCACAGACTCCCCAACCCCATCGCGCCCAGCGAGGCGACCATGAGCCGGTCAAGCCAGACGCCGGGCAGGAAGTCCAGGACGTGCCCCAGGCAGGAACAGTGACCTTGGAAGCCCACCGCCCACAGGCCCACGCGGTAGGCAGCGAACACCCCAACCAGCCAGAGCACCAGCCACGGGGCCGTCTCGGCGTGCTGTCGCCGGAATAGCACGAACGCCACGGCCAGTTCCAGCAGTGCGGCCAGGAACATCATCTGCCGCACCGTGAAGAACGGTAGCAACGGGTCGGCCGTCTCCAGCACCTTCGTTTCCAGCAGCCCGCTGTACAATTTCAGCGACGCCGTGACGGCCAGGAAGACGGCAGTGCCCGTGAGAAACCACAGCCCGAAACGAGATGTTGGCGAAGGAGTTGAGTTCATGGCGGGCGAATCAGGCCGTTGGGCCAGGCGCGGGCACGTTGGCCGCCAGCAGGGGAAGAACGCTCACGTCCCGGAACACTGGAAACCGAGGTAAACAACGGTCCGGTAACCCGAGTAGCCGGAGAACACCACGCTATTAGGATCCTTTTCAGGCCCACAAGTGCAGTTGTTACCCTCGACATGCTGGATCAGGCGATACCACTCGCACCAGCACGGTACCGATTGAAGATTGCAGGAGGTGAAGCCCCAGCCGCTCGTCTGCACGCAGTGTTGATTCGGTTGGCACTCCACCACCCCACAATCGGTGGCGCAGTTGGCATTCATGTTGTGGGGGCCGCAAAACGTCCCATCCGGCAGCCCTAGGTAGCACACCGCGCAAGCCGTCGCACCGGTGAGGGCGACGCCGATGATCGAAAGCATGCGGCGAATGGAGATAGGCAGTGTCATGGATTTTGTCTGCTTTTGGTTTCTATTGTTCGAGTCCGTTTCCAAAGGAGGATCGGCGGGATGATGACCACGGCCGCCAAGGCCAGGGCGAAGGCGATCCTCGTCGGTGTCGCCCGGTCCGACTCGGCGGCGGTGGGGCGGCGTACCGTGGCAATCGCCATCGTTCGCAGCGGCAGGTCGTTGGTGGGCCGAATCGTATTGGTCGCCAGATACTGGACGGGCGGGCCGTTGGTCGTGATGTCGCCAAAGCGATGATCCATGACGACCCGACGCCGGGCCGGCTCCGGCGCCAGGGCCAGCCCGCTCACCGGTCCCTCGACCGCCTCGGTTCGCAGACCGAAGGAATAGGAAAGGTGCGGGCCGAAGGCGCGGCGCTGCCCGTCGTAGGCATGGTAGAGGATCGTCGCGCCCGCCACGATCCCGGTCTGCTCGTCGGTCGGTCGCTGAAGCCGGACCGTGGCCCGGGCCGGCCGGCTCAGGGCCACCGAGCCATCGGCGGCCGGGTCTTCGAGTTCATAAAAACTGAAATCCGTGGCCGGCTCCGCACCGGGCGCCGGCCGACATGCCGCATTCACCGTCCCGCCCTTGAGGGCCGCATTCGTGGTCGTCGGTCCCCATGGGGCCGGAACGATCAACGGCGTTCCGATTCCATCGAGCAGGCGGGGGACCGCGACATACGCGAACCAGAGCGGCCCGGTCACGGCCCGGTCCAGGTGGGGGCGGTCCCCAGAGTACACCTCCTCACTCGGGGCTGCGTCCCCCGACCGGGGCACGGCCATCAGGTGCGTTTCCCGGCCGTCATACCAGGTCTTCACGCACTCCACCGCGCTCCAATCGCTGAGCGAGCCGGGCAGGAGACGGACCTCCGCCGACCAGTTGGTCGGTCCCCAAGCGAACTTGTAAGCGTAGCGGTTCGTCCCCACGGGCCAGCGAACGGAAATTTGATCGAGTGTGCCGCTGACCATCGTTCCGGCTTGAACGGGCAGACCTGCCACCCGCCACAGTCCACCGAGCGCTACGCTGATGACCCAGCCCACGACCCGCACCCGATAACCAGTGCCCGCTGGCGGAGGTGCCGCGTTCGGCACGGTTAGACCGGTCGCGTTCTGGCGCAGCCGTTGCCGCTCCCGCCTTTCAGCCTCGCTGGGTCCTTTCGTGGTCATCTTGGGGAATTGAACTGGCCTGACACTAGTCCGGCGGGGGGGGGGGGGGATGTCAAGAGGGGAATCGGGCGTGGATGAAGGCCGGACAAGGCATAGACCTCGGCTGACCACTTTGCGGTCGCTTGGCCCGTGGCTTGAGCGTCCCGCCCCGCCCGCCAACGTGAACCCGCGGCCCCACCGTGGTTGGGGGCATTCCCGTGCTGGTAGGGCGCTGCTGTGTCGCCGCCGCCTCGGCCGTGCCGCAGCCCGGCCCTACCATGGTTGGGGGCATCGCCGTGCTGGTAGGGTGCCGCTGTGTCGGCGCCGCCTCGGCCGCGCCGCAGCGCGGCCCTACTGTGGTTGGGGCATTCCTGTGCCGGCAGGGCGCTGCTGTGTCGGCGCCGCCATCCCGGCCGCGTCGCAGCGCGGCCCTACCGTGGTTGG
>CAYNCT010000198.1:0-3640 GCA_964396005.1 uncultured Verrucomicrobiota bacterium | reverse complement strand
CCACAAACTCGCATCCCCCGTAATAACGCCGACCGGGATAGCCCTCCGCATACTTATTGGTCAGGACAGACCCCTGAGCTTCCCGCACCGCCGGACTCACAAAGTTCTCGGACGCAATCAGCTCCAGTTTTTCCCGCTGCCTTCTCTCTTCCTCTCGGACCACGCGGGCTATTTCAGGATCCACGGCCTCTAAGTACGACATTCGGACATCCTTTCACCTGTGAAACACAAGGTCTTGCCAACACGATCAGGACCATCTCCGCTTATCACGTCCGAGCCAAACCTTCAATGAGATCCAACCGTTTCTGATGGCGCCCTCCGTCGAAAGGCTCCAGAAGCCATGTGTCCAGGATTTCGACAGCCAGGGCCTCACCGATGAAGCGACCACCGAGACAAAGAACGTTGCTGTCGTTGTGTCTCCTGCTCATTCTGGCCGAAAAGGGCTCCGATACCTGCACTGCCCGAACCCCCCTGAAACGATTGGCCGTCATACACATGCCTATGCCGCTCCCGCAGACCAGAATCCCCCGATCGACCTCACCGGAAGCCACCGCCCGGGCGACACGGGCGGCATATTCGGGATAGTCCACCGAATTGCCATCGTGGGTGCCGATATCTTCGACATCCCCTTGAAGACCCAACAAGTGGCGCTTCAGTTTTTGCTTCAACTCCAGCCCAGCATGATCACATGCCATCATGATCTTCATTTGCCGTTCCACCTTTGAAAAACAAGACTCCCGTTGGTGCCCCCAAATCCGAAGGAATTGGAAACGGCCACCCGGATCCGGGCCGAACGAGGCTTGTTCGGGACGTAATCCAGATCGCAGTCGGGATCCGGGTTTTCGTAATTGATGGTGGGCGGTATGTATTGGCGATCCAGAGCGAGGGCGGTGTAGGCAGCCTCCAGCCCCCCCGCGGCACCCAACAGATGGCCGGTCATGGACTTGGTCGAGCTCACGGCCAGCTTTCCGGCGTGATCCCCGAACACCGTCTTGATCGCCTGAGTCTCGTACTTGTCATTGAGGTCGGTGGAAGTACCGTGAGCGTTGATGTAATCCACTGCCTCCGGTTCGATGGATGCATCGTCCAGAGCATTTTGCATGCACCGCACAGCGCCTTCGCCGTCGGGCGCCGGGGCGGCCATGTGATGCGCATCGCCCGACAGGCCGAATCCGATCACCTCGGCGTAGATCTTTGCCCCTCGCTGAAGGGCCCTCTCCGCTTCCTCGAGAATCAGAACCGCCCCGCCCTCGCCGAGCACAAACCCATCCCGATCCCGATCGAAGGGACGTGAAGCCTTCTGAGGTTCATCGTTCCGGGTGGACAGGGCCCGCATCGCGTTGAATCCGGACACAGCCAGGGGCGTAACGGTCGATTCAACGCCCCCCGTTGCCATAACGTCTGCAAGACCGTGGCGGATATAGTGAAAAGCCTGCCCCACCGCATGAGTTCCTGCGGCACATGCTGTCTGGATGGAAAGATTCGGCCCCTTGCAGCCATGGTAAATGGAAATGAGACCGGACGCCATGTTGCCGATGAGCATGGGGATGAAGAAAGGACTCATCTTCTTGGGACCGGCATCCAGGAGTACCCGATGATATTCCTCGATAGTATGGAGTCCCCCCAGCCCGCAGCCCATGATCACACCGGCCCTGTCCGCCAATTCGGCATCAACGGTCAGCCGGGCGTCCTCGAAACCCAGGCGGGCGGCGCCCAGCCCCAGCTGCAGAAAAGGGTCCATCTTCCTGAGCTCTTTCTTGGGGATGAAGTCCTCGGGATGAAAATCCTTCACTTCACCTGCAATCTGAGTGGCATAACCGGTGGTGTCAAACCGGGTGATGGAGCCAATGCCTGAACGCCCCTCCATGAGCCCCTCCCAGTTGGATTCAATCCCGCAACCCAAGGGAGAAATGAGCCCAATTCCCGTGATAACCACCCGACGGCCATTCTTCGACGTCATAATGTGACTCCCCCATATTCAAGCAACCCATGCAACAGTCCAGCGGTCCGATGCGGAATGACAGCCACTCACCTTCGCACCCACACCCATCCGGCATTCGAGTCAGAAAAGGCTCCGTCCCATCATCGACAGGAACACTCCGCAGGGACTCATCGGTCCCTGGCTTTCGCTGAACCCGCGTCGGAAAAACACTCATCCCATGAACATGCCGCCGTTGACGTGGATGACCTGACCCGTAATATATCCGGCACCTTCCGATACCAGGAATTCGACGGCTGAGGCCACGTCTTCAGGAGCACCATAGCGGCCGGCAGGAATCTGAGCCAGCAGGCTTTCACGCACCTTTTCAGGCATGTCCCGGGTCATGTCGGTCTCGATGAAGCCCGGCGCAACGGCATTCACGGTGATGTTCCGGGAGATCAGCTCGCGTGCCAGGGAACGCGTCAGTCCTATGATTCCGGCTTTTGCCGCGCAGTAATTGCTCTGGCCGGGATTCCCCATGACACCGACGATGGAGGTGATATTCACAATGCGCCCGTAACGCTGTTTCATCATGGCCTTCACGACGGCCTGGGAGCAGAGGAAAACGCTCCGGAGATTTGTGCCCAGCACTTCGTCCCACTCCGAGGCCTTCATGAGCGCCAGCAGGTTGTCCCTGGCCACCCCGGCGTTGTTCACCAGCACATCCACGCGACCCTGCACTTTGATGATTTCCTTGAATGCCTCCTTCACCTCATCCCCATCGGCGACGTTGAAGGGCATCGCATGACCAACCCCTCCCCGGGAAGCCACTGCCTCGGCCGTCTCCTCAGCAGCATCTTTCCCTGACCGATAGTTGATGATGACCTCTACCCCCGGCCCGCTCAACGCAACCGCCACGGCCCGGCCGATCCCCCGACTCGCCCCGGTTACCACCACCACGCGCTTGTCGCTCATTGTCCTCTCCTCCGGAAGCTCATCCCCCAAACGGAACGGCAGGCAGCCCCAAAGGCCTCATGGCTCTGAACACACATCTGCAGGAAGCGGGAAGGAAAAGAGAAAGAACCCGGATTGCCTTTCCGTGCGCCCTGTAAGCATTTGTGGTGAGGCCGCATGAGCCCGCCGTCGATTCCGCTCTAGGCCTCGCCCCGTTCGACTTTGATCTTGCGGGAAAAGGCCGGGATGAACTCGAAAAGATCGGCCACCACACCATAGGTCGCCACATCAAAAATGGGAGCATTGGGGTCTTTGTTGACCGCCACGATCACCTGGGAGCCCTGCATGCCCACCACATGCTGAATGGCACCGGCAAGACCGACGGCCATATAGAGGGTCGGCGCCACTGTGCGGCCCGTCTGTCCCACCTGATGCGACGGAGCGATCCAGCCCTCCTCCACAGCCCCTCGAGATGCCCCCACTGCACCGCCGAACAGCTGAGCCACATCCTCGATCAACGAAAAATTCTCAGCCTTTCGGAGTCCGCGTCCTCCAGAGATGATGACATCCGCTTCCGTGAGCTTGGCGGTCTGATCCTTCTCCGGGATGACCTCCAGAACCTCGATCCTGCTCCTGAAACACCCTTCGGGCAGGGCCGTGACGAGAATTCGACCCTCGCGCCCATCCTTCCTCTCGGGCTTCATCACCTTCGGTCGAACGGTGGCCATCTGGGGACGTTTGTTAGGACAGATGATGGTGGCCATG
>CAYNCT010000197.1:0-3729 GCA_964396005.1 uncultured Verrucomicrobiota bacterium | reverse complement strand
CTCTTCCGGCGTGCTGGCCATTCTGCCGGTCGCGGACGCGCTGGGTGCCGAACCGGTGCGGGACGCTGATTCGTTGGCCCGCTTCGTCGCGCGTTACCAACGCGAGCTGCTGGCGCCGGTGGAACTCCCGGCCATCGTCCGCGCGTGGGGGCACGCGAGTCGGGGGGAGTGGCGCGAGCTGATCGCGCTCGACCGGGAGCTGGCAGCCGGGGGCCGCTTGGGGCAGTTCGCCGCGGCCAGTCGCGCGGTGGGGCGCTCGCAACTGCGCCGCCTGCTGCCCCTGCGTGACTGCCGCGTGGCGCGCCGGTACTGGCAGGCGGCCGAAGCCGGCGAAGCGGCCGCCTGGCACGTCCTCGTTTATGGGCTGGCGCTGGCGGTCTTCGCGGTGCCGCTGCGCCCGGGCCTCAGCCACTACGCGCACCAGACGACGCGGGGCTTGATCGAGTCCGCCGCGGGGGCGTTGCGGCTGGCGGCCGACGTGCGGGACCGGCTCGTCGCCGCGGCGGCGGCTGAGATTCCGGGGACCGTCGCCGGCGCGATGAGTTCTTTGGGCGGCGGGTTGGTGGTGGTCCGCTGAAGCGCGGCCGCACCGGGCCGATTCTTGCCACGTCGGCGCGCTCCTCCTACTGTGCCGCGCCGCCGGATGCGAGCGGCAAGGCATGAAGCGAAGACTCATTTACTCGGTCACCATCACCGCGCTGGCGCTCAACCTCTTCTTCGGGGCCCAGCTTTACCTCCGGTCGGCCGAGGCGGAACCGAAGAACGACATTTACCGTCAGTTGCGCCTCTTTGCGCTGGTGCTGGAACGGGTGCGCCAGGACTACGTGGACGGCGCCGACCTGTCCTACCAGGATCTGATCTACGGCGCGCTGCGGGGCATGCTCGGCACGCTGGACCCGCACAGCGAATTCCTGGAGCCGAAGCGGTACGAGGGGCTCAAAGAGGACACCGAGGGCCGCTTCGGCGGCGTGGGCATCCAGGTGGGCATGCGCGGCGGGGTGCTGACGGTGATTGCGCCCATTGATGACACGCCGGCCGCGCGGGCGGGCATTCTCTCCGGCGACCGGATCGTCAAGATCAACGGCCGCAACGCGCGCGAATTGAGTCAGAATGAGGCCATTCAGCAGTTGCGCGGGGAACCCGGAACCGAGGTCACCATCACCGTGGAGCGCCCCTCCACCGGCACCGAGCGCGACATCACCCTCAAGCGCGAACAGATTCGCGTGGATACCGTTCGCGACATCCACGGCCGGGGCGAATACCCGCTGGGCCCCGACAAACTGGGCTACATCCGGCTGAGCCAGTTCGGGGAAAGCACGCAGAAGGAACTGTCCGCCGCGTTGAAGACACTCGAGTCCAAGGGCCTGCAAGGGCTGGTTCTCGATCTGCGCGACAATCCCGGCGGCCTGCTCGATCAGGCAGCGATGGTGTGCGAGAAGTTTGTCCCGGCGCGGACGCCGATCGTCTCCACCCGCGGCCGCGACCCCGGCGAGCGGCGGGAATATCGGGCAACCAGCCGCGACAAACACCTCGAGGTCCCGCTGGTGGTCCTGGTAAACGGCGGCAGCGCCAGCGCCTCGGAAATCGTCGCCGGCTGTCTCCAGGATCTGAAGCGTGCGGTCATCGTCGGCGAGCGCACGTTCGGCAAGGGCTCGGTTCAGTCGGTCATTCCCCTCATGGATGGTTCGGCGCTCCGCCTGACCACCGCCAAGTACTACACGCCCAGTCAGAAGGTGATCCACGAGCAGGGCATCACGCCCGACATCATCGTTCCGATGACCCCGGAGGAGACTCAAGCCGCGTTCAATCGTCGGCAGGCCGGGTACCTCGAAACGCTCGAGCCGGAAGCCCGCGAGGCCGCCCTCGCGGCGGAGGATCGGCAGCTTGATCGCGCCTTCGAGTTGCTCAAGGGCATCACGCTCTTCACGCAACGTCGGAATGGTGGCGCGCTGTCGGCCCGGGCCGCGGGCGAGACCGAGGTTTCCACCCGCTGAGGCACCCGGCCGCGGCGGGCGCAGCTCGCGTTGCCCGCGCCCGGTTTTTCCTGCGCTCCCGTGCTGCTGGCCATCGAATCCTCCTGCGACGAGACCAGCGTGGCCGTCGTGGATGACGGCGCGGTGCGGTCGAACCTCGTTGCCTCCCAGGCGCGGCTCCATGCCGAGTACGGCGGCGTGGTTCCGGAGCTGGCCACGCGAGAACACCTGCGCAACCTGGCGCCGCTGGTGCGGGCGGCCCTGCGCGAGGCGGGCATCAGCGCCGGCGCCCTTGAGGCGGTGGCGGCCACCCAGGGCCCCGGGTTGCCCAGCGCGTTGCTGGTCGGCCTCCGGGCCGCGCAGGGTCTGGCCTTCGCGCTGGACCGGCCGTTTATCGGCATCCACCACCACGAGGCGCACCTTTACTCGCCTTGGATCGGCGGCGATCCGCCCCGGGCGCACTTCGACGTGTTCCAGCCCAACGTCTCGCTGATTGCGAGCGGCGGCCACACGATGCTGGTCAAGGTGGAAGCGGTGTTTCACCACCGCGTGCTCGGCGCCACGGTGGATGACGCCGCGGGCGAATGCTTTGACAAGGCGGCCAAACTGCTCGGCCTGGCCTACCCGGGCGGGCCGGTGCTGGACCGCCTGGCGGAAACGGGCGATCCGGGCGCGTTTGCCTTCCCGCGGCCGCTGCTTCAGGAACCGAACGACCATTTCAGCTTCAGCGGCCTGAAAACCTCCGTGCGCTATCGCCTGCGCGACCATCCCGAGGTGCTGACGGACGAAGCGCGTCTCGGCGACTTCTGCGCCAGCGTGCGGGCGGCAATCGTTGAAGTGCTCGTCGGCAAAACCCTGCGCGCCGCGCTGCGGGAAGGTGTGTGGTGCGTGACGGCGTCCGGCGGCGTGACCTGCAACCGTCGGTTGCGGCGGGACCTAGCGGCCGCGTGCCAGCGTCAGGGACTGACGCTCCGCATCGCGCCCCCCGCGTTCTGCACGGACAACGCCGCCATGGTCGGCCTCGTCGCCGAGCACAAGCTCGCGCTGGGCGCGCCCCCTTCGGATCTCGACGCGGAAATCCGACCCGGCTGGGCGCTGGAGGAGGGGTGAAGTCGCAGGGCCTCTGGCGGGCGGAATGGGAATCGCAGATGGCCCGCGCCAGGCAGAATTTCGCGGCGCAATTTCCGAGCGCATCCGGATGCGCTCGATGGCGTGGCGCGAGCCGCTGAGGCCGGTCAGATGAAAGAGCCTTGGCGGGCGGCGCCGTTTGCGGGAAGGCGCTTGACACCCTGATGTGGGATGCCGCACCTTGTCGCGCGTTGACCGCAGACCCCCTTGACCAGAAGGCAGGGTGACTTGTCAACAGTGGCCACCACCCCTCACTCCAGTTCGGCCGGCTGGATCAGCCTCCCGTGCTTGAGCAGGGTTCCGGCGGCATCACGCGGTCCGCGATCTCACAGACAGTCGTTGGTAGTTATTGTTTCCGTCTATGGCACGCCCCAAGAAGGCCCCAGCAACCACCCCCACGAAGCCCGCCCGCCGCGGCAAGGCCGCCGCCGAGCCGGTCGTTGAACCGTTTCCGCTTGCGTCACCCGAGGCGGCCGGCGAAACACCGGCCCCGCCCGCGCCCGACACCGAGACGCCCGCGGTGCCCTATCCCAGCGCGGCGGCTCCGACCGCGGCAACGCCCGCCGAAGAACCCGCGCCTCCTGCACCCGTCCGGGCGCCGCGCCGCGCGGAACCGCGCTTCCCGGAG
>CAYNCT010000196.1:0-3752 GCA_964396005.1 uncultured Verrucomicrobiota bacterium | reverse complement strand
TTCTTTAACTCCTGATCGTCGTAAGTTTTCCCCGGCCCACTCGCTGGTGGTGAAGAACCAGTTGGCAATCGCATCTGTCACGACGCGGTTGATTTCCTCGGGCATCGTCCAATCGCCAGAACGGATGCCCGCCTCGACGTGGGCCACTGGAATACCCCGCTTTCGCGCCACAATTGCGCAAGCCATGGTGGAGTTCACGTCGCCCACCACGATGGTGAGATCGCAGGGATGCCCGGTAACCAGCTTCTCGTACCGCACCATGATGGCACCGGTTTGTTCGGCTTGAGTGCCTGAACCGGCCTCCAGATTGACGTCCGGCTCCGGGATTCCAAGGTCCTCAAAAAATGAACCCGACATCGCCCGGTCATAGTGCTGTCCGGTGTGAACGAGTCGGAATCGAAGATTGCCACCCTGTGCTTGGGCTTCACGGATGGCCTCAATCATTGAGGCGACCTTCATGAAGTTTGGGCGCGCGCCCGCGATGAGGTCTATCAGCGGCATTTCATCAAAAAGGGCTCGAAGGTTCGACCGAGCCAGCGACGGTACTGAAGCAACTGGAATTGACGGCCCCCAGCGCCGTGACCGATTTCGCACCCATTAATCTGACATCTTCTGAAAGGGAGAGAACACAACATTCAAATTGAAAAAAACGCCCGGCGCGGGCACCGATCGGTACAAAAAGGGGGTATGCACTCCCCCCTCCGCCATCAAAAGTTTACACGATGGCTAAAGCAGACCACCGGACTCTTCGCACGGGATGCCCGCGCTGCCCAACCGGTAACTGAGCAGCCCACCCGCGACCCACTACGCAGGCCGTAGCAACGCACCGTCAGTAAGCTCGTATCTGCCCCTTGCACGCTGCATCCGGGGAAGGCCAATGTCGCACACCACCGAATCAGGCACCTTGGTTGGAACCGTACCGGTGGCTCCCACCCGCTCGCGAAATCGCCGCTGCATCGTAGGCAGGCGATACACCCGGGCGTTGGCCGGACAACTGGCCAAGCGTTCCAACGCTCGGGCCGAACCCCTCGGAGCCTCCCTCCGGTAGAACTTGATGAAGGCTCAAGTCCCAGTCCAGGGCTGTGCGCAGCGATTACAGATCGGCAATCTCATGTTTCTCCCAGCGGTTCTCCGCCGAATTCAAAAAGGCCGAAGAAATCGCTAACTCGCAGGCCCAGTAAAGCTGCTCCCGGGTGGTCATGGACAAACGCTGCGTCGCGAAGTGCGCAGGGAAATCGAACTCAGGAGACCTACCAAACACACTGCGGCGAACAGCAATGAGTGGATCTGAAGAATCCAGTCAAATCGAGCGTGCAACAGTCCGCCGGCCAGGGCTAAGAGCAGCCCCGCACCAAGGCACCACGGCACCGGAACTCCCCCCAAGGTCCCCATGGCGGCCGGGCAGAGAGCCAGGCCGACGTAGATAATTCCCGCACCTAAGAAGCCGTAAGTGATCCTGGCCTCCAGCCAGTCGTTATGAGCAAACCAGTCATGGCCAGAATCGCTCATCCCCCGAAACACCTTGAAGAGAGACGCGTAGGTAAGCGGGCCGCTGCCAAGGGCGGCGGGATAGCCGGCCATCATCTTGCGGGACGCCTCGCCGATCTCAGACCGCCCGCCCAATCCTGTCTCAAACCAGACCCGTGGTGAAAGAACGCCCGGAGAGACGTTCAGCACGGGCCCCAGTTCTTCCCAAGCCCGGAGCGATGCACCGGCCCTCCGCCAAAAGTCGGAAGCAGGCTTCGGATCGCGGTCGGCCAAGGTGGTCACCGCGGACGGAGTCAAAGCGTGATCCAGCAGCGTTACGGCTTCGATGCGGTCGTTGAACTTTAGCGACCCGCCGCCACCTTGACCGATCCAGAGGTAGGCCGAGGCTGGCCTGGCCGGCCAGTCAAAGTTGCCCTGGGTCACGGACTTGGAGAGGTTCAGGGGTTCGCCGTTTAAGTACACCGCGGATTCGCCCGCGCGCTGGGTGAAGATAACTTCGACGGTCCGGCCGACGTCGGCAAACAAGGCATTCGTGGCGGCAAGCGTCAGCACCTGGTTACGACTGGACCCAACAAACCGCGCCTCGAACACACCACCCTTTCGCAGCGAGAGGGTCATGGTGCCCGACGAACCCCAGAGGATGGTCGGACTGTCGGACAAGCCTGCGAAAGTAGAGTACCAAGGGTCCCACCGGGACGGAATTCGTATCTTCGCACGAATGGTGTACTCGGTGAGCGGCCTCTCAACCCCCGTCGGATGAGCAAAAAAACCATGCAAAAACCGCTGTTGTAGCGGTTCCCACGCGAGCCAGAGGCCTGCGCCACCCCCGATGACCATGATCGCTCCCGCTGTGGTCAGAACGATTCGGCTGGATCGGAGCATCAGGAGCAGCAACGGAACGCACGCCGCCAGGAGCAACACCGCCACGACGCTACCGCCTCGGCTGCTGGAGATGAACGGGGCAGCGACCATCACACTGACGCATAACGGAAGCAGAGAGGCGCCCGAGCGGCCGAGCGAGGCGAGGAAGCCGTGGCCCGCCTTCTCGGACCGGAGCCCGTGAGCCAGCCAGAGGCCGAGGCAGACCGGCCAGAGCAGATTGGCCAAAGCGGCGCCGTGATTGCGATAGTAGAATGGGCCGAAGAAGTTGGCCGAGCGGGTTTCGTGGGGCAGCAACCACAGCACTTTGCTCGGATTGGCGAAGGTCGAGAGAATACCGACCAACGCCACCAAAGCACCGTTCACGCAAAGCACCCAGAGGAGGCGGTTGAGCCGGTCGGGCAGTCGGTGCGCCAGCCAAGCGCGGTCGGCGAGAGGCTCGTGGTCAGACGGCGAATTGGTCGGAAAGGGCGAATTCTCTAAACCAGCACTGTGACGAAGCAGGCTGTACTCCTGTCGCGTGGCGACGGACACCCAGTCCCGCAGGGCCCAGAAGACACCTGCCAGACCCAAGTATTGCCAGAAGGCGAACCAGGTCGAAGGCTGGTCATAGCTGTGCGGGAGCCAGTCAATCCAGCGAGCCTTCTCTAGCAGCACCAAATTGTCGAGGTCCACCGATGCCCGGGCGTTGACGGCGCTGATCAGGCACCATCCAAGCAGCAGGATCGTGATCGCGCCCAACCCGTATCGGATGAACTTGGGTTGACGTCCACCCCAGCGCAAAGGCCGAAAACCGGTTCGGTGACGGATGATCAGCTTGGCGAGGTACAGCAGCCCCAGCGCATATCCGCCAATGTTCATAGTCCAGATGGACCACTTGGGCCAACCGCCAAAGGCCCAAGGAGAGAAGATGACCATCCCAATCAGCAAAGCACCCGTAGCCCGATCGGCGAACCGGTGCAGCGCGGGTTCGGAGAACTCTGGATGCGGATGGTTCAATCTCAACGACCAGAGGACGGTGTCAGAGTCACAAGGCGCACAAGGAATAGGTAGAGGGCGTATGCCTTTTGAAGCGTGACGCCGGCGCTACTTTGCAAGCTACGATGCGTAACGCCCAATTCAAAGCCGACCAGAGACCGGCTGGAAAGCCGGCGGCGCATCCAGCTAAAGCTTGACACAAGACCAACTGGCGGGGACGCGGGGCGACAGAAGCGAGAGGCGCTTGCTCGCCCGACTTTCCGCTGCGGCCAGGTTTCACAACGATCTACCACAACGCGCATAACGCCTTGAACGGAGCTTGGTTGCCTCAGGCGGAACGATTTGATTTGATTTGATGGGGCAAGTGTCATCAGCAGTTGGTCAGGCGAGTGACATCAGCTCTTGGT
>CAYNCT010000195.1:0-3766 GCA_964396005.1 uncultured Verrucomicrobiota bacterium | reverse complement strand
CGACCAAGAGCTGATGTCACTCGCCTGACCAACTGCTGATGACACTTGCCCCGTATGGCGAAACTTGAACTGCGATTGAAAGTGGGCGACCCCGCGCCGGATTTTACCGCGCCGACCCAGACCGGCGAAGAGGTTACCTTGTCCGCTCTGCGCGGTCGCTGGGTGGTACTGTACTTCTACCCGCGGGACAACACGCCGGGATGCACCGTCGAGGCGTGCGGTTTTCGGGACGCTTGGGAGACCCTGCAAGCCCGGGGCGTCACCGTGCTCGGCGTAAGCACGGATTCGGTCAAGTCTCACGAGCGGTTTGCGCGCCTCTTCAAGCTGCCGTTCCCGCTGGTGGCCGACCCCGACAAACAGGTGGTCACGGCCTACGGGGCGTACGCGGAGAAGTCCTTCATCGGGCGGATCGGGCTGGGCACGCATCGCGTTACCTTCTTGATCGCGCCCGACGGGCGCATTGCCGAGATTTGGCCGCAGGTCAAAACCCGTGGCCATGCCGCCGAAGTGCTGGCGGCCGTCGAGCGGCTCGCGGCCGCGAGGGCGGGAGGGGCTTAGCCGGAGCGATCCAATTGGAGGAGCGGTCGAACGGGCCGCTGGCCCGTTCGGTCGGGCTCGCCTCTCGACCGTCGAACGCACGAGGCGGCCACTGATAGGGGGGCGGCTTCCGGGCGCAGGAGTGGGCGGCAAGTTGCCGCCCAGAAAGGCCAAGTTGGCGATGCCACCAAAGACCGAGTGTATCGTTGCGGCTTGGGTGCCGGTCAAATGACGAACGCCTCACCGTCCCGGGCAAACGAACAGGGGATGCCGCCGAGGCTGGCGAACGCAAGGTCGCGCAGGCTGCCTTGATTGGCCCACTGCGCGCGGCCGAGGTGAACGAAAATCACCCGTTTAATCGGCTTGCCGCGGAGATATTCGAAGAGCCGTCGCGGTTCCAGGTGAGCAAGCTCGCAAACGAGCGCCTCCACCGGCGTGCGCAGCAAGGGATCGAGATCTTCGACCGCCCCAATGTCCGCCGAGTGCGCCACCCGCCGCCCTCCCACCTCGAAGAGGAAGCTGAAGGACTCGAACGCCTGGGGGTATTTGGCCTGAAATTGCTGGCGCAGTCGGTTCAGATGGGTGTTGGCGTAGGGGGTAACGCGGGCCTGACCGCTGGCGAAGGGCTCGCCGGACCGGAGCGGCTGGTAGGTGATCGGGAACTGCAACAACTCGTCGAAGATGTAGCCCGCGCGGAGCAGGTTCTTCACCGGCGCGATTCCCTCGGCTGGCAGGTACACGGTGAGCGGCTTGCGCCGGGGTTCGAGCCAGAGGCCCTGGATCAGCATGAAGTAGCCGCCCAGGTGGTCCAGATGCAGGTGCGAAAGGAGCAGGTCATCCACGGCATCCGCGGGAATGCCGGCGGCTTTCAGCGAGCGGCTGACGGGCTCGCCGCAGTCCACCAGGAGGTTGCGGCTGCCCAGGCGGTACACGTACGACGAGTGATTCCGCTCCAGCGACGCCCAGCCGTCCCCGATCCCAAGGCATTTAATCTGGATCGGCTCGATGGGGGCTTTGGGTTTGGCCGGGGTCGGGGCCGGTGGCTTTGGTAGAGATTTCGACTTCTTCTTCGTCATGGGGAAGCGGTGGTCGCGCCGGGACCGGTCATGGGAACAAACCGCACCGGCAGAACGGACTGACGTTGCAGCCGGCCGGCTTGTTTGCGGAGGAGGATCAACTGCTGGTCGCCGGCGGGGCCAACGGGGATAATCATCCGGCCGCCATCTTTCAACTGCTCGACCAGCGGTTCCGGAACCCGCTCCGGAGCGCAAGTCACGATGATGGCATCGAACGGCGCAGCCTCGGGCCAGCCCTGGTAGCCGTCACCGTGGCCGACCCGGACGTTGCGGTATCCCAGCCGGCGGAGGTCCTTCTCGGCCCGGATGGCGAGCGGTTCTACGATTTCGATCGTGTACACCTCGGCAACCAGCTCGGCCAGCACGGCGGCCTGATAGCCCGACCCGGTGCCCACCTCCAGGACCTTGTCGGTAGCTTTCGGCACGAGTTGCTCGGTCATGAACGCGACGATGTACGGCTGGGAAATGGTCTGCCCATAACCGATGGGCAGGGGGAAATCTCCGTAGGCATCGTGGCGGCTGGCTTCCGGGACGAATTCGTGGCGCGGAACCTTGCCCATGGCCGCCAGCACTCGCTCGTCGCGGATGCCGCGACCGGGTGCCGCAAGCTGCTGGGCGACCATGCCCTGGCGAGCCTCGGCCCAGCCGCTCTCAGTGGTCATCTGGTTCGAGTGATCGGAACGCACGCCGCAACCCAACAAAGGCACGCACAGCCACAGAAGCCAGGGGGTCGCCTTTGCCATGCCGGCAGGTTAACTTTTAGAGCCTTTTGTTCAAGGAATTTGGCAATTGCCAGCGATCCCTGGCGGCAGAGCACCTGCTCCCCTTCCCGGATCGGTTTTCCGTTTCCCCGCGGCTTCCCGTCGTCTATAAACGGCCATGCGCAAAGCTTCGCTTCTCACCGCGGGTCTGCTTCTTCTTCACGCTGGCACCGCCGGGGACAGCGACGGTTGGACCCGCCTTTTCGATGGCGAAACCCTTGCCGGCTGGGTTCAGCGGGGCGGGAAGGCGGTTTATGCGGTGGAAAACGGGGAAATCGTGGGCCGTACGGTGCCTTCAACCCCCAACTCGTTTCTCTGCACCACCCGCTCGTTCCGCGACTTCGTACTCGAACTGGAATTCAAGCCCATGACCGGCCTGAATTCCGGGGTTCAGGTCCGTAGTGAGTGTTTCGACGCCCCGCGGACGGTGCGGCTCGGCGGCAAGGAGTTCCGCATCCCGGCCGGCCGCGTTCACGGGTACCAGATCGAAATTGACCCGAGCGAGCGCGCGTGGACCGGCGGGATTTATGACGAAGCCCGCCGGGGCTGGCTGGCGGACCTCAAGGGTAATGAACCCGCTCGCAAAGCCTTCAAGCCGAACGACTGGAACCACTTCCGTATCGAATGTCGCGGTAATTCGATCAAGACCTGGCTGAACGGTGTGCGGGCGGCCGAACTGGACGATGATGCAACCCGGGAGGGTTTCATCGCCCTGCAGGTCCACGGGGTGGGCAATCGGTCCGAGCCTCTTGAGATCCGTTGGCGAAACCTCCGGCTGAGGGAGCTGTGAGACGGGCGGCCGAGGGGCGGGGGCTGCATTCGCGAGCCCGGGCCAACGACAGCGATCCGAAGTTGCCGGCACTCGGAGGTCAAACGGACTTGGCGGCCTGCGGGGGCAAGGAGGGGGGCGTTTGGAAACAAAATGGCTCCAGAGAGAGGGCTCGAACCTCTAACCCGCCGGTTAACAGCCGGCTGCTCTACCATTGAGCTACTCTGGACCCCGAAGGGACCGGAACGCTAACGACCGCTTGCTCGTCCAGTCAATCGAATTCGCCCAATTTCCAGCTTGTTTCCACTCGCGACCTCGGTACGTTTCCCGCTCTTTTTGAATATGAAAGCTGACATCCATCCGAAGTACGTCGAGGCGGAAGTGCGCTGCGCCTGCGGCAATTCGTTCAAGACGCGCTCGACTCGACCGGTCATCATCGTCGGCATCTGTAATGCCTGCCATCCATTTTACACCGGTCAGCAGAAGTTCGTGGATACGGCAGGCCGCGTGGACAAGTTCCAGCAACGCATGGCCAAGACCAAGGCCGCCCAGGAAGCCCTGGCGGCTGCCAGCGCTGCGAAGAAGAAGCGCAAGTAGTTTCCGTTCATTGTCTCCGCCCGTCG
>CAYNCT010000194.1:0-3866 GCA_964396005.1 uncultured Verrucomicrobiota bacterium | reverse complement strand
GAGGGAAAGGTAACGCTCGAAGAAGTTCAGCCGCTTGGGAGGCGCAGGGGGTTGGAGCGTGGTTGAGTTGATGACCGTGGCAGAGTCGCTCATGGGCTGTAAGGGGATAGGCTTGCTGGTTGAGAGAGAGTTCGGTGGCGCCGTCTCAGGAACGGTGGGCGGCGGGTTTGCGCGCCGTAATTTCCAGGCTCGTGACGTAATCGCTCGGCTTCGTCCCGGGCGGCAGATGGGCGATGATCGTTTGGTAGAGCGGATCCTGCCAGTCCACCATGCCGTCAATGTAAGCGGCTTGGGGATTCAAAACGATGTCTGCGAGGCCCGCCGCTTGGGCCATCTGCTCCGTTTCCCAGACCAGCACCGCGCCCGCCACGCACCCGACCAGCGCTTCGACACTTTCGGCCACGGCGGGCGGCAGGGGCTTGAGCAGCGCCAGGTCAGAAACCGCCACGCGCCCGCCCGGCTTGAGCACGCGGGCAATCTCCCGCCAGACTTGCGGCTTGTCGGGCGAGAGATTGATGACGCAGTTGGAGATGACCACGTCCACCGAATGGTCGGCCACGGGCAGATGCTCGATCTCGCCGAGGCGGAATTCCACGTTGTTCAGTCCGCTGCGTTCCCGATAGGCCGCAAGATTCTTGCGGGCCCGGGCCAGCATCTCGGGCGTCATGTCCACGCCGATGACGCGGCCCGTCGGCCCTACCTTGCGGCCGGCGATGAACACGTCGAACCCACCGCCCGCGCCCAGGTCGAGCACGACTTCGCCGGGCCGGAGGTCGGCGAGCGCATTCGGATTGCCGCACGATAACCCCAGGTTCGCGCCATCCGGCAGGGCGGCCAATTCCTCGCCGGAATAACCGATGTGCCGGGCCAGCTCTTCAGATGCCAAGGGAGTCGAGCCGCAACAGGTCGGCGTCGGCCCGCAGCACGAGCCGCCGCTTGCGGCAATCTTGCCGTACCCCTCGCGAACCGTTTGCCGCACCGCTTCGGAATCGCGGTTTGAAGTCATATCCGTTTCAGGAAGCTGCTGCCCTGGTCTGATCACGCCGACCGGCGGCGTACGCCTCGAACACCCGCTTGATTTCGTCCCGCACCCGTCGGAACACCGCCAGCTTCTCCTCGTCCGAGCCGGAGGCATGGGCAGGGTCATCGAAGCCCCAGTGATGGCGGTTTACCTGGCCGGGAAACGTCGGGCAGGCCTGGTCGGCGTTACCGCAGACGGTGATGACGGTTTCCACCGGCTGATGGAGGAATTCGTTCAGGTGCTTTGACCGATGCGCGGAGATATCCAGGCCGATCTCCTTCATCACCCGAATCGCCAGCGGATGGACGTAACCGGCGGGCTTTGATCCGGCGCTTTGCACGTTCAGGAATTCGCCCGCTGCCGCGCGCAGAATGCCTTCGGCCAGGTGACTGCGGCAGGAATTGCCCGTACACAGAATGAGAACGGTGGGCTTCACTTTTGCGTTTGTCGTTTGCACAGCAGCGTGGGGTCCTGCTGGACGATCTTCTTGAGCTGGCGGGCGTCCGCCCGCGCGGCGGGGTTGTTCGCCAGCGCCTGCGCGACCCAATCCAACGCTTCGCGCACCACCACCGGGGCATCCTGGCCCGGCCAACGGTAGTAGATCCAGCGCCCGGCCTTGCGCGACTCGACGAGCCCCGCCTGAAACAGAATGGACAGGTGCTTGGAAACCGTGGACGGGGCGAGGCCGAACAGCTCGGTGATCTGGCAGACGCACAACTCGCCGTTGCGCAGCGCCAGGAGCGCGCGAACGCGGGTCTCGTCCGCCAGGGCCCGGGTGATGTTCATAAACGCGCGCATCGCTTCGCGATATTTCGCCACAAAACGAAATAACGTCAAGCGGCAGTCGCGCGGCTTCGCCCGCGGTCTGGAATCCGGTCAAGGTCAAGGTCGAGATCGGCGCGCGAGAATCACGGGTGTCGGGAAGTTCGCCGCCGCTCGCGCCCGCATTGACGCGAGGCCCTCACCGCCTGCCTGGCGAACTGAAGGTCCCGAGGGGGGGCATCCCACGGGGCGGTGCGGCCGGTCTGGTTAGCTGCCCCGCAGTTCCCCGAGCCTCGGGCCGTTCCGCGCCGCCATCGGCGTGGAGCGCGTCACTCGTATTCGTTCGGACCGGTCTGGGCCGGGACCTGATTCTCCGGGGGCTTGCCGGGCTTCTCCAGCTTCGCGCCGCGCAGGGTGTAGATGTAGCTGGCGACCGCGAGGACCTCGTTGGGCTTCATGCCCTGATCCTTCCATGCGAGCATGCCCTTTTCGGTCACCCCGTTCCAGATTGTTCGCACGTTGTCGGTGAAGTTGGTGCCGTGAATCCAGAAGTCGTCCGTCAGGTTGGGCCCAACCAACCCGCCGCCGTCGTTTCGGTGACAGGGAGCGCAGTTGCGTTCAAACAGAGCGCGGCCTTCGGCGAGGGTCGTGGCGTCTCGCGAGGGCTCGACGGAGTTCAGGGTGGATTCGAACCGTGCCATGGCGGCGCCCTTGAGACGGTCGCCGACGGCCTTCTCAGCCTGGTATTCCGTCACCATCTGACCGTACTTCTTCAGATCGCCCGGAGCGAAGACGTGGTAGTAGGCCAGATAGATGGCGGAGAAGAGGATGGTCAGGTTGAAGAGCCAGACCCACCAGCGCGGCAGCTTGTTGTCCAGCTCGCGGATGCCGTCGGCCTCGTGGTCGAGCAGCAGCGGATCCTCGTGGGGGGCAGGGTTGGAGGGATTACTCATCGCGGGAGGGGGTTATGCCGCCGGGTTCCAAACCGGGTTCGTCTTCCAGCGGAAGGCGACGCATGGAGTTGAGATAGCCAGATTTCAGGGTGAACGCCCAAAGGAGCACGCCGACGAACACGGCAAAGAACAGGCAAATCGAAATGACCCCGTACAGGCCGATGCCGCCGATGTGCGTGAGGACATTTTTGATCATTGCGCGGCGACGTTCTGCGACTGGTTCTTGATGTCAGTGCCCAGGCGTTGCAGGTAGGCGATCAGGGCGATGATTTCACGGTCCGGCCGGGCATTGACCTCGCCCAGGCTCAGCCCCACGACCACGTCGCGCTGCTGCGCCGCGAGGTCCTTTTGCGCGTCGCCCTGCTCGTACCCATCCGGGTACGGCACACCGACCTTGCGGAGGGCCTTGATGCGGGCGGGCAGGACATTGGTGTCGAGGGTCTGCGTGAGCAGCCACGGGTAGGGCGGCATGACCGAGCCGGGCGAGGTGGAGCGCGGGTTCTCCATGTGGTTGTAGTGCCACGCATCAGGATACTTGCGCCCGACGCGGTGAAGGTCCGGTCCGGTCCGCTTCGAGCCCCACAGGAAGGGGTGGTCGAAGATGTACTCGCCCACCTTGGAGTACTCGCCATAGCGCTCGGTTTCGGAGCGGAAGGGGCGGACCATCTGGGAATGGCAGCCCACGCAGCCTTCGCGGATGTAGATGTCGCGCCCCAGCAGCTCGAGGGGCGTGTACGGCTTGACGCTGGCGATGGTGGGCACGTTGGACTTGATCAGGTACAGCGGGATGATCTCGACCAGGCCACCGATGAGGATGGCGAGGATCGTCAACGCAGTGAACAGCACGGGTTTCGCTTCGAGGAACCGGTGCGGTCGGTACTTCTTCTCTTCATGCACCGGTTGCGCGGACAACGGCGCCGCCTTGGCTTCCTCCTCCTCGACCAGTTTGCCGCTCCGGGCGGTCTGGTAGAGGTTGACGGCCATGAGGACCACCCCGGCGAGATAAAGCAACCCGCCCACGGCCCGAAGCTGGTGCATCGGAAGGATCTGGAGGACAGTCTCGAGGAAATTCGGGTACTGCATGAACCCATCGGGGGTGAACTGCTTCCACATCAAGCCCTGGGTCACGC
>CAYNCT010000193.1:0-3873 GCA_964396005.1 uncultured Verrucomicrobiota bacterium | reverse complement strand
GGAACATCGCCCGCGTCCTCACTCGTACTGGTTGACCGGTTCGGGCGGCTTGGCCGTGGCCTTGTCAATGCGGGCCAGGAGGTCCGCGCGGCCGGCGGCGGGGTCGCGCCAGAGGTCCACCGTCATCGCCATGGCCTGGCGGATGGGGATGCGGTAGAGGCCCTTGTTCTTGTCGAGCAGTTCGTAGGTGGTGAGCGCCCGGGCATTGAGCGCCTGCAGTTCAGCCAGGTTCTTGCGCCGCAGTTCTGCGCGAGCGACATCCACCCCCGGCGGAGCGGTGCGCTGGATAACGTACCAAGCCAGCCCGCCGACGATCAGAAACGCCCCGCCCAACCCGACCAGCCAGGCGGTGAGAGTCGCTCGATTCAGTATTTGCCTTCCGAAGTTCACTGCGCACCTCCTCGGGCCTCCGCGCCCCCATCCGCCAGTTCCTCCGTCTCATCCATTTCACCGCCGGAGATGGGCGAGGCCACCGGATGCCGATGTCCCATGGCTTCGATCAACCGCGGATCCTTGAGCGGGAACGGCGGATGACCGGCGAGACTCTTCAGAAACACCCGCGTCAGCACCCCGCCGATCAGGGCCAGACAGCTCAGATCCAACCACGCCCACATCCATGGGTAGCCGTTCGGGCTGATGGACGGCTTGACGTTGAACGCCATGTCCACGTAGTGCATCAGCCACGCCCAAACGCAGAGCGGAATCATCCACCAGAACGTCAGCTTCAGATCAATCCGCAGCAGCGCGAGAAACGGCAGGAAAAAGTGGCCGAAGATGAGCAGAAGGCCGACGTAGAACCAGGACCCCTGTTCCCGGATCACATACCAGAACGTCTCTTCGGGCATGTTGGCGTTCCAGATGATGAAGTACTGGGAAAAGTGGATGTAGGCGTAAAAGACGGTGAACGCGAAGAACAGCGAGCCCAGGAAGTAGAACTGGTGCTCGTGCAACACGGCGGCGAGGGTGCCGTTGCGCTTGAGCACCATCGTGATCAGGTACGCGGTCGCCACCGTCAGCCATGCGCTGCCGGCGAAATAGTACACGCCGTACATGGTCGAGAACCACTGGTGCATCATGCCCTTCATCCACATGATCGCCGCGAACGTCAGCGTCACGGCGAACACGAAGACGCCGATGGCTGCGAGCCGGCGCATCCGGTAGGTGCAAACGGCCGCGCCGGTCTTGTCCTGCTCGAGCGACCAGTGCCGGAGTCGCGAGGAGAAAAACCACCAGGCCGCAAAACACAGCGTGGCCACCAGGTACCATGCCGGCTTGGTGAACAGCGGCAATTTGGCGTGCAGCGCGTGGTCCGCGTGCGGATCGGCTACGTTCATCCAGCCGTAAAGCCGTGGGGCCAGCAACGCGATGGGAAGGAAAAAGATGGCCAGCCAGGGGAAGAGGAGACAGGCCAGATGTTCGCTGAACCGGCGGATCGGCACCGACCAGCCGGCGTCAAACAGGTGATGCACCAGCACCAGAAACAGGCCGCCCAGTCCGAGGCTGAGGAAGAACATGAACGCGACCAGCCAGGAGTGCGCGAACTGGTTAACGTTCAGCGCCAACCCGAGCACCGCGCCCACCAGCCCGGTGAAGATCAGGACGGTGGGCACGTCCCGCCAGCGGGAGAGGTCAAGCGGCGCGACCGTCATGGATTCGGAGTGGGTGCTCATAGGCTACTGGGGCAGGGAGGCGCGGTGTTCGGCCGGGACCTCCTCGAGGCTGGCCAGGTGACTGAGCTGGAGCGCCCGGACATACGCGATGATGGCCCAGCGATCCGGTACGGCGATGTTCGCCGCGTACCCCTGCATCAGGTTCTTGCCGTAGGTAATCGTATTGAAGAGCTCCCCATCCGGCATCCGCGCGATGCGCGGGTCGTGCAGGTTGCCGATGACGACCATTCCGTACTTGGTAGTGATGCCTTTGCCGTCGCCCTGGGGCCCGTGGCAGGGGAGGCAACTGATTTGATAGCGCTCCTGCCCGCGCGCCATCAACGCGGCCGTGATGGGCAAGGGGTTCAGTTCGACGAAATTGGTCGTGCCCGGCACCCGTCCGGTGTTCACCGCGTGCTCCTCGAACCCATAGACACTGGTGTCGCCCACGCGGAGCGGTGTCGCGCGCGCAATCGTCCCCTGGATTGGCGGCCGCGAACCCGCGCGGTCCGGGAAAAAGTCATTGCGCGTCTGCGGGCGGACCTTGGGCTGGCGGTCCATGTCCGAAAAGATTTCGATGGGCGGCCGGCGCGAGGGGTCGCCGCGGAAACCGGCAATGCTGAGCACCGCGACGACCAGGAGGGCAAACAAGCCGAAGAAGTAGCGCATGGTCAGTCCTCCACCAGTTCGATGCGTTTACTGCCGGTGGCCTCGAGGAGCTGCCGGGTTTCAGCATCGCGATAGCGCGGGTCGGCGGTTTCGATCACGAGAAAATACCGGTCGTGGGTGGCGAGGCGGAAGCGCTCGTGCTTGAGCAGGGGATGATGGAGTCGGGGCAGGCGATTGAGGATTAACATGCCGAACAGCGCGCCGAAGGCCCCCAGCAGGATGGTCAGTTCGTACGAGGGCGGAAACGCCGAGAACGGGCTGAACATCGGTTTGCCCCCAATCAGGATCGGATAGTCAATCCGGTTGGTCAGGTAGATCAGCAACATGCCCGTGGTGTAACCGGTCACCCCACCCAGGAAGGAGAACCAGCCGACCTTCGAGTTCTTCAACCCCATGGCCTTGTCCATGCCGTGAACCGGATACGGGGTGAACACGTCCCACCGGCGAAAACCCGCGTCGCGGATTCGCTCCGCGGCGTGCATCAGGTCCGCCGGGGTCTCGTACTCCGCCATCAGCCCGTAGGGGCGCGAGGCCGCGCTCATCAGTGGTGCCCTCCTTCCCTCGCCCCGCCCCGCGGATCATGCGGATCGGCCTGCGGCGTGACGCCCTTGACCTCGGCCACGGCGATCATGGGCAGGAACCGCATGAAGAGCAGGAACATGGTGAAAAACAGTCCGAACGTGCCGAGGTAGGTGCAGATGTCCACCCAGCTCGGTTTGAAGTATCCCCAGTTGGCGGGGAGGAAATCACGGTGGAGCGAGATCACAATGATGACGAAGCGCTCGAACCACATGCCGATGTTGACCAGGATAGAAATCACGAACACCCACCAAAGGTCCTCGCGGACCTTCCGGAACCAAAACAACTGGGGCACGATGACGTTGCAGCTCATCATGATCCAGTAGCCCCAGGCGTACGGACCGCCGAGCCGGTTCAGAAACGCAAAGCGCTCGTACGGGCTGCCGCTGTACCAGGCGATGAACAGCTCCATCAGGTAGGCGTAGCCGACAATGGACCCCGTCGCGAGCGTCACTTTGCACATCACGTCAATGTGCCGCATCGTGATGATGTCCTCGAGGTGACACACCTTGCGCAGCGGGATCAACAACGTGAGCACCATGCCGAAGCCGGAGAAGACCGCGCCGGCGACGAAGTAGGGCGGGAAGATGGTGGTGTGCCAGCCCGGCAGTTGCGAGACGGCGAAGTCGAGGGAGACGATCGAATGCACCGAGAGCACCAGCGGCGTGCTCAGGCCGGCCAGGATCAGATACGCCTTCTCGTAATTGCTCCAGTGCCGGTTGGATCCGGTCCAGCCCAGCGCGAACAGGCCGTAGATAAACTTGCGGATCTTGGTCTTCGCACGGTCCCGGAACACCGCCAGGTCCGGAATCAACCCCATGTACCAGAAGAGCACCGAGACCGTGAAGTAGGTGGAGACGGCGAACACGTCCCACATCAGCGGCGAGCGGAACTGCGGCCAAAGCCCCTGATAGGTGGGAATCGGGAACAGCCACCAATCGAACCACACGCGGCCCACGTGCATGGCGGGGAAAAT
>CAYNCT010000192.1:0-3921 GCA_964396005.1 uncultured Verrucomicrobiota bacterium | reverse complement strand
CCTGGTCGGCGAGAGTTTCAGCGATCGTTTGCAGATCCCGAATCGGAATTTGCTCGTTGATGAGGTTCTGAAGGATCTTTTGAATCTGGCCCACCGAGAGCAATCCGGGAGTCAGCTCCTCAATGAGCTTGGGCTGGGTGTCCGCCAGGTGGTCCAGGAGCTGCTGTACGGTCTGGCGATCGAGCAGTTCCCCCGCATGCTGTTTGAAGAGCTCGGTCAGATGTGTGGCCATGACCGTCGAAAGGTCAATCACGGTATAGCCTTCTGCCGAAGCCGCTTCCGTTCGTGCTTCGGGAATCCACATGGCGGAAAGTCCGAAAGCCGGATCCTTGGTCGGAATCCCTTCAATGGGTTTGGCGTCTTCCCCGGGGCTCAGAGCAAGATAATGGCCCAGCATGAGCTCAGCGCGCCCGATGGAGTTTCCCTTGAGCAGCACGCGGTACTCTGCCGGCTTGAGCTGAAGGTTGTCTCGAATATGCAGTGCGGGCACAATGATGCCGAAATCGAGGGCCAGCTGCTGGCGAATGGCCTTGATGCGTGAGAGAAGATCCCCGTGCTGCGTCTCATCCACGAGAGAAATGAGGCCATAGCCCACCTCGAGCTCGAGAGCTTCCATGAGCGGGGGGAGCTTCGGAGACTCGACCGATGGATCCGACGATGCGTCGGGCCCGTCGGTCGACATCATCTCCTCATCGGGATCCCGTTGAGACAGGTAATAGGAGACAGAGACGAGCAGGGTTCCCACTGTCACCAGAGGGAAGAACGGAAAACCCGGCACGAGGATCAGGACGTAGAGGAGGAGGCCGGCCAGGCCGAGGGGTTTGGGCTGGAGCCGGAACACTTTGCCGAAGGCCTTTCCCATGCCCGAATCCGAAGCCGCCTTGCTGACCAGGATGCCTGCGGATGTTGATATCACGAGGGCGGGGATCTGAGAGACCAGCCCGTCACCGACCGTTAGAAGCGTGTAGTTCTTCAAGGCATCCAGGATATTCATGCCGTTTTGCAGGATTCCGATGAGCAAGCCCCCGATGATATTGATGAAAGTGATCAGTATTCCTGCAATGGCATCTCCACGTACAAACTTGCTGGCGCCGTCCATGGTGCCATAGAAATCAGCCTCCTGGGCGATGCCTTCTCGGCGTCTGCGGGCCTCCTGCTCGTTGATCATGCCCGTGTTGAGATCGGCGTCGATGCTCATCTGTTTTCCCGGCATGGCGTCCAGGGTGAACCGTGCTGCCACTTCGGAGATCCGCTCGGTCCCCTTGGTGATCACCACGAAGTTCACGATGACGAGAATGATGAACATCACGAGCCCCACCACATAGTTCCCGCCCACCACGAAGTTGCCGAAAGCCTCAATGATATGACCGGCGGCCGTGGTTCCTTCATGACCGTGCAGGAGGACCAGACGCGTGCAGGAGATGTTGAGCGCCAGGCGAAACAACGTCGTGATCAGGAGGATCGAAGGGAATATGGCGAAATCCACCGCCCGGACGCTGTAGATGGCCGTGAGCAGGATGATGAGACCGATGGCGATGTTGCCGGCGATGAGCACATCCAGCAGAACACTCGGCAGCGGCAGCAACATGATCGACAGAATGACGACGATGCCGATCCCCATGACGGCGTCGCCGTCTGAGATGTTTTTCAGACGCTGCAAGAGTGGATTCGATTTACCGGCAACAGTGTTCAATGGTCTCTGTTCGCTTTCTCTCACAAACGGTTACAGGTGAAAACCTTCAAATCTCAGTGCTCTATTGAGCACAACCCTCTCAGACTGTCAGGATCCCCTTCCACCGTGAAGGGGCGGCCCACAGGCTTCAAAGGTCAGTGAGGTTTCCGGTGCTTCTGCTGGTAGATGTAAGCCAATACCTTTGCCACTGCCTTGTAGAGATCGGCTGGTATCGTCTCCTCCAGTCTCACCTGATGATACAAAGCACGTGCCAATGGAGGATTCTGTACCACGGGGACGCCGTGTCGGCGTGCGGTCTTGATGATCTTCCTCGCCAGGAAATCCGCTCCGCGGGCCAGCACCTTCGGGGCTTCCATTTTGGAGTCGTATTGAAGGGCAACGGCAAAATGGGTGGGGTTTGTGATGACCACACTGGCTTTGGGAATATTGGCCATCATGCGTTGGCGGGCAAGGGAGCGCTGAATGGATCGAATGCGGCTCTTGATCTGAGGATTGCCCTCGCTCTGCTTGTGCTCCTCCTTGACCTCCTGCTTGGTCATGCGGAGATCTCTCATGTGCTGCCATTTCTGGTAATAGTAGTCGAGGAGGCTGAAAAACAGCATGATGCCGCCGACGCGGAGGACGATTCGCAAAGCCATGGAGCCCAGGGTTCCAATGGTGAGGCCAAGATCTCCCACCATGAGGTTCATGACGGCTTCATGTTCGGACATGTAGACCGAATAGGCTGTGGTACTGATGACGACGAACTTCAGAATGGACTTGATGAGTTCGAGAGACGAGCGCAGAGAGAAAAGCCTCTTGATGCCGTTCATGGGATTCAGCTTGGAGAAGCCCGGTTTCACGGCTTCCCATGAGAGACTGATCCCTTTGGTCTGTGCAACGTTGATGGCCGCGGCAGCTGTGATGCAAGCCAGCAGGATCGGTCCGACCATGACCATGAAGTGGCTGGTTACACTGAGAAACATGTCTGTGCTGAGCGGCGATTCGAATGCCGTGTGAAAACCCTGTCCCCACAGCTCTTGCATGAGCATTTTGAACCGGGCTGGAATGGCCTGGGAAGCCGTGTAGGTGGCCACTCCTCCCACGAGGATCACGACGGAGGCATTGAGCTCGCTGCTCTTGGGGATCTGCCCCTTTTTGCGAGCGTCGTTCAGCTTCTTTGAAGTCGGTTTCTCGGTTTTTTCCTGGCTACCCGCCATCAGGTCGATTCCACGTCAAAATGAGCGACTCAGTCAATCTTTTGTCCGACAGTCGGCCCTACAGAGGGACCGCCTTCTGAAACCTGAGCCATTCCTCGACAATTCGAAGCATGTAGCCCAGATAACCCCCCATGACCTCTCCCCAGAGTGAGGCCGAAATGCCGATGAACAAAAATCCCAACAGGATGGTCAGTGGAAAAACGGAAGCCAGAATATTGACCTGCGGTGCGTACTTCGACGCCAGCCCCAGGGCCAGCTGGCTGATCAGGATCGTCACCGTGATCGGGGCGGACAGCTTGATGGCGATGACGAGGAGTTGCCTCGAGAGGGTGAGGAGATGGTGCAGCATAGTGGCGTCGGCGGCGAATCCACCCATGGGGATCTGGCGAAAGCTCTCGGCGATGCCCGAGATGACCGTGTGGTGGCCGTTCAATCCGAAGAAGATCAAAGTCGCAACGATTTGAAACCAGCGGCTGAGAATCATCATGGAGGCCCCATTCTGCGGGTCCACGGATTGGGCAAATCCAAAACCCATCTGGAAGCTGATCAGCTCTCCGGCCAGCTGAAACGCTGCAAAAACCATCAGGATCGCCAATGCGAGAAAAGCGCCCAGGACGATCTCCCCGAGAACGATCCAGAGAAGGGATGAGATCTCGAGTGGCAAAGGATTCACGGCGGGCCGCACCAACCCGTACATCATACAGCCGAGAGCCACCGTCACCATTGCCTTGACTGCGGTGGGCACCTGATGCCCCGCGAAGATCGGGACGAGGAAGAGGATGATACTGACTCGGAGGAGGATCGCGAGAAGGATGGCTATTTCATTCGTGCTCACATGGAAACTGACCATGGGAATTCCATTTCGGCCGGCTGCCGGTCAACCGATCGCCCTTATTGAATCCATTGGGGAATCATCAGGATCATCTCGCGAGTGAAGTCCACGAGCTTTCCGATCATCCAGGCGCCGAAGATGAGGAGGGAGAGGAAGGTGATGACAATCTTGGGAATGAAGGAAATGGTCATTTCCTG
>CAYNCT010000191.1:0-3933 GCA_964396005.1 uncultured Verrucomicrobiota bacterium | reverse complement strand
CGCGCGCTTCGAGATTTACAAGCTGCTCGACGACCTCGCCGCCCAGGGCAAGGCCCTCCTCGTCGTGTCCTCCGACCTGCCCGAGCTCCTGGCCCTGTGCGACCGCATTGCCGTCATGTCCGCCGGCCGCATCGCCGCCACGTTCGCGCGCGACGAGTGGAGCGAGGAGCGGATCCTCTCGGCTGCGCTGAGCGGCTATCGCCAACCGGCCGAGCCGCGGGATGGGGAGCCGTCCGGCGCCGTCAGAGTTTGATCGGCGGCCACCTACCGCACCAGCCGGTAAAACGCGGCCGGCTCATCGGCCGGCTCTTCGATGGCCAACCGCCCGGCGACCAGCTCCGAACTGGCCGGGACCTCCGCCCAGCGAACTGCCGGCCCCAACTCCGGGGCGGACTCGAGCCGGTAAGCCGACGCCGTGCCGGGCCAGGAAATCCGGACCCGGTCGGCCTGCGGAACCGCTTCGATGCGCAAGGCCGCTTGAGCGGGATGTTCGACTTCGACCGTGGCCGTCCCCTCCAGCCGCAGAATGAGCCGGCGCTCGCCGGCTTGGAACCAGTGGGGCGGCGCCAGACTGATGGGCGCGCCGTTGACCCGCACTTCCGGCTTTTGCGTCAGGCCGACCACCAGGATCTCGTAGGGTTCCCGCGGCCAGCCGCGCACCGTGAAGCGGACTCCGCCGGCACGCTCCTCGATGGATTCGATCGCGCCGGGCGCGTGAACCATCAGGCCGTGGCGTAGGAAGGCTCGTTGATCGTACACCGGCTGTCGCAACCACCGCGCTGCCGGCGCCAGCACAGTGGCCGGATTGATGTTCGGGCCGTTGCGGCTCTGCGGCCGCAGATTGTAACTGTCGGGCAGCAGACCCCGGCAGTCCGCGTCCGTCTCCGGGTAAGTCTGCTGGATGCCCGAGATCGTGATGCCCTCGGCCACCTGCTGCCAGGGCCCTGAGGGGTCGTGCCGCGCCAGCCGATACAGGGCTTCGGCGTACACCAGCCCGCACCATTGCACCGGCAGACCGATCCAGTTGGGCGCGACCCACGCGGTGGCGCCCAGCACTGGAATCGTCGCGTACGGCCCCACCGGCCGGTCGGTGGGTGGCGTCAGATACACGAACGGCAGCCCCGTCCACGCCCAGTATCGCGCGGCCTCCAGAAACTCCGGCTCCGCGGTCAGCTCGTACCCCAGCACGAAGGCCTGCGCCAGGTGCGCGGCCGCGAGAATGTCGGGCGTGTGCAGGGCGATCTCCCACGTCTGCGCCCCGCGCGGCACGGTGCCGGCGTAGTTGGTGATGGTTTGCCGCAGCCGCCGCACGCCCTCGGCGATCAACGGCCGGTCCCCCGAAAAAGCCGCCGCCTCGAGCAACGACACCAGCGCCCCCGCCGTCAGCCCGTTGGCGTGGTCCGCCCAGTGCGTGCGCCCGAAATCGAGCCCGCCCGGCGAAGGTACGTACTTCACGGTGCCGTCCGACCGAAAGCGGGCCAACACCGAACGGCCCAGGTCGCGCGCGGCGACCGCATTCTCCGCCGTGTGCCGGTACACCAGCGCGGGCGCGGGCTGGCGGACGTGGCCAATGAGCGCCTGGGTCAGAATCCCCGGTGCCACCAAGGCCCGCGCCCGGCGGGCCGCTTCGCTCAACCGGCTCTCGAGGGCCGGGTCCTCCACCCGGGGCGCCAACCAGTCCATCCACAACGCGGCATCTGCCGCCGGCAGCGGTTCAAATCCGGGCGTGGCATGCCGGTACTTGTCGCCCTGCCGAATCGTCGAGTCCAACCACCCACGCGCGGCCAGCCGATGATAGTCAGTGGCGGTCATGCCCGGCGCGGGCAACGGCGCCAGGCCAAACAACTCCACGTACTGCCGCATTGCCGGCACCACGGTGGCGCCGGCGCCACCCAGCAACACCGCGGACACCGTTAACGCGCGATTGGCCGGCCAGCGGACCGGCGCATAGGGCACCAAGCTGCTTTCCTCGCGGTTGGCGCCGTCCGAGCCGGGGAAGAGCAGCCCCATCACCTGCGCGCCGGAGTGGAACAGGCGATCCGGCGTGTCGAACACCGCGCACACCTGGGGCGACGCCTCGCGATTCCACGCCACGCCCAGGTACTGCCCCTCCGCCGCCACCACCATCAACGGCAGCGTCAGTTTCAACCCGTCGGCCACCTGGCGGTTCGAGTCCGGCGCGTTCAAATCGGCCGTCGAACTGCTGGGCTCGTTCTCGAGGTACTCGACGCCCGCCAGCAACGCCTGGGTCTTGTTCGTGCCGAAACTCCCCAGGCCGGGCAGCAACGTCAGCAACGGCAGATGCAGCAGGTCGCGGTCCTCGTCCACCCGCAGCCGGGTCTCGACCAGCAGGCTGCCCGCCGTGTTGAGCCGGAACGTTTGCTCGATGTCCCAGGTCGCGCCGTCGGGATCCGGACCGCTCAAGCGGGCGGTCAACCGGCCGCCCACCGTCGCGTCAGCCAGGTTCCCCAGCGGCTGGTGCGCGACCGTGAACCGTGCCCCCTCCCCGCCCAGCCGGAACCACCGGACCGCGCCGTCGCGCACGTAGCCCGCCAGCGGCGCGGCGTTGCCACACGCCATGCGAACGCCGTTCACGTGGACCTCGAAGCCGCCCAGCGCGTTCGTGCCGTGGATCACCTTCAACGGGCCGGACTCGATCGCGACCGCACCGGCGCTGAGCGCCGGCACCTCCGGCGTGGGCCACGCCGGATCCGCGAACGCCAGCCGCTCGGTGAACCCCAGGCGCGCCACCTCGCACGTCCCGCCCGCGCCTGGCGGGTCGAGCCGCAGCCGGTAGCCCCGCCCCAACGCCGGCAGGCGCACGGTCGCCTCGTGCCACTCGCCCGCCGGCACGTAAAACCGCGCCGAGTCCGCCTCCGTGGGCGCATTGCGAAAGTAAAAGACCTGCGCCATCCCGCCCTGATCCGACCGCAGGCGCAAGTGCATCCACAACAGCGTGTTCCCCGGATAGTCCCGCGGCGGCCCGGCGAAATAAGGATCGGCGCCCGTGAGCGTCATGCGGAGCCCCTCGGGGCCGGGCCCGAAATCCTGAAGATGATGCTGCGGCTTCCACTCGTCCGCATCGGGCAGGGTGGTGAAGTCGAAATCCGGCAGCGCCCCGCGGGCCTCGCAGCGCAGCGATGCCAGCGTGAATCGCCCCGCAGTGCCGGGCGGATCCACCCGCAGCCGATAACCCGCCCCCAACGGCGGCACCGGCAACCGGCCTTCCACCCACCGCCCCGCCGGAACCTGGAAACCCACGGACGCGGCCTCGGTGGCCTGGCCATTTGCGGTAAAGTAAAAAACCTGGCACCGCCCGCCCGTCTGCGAATTCACCCGCAAACGCAACCACAGCGGCTGGCCGGCCGGATAATTTGCCGCCGGCCCCAGCACCATCGGGTCGCCTCCCGTGATCAGGCCGCTCAACCCCTCGGCACTGGCCGCGAATTGCGCAATATCCGTGGCCGCTGTCCAACCCGCTCGCCCCGCGGCGGAGGTGAAGTCAAACGCTGGCAGTGATGCGAGGCCAGCCGGGGCGCAGGCCATCAGCACGCTCCACACACACGCCGCCAGCCGCCGCACGCACCACCCTCCGCGAGCGGACAGAAAGGAAAAAGTCATGCCGCAGTGTGGACGGAAGGGGACGGCTGGCGTCAACCGAAAGCCGCGAAACGGCTCCGCGCGAGGATGCAGATCCGTGATTGGCGGTTGGCGGTTGGCGGTTGGGCGTCTGGCATTGTCCGGGCCACCGACGCCGCCTCGCGGTGAACCACGAACCACGAGCCACGAACCAAGAACAATCTCCGTCTCCAGTGCCTTTCGGCTGAGGGGCGGCGCGGCTCCCCGGCTGCTTCCAGCGTTGCCGGCCGACGCGGCCGTGTCTCCAGTGCCTTTCGGCTGAGGGGCGGCGCTGCTGAGGTTCGTTGTTCCTGG
>CAYNCT010000190.1:0-3969 GCA_964396005.1 uncultured Verrucomicrobiota bacterium | reverse complement strand
TCCGGCCCGCGCGGTTTCCGGCACCCCCGAGGTGTCGTCGGCCAATTCCGCCGGCAGCGGCAGAAGCAGATCGCCCGCGGCGTCGAACAACCGCGCCCCCAGCACCGTGGCCGACCGGGAAGTGATCTCGCGCAGGCGTTCGGCGATATCGAGCACCAGGACTTCAGCGAGGCCGGCGAGGGGGGCCGCCTCGTCCCCGGCCAACGGGCCGAGCGCACTGGTTTCCGGTGCGGTTTGTAGCAACGCCACTTCGTGCAAAACCCGGGCCGTGCGCTCGGCGATCTGCCCGCGCACCGTCGCGCGGAGTTGCAGGTTCACCCAGGTCAGCGCCGCCAGGTAGATGCCCACGGTCAGCGTGATGACCGAAAATGTCAGCCGTCGCGAAACGGGGCGTTCCGGGGAGCCATCCTCAAGCTGCGGCATGGCGGCAGGTTACCGCCGGGCACCGGGAAAACGAAGGGCGAAAACGAATACGCGACGCCGTCCGGAGGTGGACTGGGGGGTGGGGCTTGTCACCAGTTCTGGTGACTGGCCGCCGCGGCCAACCGGAGTAACCTTTCCCCGTTGTTTCTGCGCGGTCGTTCTCAACGCGCAGTGTGCGAAAAGGCCGGACCTGTTTGTCCGGTCTTTTTCTTTTCCTGCGTCCTCGCGGTGGCTCGCAACGAACTTCTCCGGCGAATCGGCGGACGGTTGCGGCATCCGACGCCCGAAGGCCCGGCACGCCTCGCGGCCGGGCGGGGATTGCAGATTGCTTTTCCCGCCTGCCGGCCCATTGTCTCCGGCAGGGGCTTGCCGCCCTTTCTATGGAGTTTCTCTACCTGCTGGGTTTGATCGGTCTGTGGATTGTGCTCATGAAGTGGGTGCTGCCGCGCTTCCAGGTCAGCGGCTGCCGCTCGGCTGCCTGCGGGGAGGAGCACGCCCGTGCCGAGGCGTGCGAGGAACATGCCAGCCGCGGGTGTGGTTGCCGGCACGAGCCGGAACTGCGCGCGGATGGTGGCCGACGCTCCTGCGAGCACTCGGTGGCCGAGTCAACAAAGTCCTGATTCCTGAATGAAGATTTGCCTCGGTCAGTTCGACATCGCCTGGCTGAACCGATCCCGGAACTACGCCACGGTCCGGCGGTTGGTGGAAGCCTGTCGCCCTGCGGAGAATTCCCTGCTCGTGCTGCCGGAAATGTTTGCGACCGGGTTTTGCCTGGACACGCTCGAAACGCGCGAGTGGCCGGGCGGCGATACGGAGAACTTTCTGTCCGAACTGGCGCAGGACTTCAGCGTGTATGTCCTCGGCGGACTGGTGCGCGCGGCCTCGGGCGGGGGGGCCCGGAATGAGGCCGCACTCGTCGGCCCGCGAGGCCGCGAACTGGGCCGCTACGCGAAACTTCATTTGTTTTCGGCCGCGGGCGAAGATCGCGCGCACTCCCCGGGCGACGGGGTCGAGGCCTTCGCGGTCGAGGACACGATCGTGGCGCCCTTCATTTGCTACGATCTCCGCTTCCCGGAGATTTTCCGAACCGCGGTGCAAAGGCGGGCGGAAGTGTTTGTGGTCATTGCCAACTGGCCGGCGGTGCGGGTGGAGCATTGGGTGACGCTGCTGCGGGCGCGGGCGATCGAGAACCTGGCCTACGTGGTGGGCGTCAATCGCATCGGCCGGGATCCCGAACACGAATACCCCGGGCGCAGTTTGGTGGTGGATCCGCGGGGCCAGATCGTTCTGGACGCCGGCGATGCCGAGGGGCTCTTCGAGGTTGATCTGGACCTGGGCGGCTTGCGCGCCTGGCGGGAGGAGTTTCCCGCGCTCCGCGACTCCGGCTACTACTGATCGCCATGACCCGCGCCGAAGCCTGGGAATTGCTCACCGAGTTCACCGCCTCGGAATCCCTGCGCAAACACGCCCTCGCGGTCGAGGCCGCCATGCGCCACTACGCGCCGCGATTCGGCGGGGACGTGGAGCTCTGGGGCCTCGCCGGCCTGCTGCACGACTTCGACTACGAACGCTGGCCCCAGCCGCCGGACCATACGCGGCAAGGGGCCCGCATCTTGCGCGAGCGCGGTGTTGCCGAGGAGGTCGTCGGCGCGATCCTCGCCCATGCGGAGTGGAATCAGGACGACTACCCCCTGGACCGCCCGATTCGGCGGGCTTTGTTCGCGGTGGATGAGTTGTCGGGATTCGTGACGGCGGTGGCCTATGTCCGTCCGGAGCGGCTCGAGGGAATGACGGCCGCCAGCGTGCGAAAGAAAATAAAGCAAAAGTCGTTCGCCGCCGCCGTGAAGCGCGAGGACCTCGAGCGGGGCGCGGTCCTGCTGAATCTGCCGCTCGATGAGCACATCGCCGAGGTTATCACCGCGTTGCGCGGGGTCGCGGCCGACTTGGGTCTGGCGTGACCCGGCGCGCGGCGCGCGGCGGTCAGTGCTGCCCCCATACGAAGCTCGCGGCGAAGAGCGCCGCGATGCCGTACAGCCAGGGCGAGACGTCGCGGGCCCGCCCCCGACACACCCGGATCAGCACCAGCGAGATGAACCCCACGCCAATGCCGGTGGCGATGCTCTGGGTCAGGGGAATCACCAGCAGCGTCAGGAACGCGGGCAGCCCATCCTCGGCGGAAGTTAGGTCCATGTCCTTGACCGCGCCCATCATGAGAAACCCCACCACCAGCAGGGCCGGGGCGGTGGCGACCGCCGGTACCGCGCTGACGAGCGGCGAGAAGAACATCGCCAGGAGGAAACCGCCGGCCACCACCACCGCGGTCAGGCCGGTGCGTCCGCCGGCACTGACCCCGGCCGCGCTCTCGATGTAAGTGGTTACCGAACTGCACCCGCACAGACCGCCCCAGATCGCGGCCAGGGAGTCCACCAGCAGCACGCGGCGCAGGCGTGGCAACCGACCCTCTGCGTCGAGAAAGCCGCCCTGGCCGCCGATGCCAATCACCGTTCCCATGGTGTCGAAAAAATCCGTGATCAGGAACGCGAAGATCACACCGAACAGGGCGGGCTGGAGCGCGGCCACAATCCGCGCCTTGGCGAACACCGAGAAGTCCGGCAGCGAGAACACCGCCGCCGGCAGGTGAACCAGCCGATCGCCGCCCGGAACCAGCAGATCAGCGGCTCCGGCCAACAGCGCCGCGCCCAGAATGCCCGCCAAAAGGGCGCCCCGCACTCGCCAGGCATGCAGCGCCATCAGCAAAACCAGGCCGCACCCGGAGACGATGGCGGCTTTGGCGGTGAAAACGCCGTAGGTAAGCAGCGCTCCGCCCTGACCACGCGCCACCCAGCCCATGTTTTGCAGCCCGAGAAACGCGATGAACAGGCCGATGCCCACCCCGATGGCGCGCTTCAGATTCAGCGGAATGGCGTGCATCACGTGCTCGCGCACGCCGCTGAGCACCAGGAGCGTGACCAGGGCGCCTTCCACCACGATCACGCCCATCATCGTTTGCCAGTCCATGCCCGGCTGCGTGGCGCCGGCGACCACCGCCGCGTTGAGTCCCATGCCGCTGGCCAGGGCCAGCGGGTAATTGGCCCACAGGCCCATGAGCAGCGTGGGCACCACCGCACCCAGGCAGGTCATCGCGACCACCGACTCCCGGGGCATTCCGGCACCCGCCAGAATCAGCGGGTTCAGGAAGACGATGTAGGCCATCGTCATGAAGGTAGCGACCCCGGCTCCGAGCTCGCGCCGCACGGTCGTGCCGGCCGCGTTCAAGCCGAAACACGAGTCGAGAAGGCCGCGCGCCCTGCGCGTAACGGTTGTGGCTTCCACGGGAGTAACGGAATTGGCGCGGCGACAGAGATACCAAGTTCGGCCGGTTTGGCAACTTCCGGCGTCGGGTGGCGGGCGCGCCCGGGTGGGGCGTGGTCGCTCATCCCCGGTGTTTGGCTGACGGGGGCATAACTCGACGAGCCCGAACGGGAACGGTGCTTCAACGGGGCCGCGCCCACGTGGGCGCGGAAGGTCGGCCTACGCGACGTTTGT
>CAYNCT010000189.1:0-3991 GCA_964396005.1 uncultured Verrucomicrobiota bacterium | reverse complement strand
GCCATGGAAATCAAAAGAGTCTGCGTGTTGGGAGCCGGCATCATGGGAGCCGGTATTGCTCAGGTGGCGGCCGAGGCCGGCTTCGATGTGAGCATGCGGGACATCGAGGACCGCTTCGTCGAAAAAGGGCTCAAGACCATCAAGGGAAACCTGGACCGGGCGGTCTCCAAGGGCAAGATGGAAGCGGCAAAGGCTGACGCCGTCTATGGCCGCATTCAGGGGACTACGGACCTGCACCAGGCTGCAGCCGGTGCGGACCTGGTCATCGAAGCCGTCATCGAGATCATGAGCCTCAAACGCGAGGTCTACCAGGAGCTCGACAGCATCTGTCCTCCCCACACGGTTTTCGCATCCAACACATCGGGTCTCTCCATCACGGAGATGGCTGCCGTCACCAAACGCCCCCACCAGTTCATCGGCATGCACTTCTTCAACCCGGTCCCCGTCATGAAACTGGTTGAACTGATCCGAGGCTTCCTGACTTCGGACGAAACGTTCAATGCCTGCAAGGCGTACGTGGAAAAGATCGGGAAGGTTCCCATCGAGGTGAAGGAGGCCCCGGGATTTGCCGTGAACCGGATCCTTTGCCCCATGATCAACGAGGCCATTTTCGTCTACGCCGAGGGGATCGCCTCGGCCGAAGACGTGGATCGCGCCATGGTCCTCGGCGCCAACCATCCCATCGGACCTTTGGCCCTGGCCGACATGGTCGGGCTGGACACGCTGCTCCATGTCCTGGACGGGCTGCACCGGGAGCTCGGTGATGACAAGTACCGTCCGGCGCCTCTCTTGAGGAAGATGGTGCGGGCCGGCTTCTTCGGGCGCAAGAGCGGAAAGGGCTTTTACGACTACACGGCGTCCTGAGACGCCGCCGTGAAAGTGGTGGATGAGCGACCACCGGAGCACCTCCGGGCTCATCCCCGACCGGGCCGTCCCTCATGGCACTTCAGGCCGTCCTGAGCGATGAAAAGGATCACGATGGCAGGTTTTCAACCCGCAACCCGCAACCAGAAACTAGAAACCAGCAACCAGATTCGTCACACAGAGGAGTCTCACACATGCAATACGACCTGACCGAAGAGCAAATCCTTCTGCAGAACATGGTTCGTAGACTTGCCAGGGACAAAGTCGCCCCGGGAGCCGGGAAGCGAGATGAAGACGGCAAGTTCGACTGGGAGATGGTGGAACTCATGAGGGAGAATGGCCTTTACGGCATCGACTTCCCGGAGGAATACGGCGGATCACATGCCGGGATGCTGGCCCTGGCCATCGTAGTCGAGGAGCTGTGCAAAGTGGATGCTTCCTGCGGCCTGCTCATCGCCGATCACGAACTGGGCTCTCTTCCCATCCTCCTGGCAGCCAACGAGGCGCAGCGGGAGAAGTATCTGCCCAAGCTGGCATCCGGTGAGCACCTGGCGGCTTTCGGTCTCACCGAGCCGGCGGCGGGCTCCGACGTGGCCCGGCTGCGCTGTCGTGCCAAGAAGGACGGTGACTCTTATATCTTGAACGGCACCAAGACCTTCATCACCAACGGCGGTGTCGCTGAAGTGGTGACCGTCTACGCCGTGACCGATCCCGAGGCTCCGGCGCATAAAAACGCCGGTGTGTTCATCGTGGAGAAAGGGACCCCCGGCTTCTCGGTGGGCAAGAAGGAAAACAAGATGGGCATTCGCTGGTCCGAGACGGTGGAGCTCATCTTCGAAGACTGCCGGATTCCGGCCGAGAACCTCCTGGGGAAAGAAGGCGACGGCTTTCACATCATGATGAAAACCCTCGATTTTTCGAGGGCTGGTGTTGCGGCCCAGGCCCTGGGCATCGCGGCAGGCGCCCTGGAGTATGCCACGGCCTACGCCAAGGAACGCGTGGCTTTCGGAAAGCCCATCATCGAGCACCAGGGCATCGGATTCAAGCTGGCGGACATGGCCATGAGGACCGAGGCCGCCCGGCAGCTGCTGTACAAGACCTGCGCCCTTCTCCAGGAGCAGCCCAAGGATATGAGCCGACTGAGCCCCGAGCTCATTCGCATGAGCTCCATGTCCAAGTGCTTTTGCGGCGATGTGGCCATGTGGGTGACGACGGAAGCGGTTCAGGTGCTGGGCGGCTACGGGTATATCAAGGAATATCCGGTGGAGCGCATGATGCGGGATGCCAAGATTACCCAGATCTACGAAGGCAGCAACGAAATCCAGCGCATGGTGATCTCCAAAACGCTGTAAAGGATAAGGAGTCTACAAGGTGAGTCACGATAACGATGTGGTCATTGTTTCTGCGGCGCGCACGGCCATCGGGAGGTTCGGCGGATCGTTGAAGGAGGTGAAGGCCTCGAGACTGGGAGCTCACGTCATGAAAGAGGTCCTGCGCCGCGCCGACGACCTGGATCCCATGCTTTTGGACGACATCATTCTGGGAGACTGCGTCCAGTGTTTCGACGAGGCCAACACGGCGCGCACCGCGGCGCTCATGGCGGGACTTCCTTTCCAGATTCCGGCCTTCACGGTACAGCGGCAGTGCTCGTCCTCGATGCAGGCCCTGAGCTCCGGGGTGCAGCAAATTCGGGCGGGGGATTCGGAAATCGTGCTGGTGGGCGGGGTCGAGTCCATGAGCTCCGGGCCTTACTATCTGCCCAACGCCCGCTGGGGAATGCGGCTCCAGAACCATGAGGTTGTTGACTCGGTTTGGGAGATGCTCCACTCGGGGAGCCGCATCCTCGGGGAGCCCATGATCATGGGGATCACTTCCGAGAATCTGGCCGCCAAATACAACATCTCGCGCGAAGCCCAGGATCAACTGGCCCTGGAAAGCCACTCCAAGGCGGAGGCGGCCATCAAGGCTGGGCGGTTCAAGGATGAGATCGTACCTTTCGAGCTCCCGGGCAAGAAGGGGGAAAAGCAGGTCTTCGACCAGGACGAACATCCCCGGTTCGGGCTCAAGATGGAGGATCTCGCTCGTCTGAAGCCCGTTTTCAGGCCCGATGGCACGGTCACGGCGGGCAATTCGTCGGGCTTGAACGACGGGGGCTCCGCGGCCATCATCATGACGCGCAGGCGAGCCAAAGAACTGGGCTTGGCCCCCATGGCCCGCATCGCGGTCCAGGCAGCGGCGGGAGTCGAGCCGCACCTCATGGGGTATGGTCCCGTGCCATCCACCGCGAAGGCCTTGAAACGAGCCGGCATGAGCCTGAAGGACATCCAGCTGATCGAGGTGAATGAAGCCTTTGCCGCCCAGTACATTGCCTGTGAGATGGGGCTGGGGCTGGATCGCTCCATCGTCAACGTCAACGGAAGCGGCGTCGGCCTGGGACATCCGGTGGGATGCACGGGGCTGCGCATCGTCATTTCGCTCATCTACGAGATGGCGCGCCGGAACCTGGAAGTGGGTCTGGCGACTCTCTGCGTGGGTGGCGGCATGGGAATGACGACCATCGTGGTCCGGGATTGATGAGGAGGTGGCTTGATGTTGAATGCGGCAATGGAAGCGATATTCTCCAAGGGAGAGGCTCTCAAGGGGGTCCGGATCCTGGACATCACCCGGATTATACTGGGACCCTGGGCCTCGACGCTCCTGGCGGAGCTGGGAGCCGAGGTCGTGCATGTGGAAATACCGGGGGCCGGGGATCTCCTCATCCGGGCCGTCGGGCCGCAGGGGCAATTCCCGCGTAACCTTTCACCGGGGATGATGTGCGCCAGCGCCAACAAATATTACATCGCGCTGGACATGCACAAGCCCGAGGGCATTGAGCTCATCAAGAAGCTTGCAGCGTCCTCGGACATCATCATGGAAAACTTCAAACCGGGCACCTTCGACAAGTGGGGGATCGGCTACCGGCAGATGAAAGAGATCAAGCCGGACATCATTTACCTGAGCATGCAGGGATTCGGGAACTGGGGATCCCTTTCGGCGCGGCCGAGCTACGATGCATATGCCCAGGGCATTTCAGGTCTGGCGGAAATCACAGGTTTTCCCGATGCCATGGGAGTCAAGTCCTCGGCAT
>CAYNCT010000188.1:1186-4015 GCA_964396005.1 uncultured Verrucomicrobiota bacterium | reverse complement strand
CAGCGCCGCGGTTACACCCGGACGGCCCGGTTGCGCAATGGGCCCACGCCCGAGATGGTGATCGCCACGTCGTCGCCGGGTTGCAGGCCAAAATCGTCCGGCGGGACGATGCCCGTGCCGGTGAGTAATACCACCCCCTGCGGAAAAGCCTGACTGGCAAAGAGAAAACGCCCCAGCTCGCTGAAGCCGCGCTTCAGCCGCCCGATCTCGGTCTGACCGGCAAAGACGATCGCACCGGCGCGTTCAATCTCGAGCGAGATTGTCCACGAACGCACTTCGTCCTCGTTTGCTCCCAACCGGATCCACGGGCCCAGCGCGCAGGCGCCAGTGAAAATCTTGGCCTGCGGCAGATAGAGGAGGTTTTCTCCTTCGATGTCGCGGGCGCTGACATCGTTCCCCACCGCGCAACCCACGACCTGGCCACGGGAGTTGAAGTACAACGCCAGCTCGGGCTCCGGCACGGTCCACCGCGAATCCCGGCGGATTCCAATGGGGCCGTGCGGCCCCACCACCCGCTCCGGGGTGGCCTTGAAGAACAGCTCCGGCCGCTCCGCCGCATACACGCGATCGTAGGCAGTGGCGCTGAATTCGGATTCTTCCATCCGCGCGGCCTTGCTGCGGAGATACGTGACGCCCGCCGCCCACACCTCCTGCCGTTCCACCGGCGGCAGCAGGATCAACTCGGACAAGGGCCGCTCCGGACCCGTTGCCGCCGCCAGCAGCGCCCCCACCGGATCGCGGTCCTCGAGCAGCGCCGTCAGGGAGTTGCGACAGCCGCGCACCTGGCGACCGTCGGCGGAGAGGAGCCCCGTGGCAACGCCAGCGGGATCATCGCGGAGAGTGAAACGGACGAGTTGCATCGGGGAATCAGCGTCGGGCGCGCGCTGTCGCGGGACCGCGACCGCGAAAAGTGAGTTCGGCGATGCCGGACTTGTCGAGGTCGCCCAGGCCGACGGCAACCATCCGGTCGTATTGTTTGCGGGTCGCGGCGGCGAGCGGCAGCTTCAGCCGGCACTGCTTCGCCAACGCGAGGGCGATGCCGGAGTCCTTGGCCGCGTGGGCCGCGGAGAAGAAACAGGAGTGTTCGCGACGCTGCATATCCTCGCCGTCGGTCTCTAGGACGCGGGAGTTCGCGCCGGTCTGGCCGAACACCTCGCGCAACAGCGTCAGATCCAGTCCCAGCGCCTCGCCCAGCGCGAGGCCCTCCGCGAGGGCGGCGGTGTTGATGTTCATCACCATGTTTACCAGCGCCTTAACTTTCGCGGCCTCGCCGGCGGGACCGATGTAGCGCAGCGAGCTGGCGAGGCGGTCCAGGATGGGGCGGGCGCGGTCGTAGGCAGCGGGGTCGCCGCCGCACATGAGGTAGAGGGTTCCCTGGCGGGCCTGAGGGATGCTCGAGGCCATGCAGGCTTCAAGCGTTTGGGCGCCGGCGGCAGCCGCCCGCCGGGCGACTTCGACCTGGATGCCGGGCGAGACGGTCGCGCAATTGATAAAAAGCCGGCCGGCGGCACCGGCGAGCAGGCTCCGGCCGCGGGGTGCGAAGATGTGATCCATGGCCGCGTCGTCGCTCACCACGGTGATGATGACATCCGCCGCGGCCGTGACTGCCGGCAGGCTGCGCGTGGCGGCGCAGCCCAGCTCCTTGGCCAACGCGGCGGCCGTCGCAGCCCGGGCATCGCACACGGCCGTGACGTTGAAACCGCATTCCTTGAGGCGCCGCGCCATGTTCGCGCCCATGCGGCCTACCCCGACGAAGCCAACTCGTTCGCTCATATCGTTCTTGTGTGGCACGGGCAGACCCGGGGCCCGCGCGAGGTGGACATTCAGACAGACGCCCGGCGCAGGGAAAGTTGAAACTAATGCCCGCGCTGGCGCGTCTTTTCTTGCGCCGATGCCCGGCCCCGGCGCGGAGAGCGGTCCGAATCCTCCGTCCGGTGGCGCGGCTACGGCGACCTGCTTATGCCAGTGCTTGCGAAATTCTGCGGGGTGGTGGTGCGGATGCTGTTTGCTCCGCTGCTGGGGGCCCATTTCCATGCCATTTATGGCGACCACGAGTTGGTGGTACGGATCGGGACGCTCAAAATCATCGGGGGCGACGCGCCGGAGGACATCAAACGGCTGGTGCTGGCGTGGGCGCGACGGCATCAGGCGGAACTGCTCGCCGCGTGGCGGTTGTGCCAGCGAGGCGCCCGGCCGCAACCCATCGGACCGCTGGCGTAATGCCGCCCAGCAGTTACTCTCGACTCATGAAGCTGCTCTTGCTCCTGGTTTGCTGGTGCCTGTTGTGGGTGCTGTGCTGGCCGTTGGCAGTGCTCGCGTTGGTGCTGTTTCCGCTGGTCTGGCTGGTCCTGCTTCCCTTCCGGCTCGTTGCCTGCGTGATCGAAGCCGTTCTCGCTCTGATCAAGGCACTGCTGTTTCTGCCGGCGCGCGTACTCGGCCACCGCCCCTGACGCGGGTCCAAGCGAGTGCGGGCTGACGTGACCTCGCGAGCATCGCTGCTGCCAGGGGTACCTGGAGCAGCCGGTTGCCGGTGTGCTCCGGCGTGGTCGGGAATCTCGCGGCAGCGGGAACCGCCACAGCAGCGGGGCTGCCGACGGCATTTTGGGAGGCAAAGCGTGGGCTTGACACCAAAACACCGCCCGGTAGGCTGCTCCCCGTCCCAGACAGCCAACAACCAAACCGTATGAAACCAAGCCGTAGCGTATTCCACATTGGGGCCCTGGTCCTTTCCGTCGCCGTGCCTTCGTTGGGGCTCGCCAACGTCATTAGCAATGTGGCCGAGACCGGGGGCGACAACGAGGCCGCCGACACCATCACCGCCAAGTGGAC
>CAYNCT010000188.1:0-1176 GCA_964396005.1 uncultured Verrucomicrobiota bacterium | reverse complement strand
TACGGCATCCCCTTCTCCCTCTTTCTCCCCGTCTGGAACGTCACCATCGCCAACGAACCGGTGCCGGGCGCGGTGGTGGGCGACCCGTTTACCGTCGGATATTTCGCCAGCGGAGCGCCCGCGTACGTGGACCGGAATCACCGCTACCTCGACGACGTGCCGAACAATCTGCCCATTCCCAGCTATCTGGTCGGCAAGGAGTACATCATGTCCGGCAACGACAACCGCGACAACTCCGGCTACCGGCTGGACATCACGGTGAACGAGCCGGTGGTCGCCTACATGTTGATTGATAACCGCCTCTCGGATGGCGATGGAGCTACCCCTCCGACCTTTGGTCCGAGTGCCATGCAATGGATTTTGGATGGCGGATGGACAGCCACGGCCAACGGACTCAATCGCTCGACGAGCTCCGCCGTGCCGGATGAAGTGCCGATTGACGAGGGGGCGGATGGTACGATCAACCAGTGGTTCTCCGTGTATTACAAGACTTTCGAGGTGGGAACCTTTTCGCTGTACCAAGCGGACAACGCTGGCCGAAACATGTACGGTGTGGTGGTGGCCCCCATCCCCGAACCCTCGACCTGGGCGCTCCTCGGCCTCGGCGGCATCGCTCTCTGGGCGGGACGGCGATTTCTGAAAGTCTAGCCCCCACAACCAACCAACCGACTGGAACGGGCGGGCCACGACGGCCCGCCTGTTCTCGTTTTGGGCCGACCCAACGGCGCGGGGAAGGGTTCAGCCAACGACAGGAAGGGAAGGGCGCGCTTGACCTGGCAGGCGGTCGGGCCGCCTACCGGAGAAGCCGGCGCCAGGGGCTGGCGCGAATTCGCGTCAGCGGCGTTGGCGCTATCCCTGGGCGGTCGCTGCTGGCGGTTGCCGGGTGCCGTCGCGCCGGCGGCCGGCCGCGAAATCCGCTTGCCCCTGAGCCCAACTCGTGCGAAGTAGCGCGACGGTTGTTCACGCGGAAATGGGCCCCATCGCCCCGCTCGCGCCCGCGGACGAGAGTATTCGTTCCGGATCTCCTTTGAGCAGCGGTCAGAGCGATGCGCTTCAGCCCGCCGACCCGTGACTGCCGACTGATGGAGAGGTGGCAGAGTGGTTTAATGCACACGCCTGGAGAGCGTGAGTGGGCTAATACCTCACCGGGAGTTCGAATCTCCCCCTCTCCGCCAG
>CAYNCT010000187.1:0-4122 GCA_964396005.1 uncultured Verrucomicrobiota bacterium | reverse complement strand
ACCCCAAGCCGGTGTACAAATACACCGCCAACTTCCTGCACATGATGTTCTCCGACGTGTACCAGGAGTACGAGTTGAAGCCGGAGGTGGTGCGGGCGCTGGACCTGATCTTCCTGCTGCACGCCGATCACGAGCAGAACTGTTCGACGAGCACCGTGCGGATGGTGGCCTCGAGCCAGGCGAACCTCTTCGCCAGCGCCGCGGCCGGCGTCTGCGCCCTGTGGGGCCCCCTCCACGGCGGCGCCAATCAGGCCGTCATCGAGATGCTCCAGGCCATCCACCACTCGGGCGACGACGGCTCCCGCTTCATCACGCAGGCCAAGGACAAAAACAGCGGGAAGCGGCTCATGGGCTTTGGGCATCGCGTGTACAAGAACTACGACCCACGCGCAAAAATCATCAAGCAGGCCTGCGACAACATCCTGAACCTGCTGCACGTGTCCGACCCGTTGCTGGACATCGCCAAGAAGCTTGAGGAGGCGGCGCTGCGGGACTCGTATTTCATCGAACGCAAGCTCTATCCGAACGTGGACTTCTACAGCGGCATCATCATGCGCGCGATTGGCATCCCCATCGAGATGTTCACCGTGATCTTCGCCATCGGCCGGATGCCCGGCTGGATCGCGAACTTCAAGGAGATCCTCGATGACCCCCAAAGCCGGATCTACCGGCCGCGCCAGGTGTACGTGGGGCCCACCCGCCACGCGTACGTGCCGATTGACGAGCGTCCCGCCCGGAAGTGAACCGGGCGGAGCGCCCGCGGCCGGTGTCCTGCCCCCGGCCCCGGCCGGCCGCCGATCCGCCCCTCACTCCGGCCCCCGGCTGCATGACCCTGCCCGCCCACAAGACCAAGATCGTGGCGACCATCGGGCCGGCTTCCGAAGACCCGGCGATGCTCGAACGACTCATCCGCGCGGGCGTCACCATCGCGCGGTTGAATTTTCCCACGGCGATTTTGCGGGCCACGCCGAGCGCATCACCCGGATCCGCGCCGCGGCCCGCAGGGTGGGCCGGCGCGTGGCCATCCTGGCCGACCTGCCCGGACCCAAAATGCGCCTGGGCCGGATTGATCCGGAGCCGATCCAGCTTGCGCCGGGCGACCCGTTCACGCTGACCCGCCGGGAGGTGGTGGGCACGGTGGGACGGGTCTCGATGAGCTTCGCGCGCCTGCCGGAGGTGGTGAAACCGAACGACCGGCTCTATCTCAACGACGGCCTGGTGCAACTTGTCGTCGAGCGCGTGGCCGGTGATGATGTGCAATGCCGGGTGGCCGTGGGCGGCGAGCTGCGCTCGAAAAAAGGGCTGAACCTGCCGGGCATTCACCTGGGCATCAGCGCCTTTACCGAGCATGACCGGGCCTGCTTGCAGTTCGCGCTCGCGCAGGGCGTGGACGCAGTGAGCCAGTCGTTCGTCGAGAACGCGGCCGACCTCGAAGCCGTCCGCGCGGCGGCCCGCGAGTGCGGGCGGCAGCCGTTTGTGATCGCCAAGATCGAGCGGGCGGAAGCCGTGCGGAACCTCGAGCCCATTCTCCACGCGGCCGATGGCATCATGGTGGCGCGCGGGGATCTGGGCGTCGAGGTGCCCATCGCCGAGATCGCCCTGCTCCAGAAGCGGATCATCGCCCGCGCGAACCTGGCCGGGAAACCCGTCATCACGGCCACGCAGATGCTCGAGTCCATGACCACCAGCCGCCTGCCCACCCGGGCCGAGGCGACGGATGTGGCCAACGCGATCCTCGACGGCACCGACGCCATCATGCTTTCCGGGGAATCGGCGATGGGGCGATTTCCCGAAGAGGCGGTGGCCATGCTGGCGCAGATCGCCGCCCACACCGAGGCCCACCGGCCCCCGCGCCGGCTCGAGGACCTTCGCGCGCTGGTGGCGGGCGCCGCGCCCGCCTCCGCAGCGGAGGCCATCGCCGATGTCGTCGAACATGCCCTCACCACGGTGCCCTGCGCGGCGGTCTTTGTGCCCACGCGCACGGGCACGACCGCGCGCAAGATTTCCCGTTTCAAACCGCCGGTTTGGGTCGTGTCCCTGAGTCGCGAGTGCGCGGTCTGCCAGGGGCTGGCCTTCTCCTACGGGGTGGTGCCGGTGGAACTGCCGGAAGAGCCGGAAGACTGGCGGGCCTTCGCGGCGGCCTGGCTGCGCGAGCAACAACTCACCGGGCGCTTCGCCATGCTGGTCGCAGGTCCGTCCGCTCGGAACCCGGAGGCCAACCATCGGATCGAATTCTTGCGGGTGGACGGGGCTACCTGAGCACGAAAACCGAAGTGGGATTCACCGAAGGCTACGAAGCCAAGAACGGGAGAAGGGCTTCCACCGGGAATAGGACGGTCCGGAAAAGTGCCGAGGGGAGAATCCCCTTCGCGTTGCTCCTTCGTTAGCTTCGTTGTCTTCGGTAAAACGACCTGCGGAGTTCGGGCTGAACGCGCCGGTTCGGCGCGCGGTCACTTTCCGGCCGCGCTCAGGTATGCGAGCAGGTCCGCCATGCCCTGGAGGTCAAGGCCCGCTTCCAGTTCGTCCGGCATCAGGGATTTACCGGTGCTGCGCATCGCGGCGATGCTCGCGCGCGGGATGATCGTTTCCTTGCCGTACGCCTGGCGCAGGGTCACCGCGTTGGCGCTTTCGTTGACCAAAATCCCCAGCACGCTTTCCCCGTCCCGGGTTTCCACCTCGTAGGCGAGGTACTGCGGCAGCAGTTCCCGGCCGGGATCAATCAGGTTGGCCAGCAGCTTGTCCTTGCCCGCGTTGCGCACGCTCGCCAGGTCCGGGCCGACCAGCCAGCCCTCGCCGGCGAGCCGGTGACACGAGACGCAGCGTTCCTGGAAGATCTGCCGGCCGCGGGCGGCATCGCCGGGCAGATTCAGCGACGGTTCGTAGGCCTGGAGCGCTTCCGCGCGGGTGCCGGCGTTGGGGCCGGTCAGCACCTGCACGGCCCGGGTGCGAATCGCCGGGTCGCGGTGATTGGTCAGCGCATCCACCTGCACCGAGTTCAGGTCTGCGCGCCGAATCACGCCGGCCGCGACTGCGGCCAGCAGCACGGGCAGCCGTTCCGACCGGGCGAGCAACACAGCCAGGGCTTCCTCGCGGAGCCGCGGCGTGAGCGCGGGCCAGCGCTCGACCAGGGCGGGCGCAAGCTCCGGCCCCGCCAGACGGCCGAGCGTTTGCAGGGCCGCGAGCTGCACGGGTTGCGGCGTTTCCAGCCGCAGCAGCGTCAGCAGGAGGTCGCCGGATTCGGCGAAGCGCGTGAGGCCGAGCAGTTCGACCGCTTGAACCCGCACGCCGTCCGGCTGGGTGGCGTTCGTCGCCAACTCCCGGGCCCGGACCAGCACCGGCGCGAGGCGCTCGGGCGCCAACGTGACGCGGGCGCGTCGCAGGCCCTCGCCGAGGCCATGCGCCAGCGCTAACGCCGCCGCCGCATTCGTCGAACGCGCGATGTGCTGGAGCACGGCTGCGACTTCGTCCGGTTGGTTGCGCGCGCCGAGGACGCGGACCAGGTCGCGCAAGAACTCGGGCGGGGCTGGCGCGGTCGCCGCGGGCTCGGCGGTCAACAGCGTGAACAACTCGCCGGCGCCCTCGGCCAACGAGCTCAACACCGCCGCGCGCAGCCAGGGATCGGCGCCGTCCCGAACGGCGATTTCCGCGAGGCTGCGCAGCCGGTCCGGGAGGCGGCATTCGCCGAGCGTGAATGCCAGTTGGTAGCGCACCAGCGGCGAGGGGTCCCGGGACCGCGCGAACAATCGGTTGACCAGGTTTGCGGGCGGCGGGGTGGTGGCGAGAAAACGCTCGGCCAGTTTCACGGCGTGTTCCCGCACGCGGTCGTCGGAATCCGCCAGCGCGGCCGCGAGGTGTTCCGGCCGGAGACCGCCCAGGCCGTCCAGCGCGTGGAGGGCGTGCATCCGCCCGAGGGGAGCGGGGGACTCGCGGAGCAGGTGCTCGAGGGCGGGAATCGCCGCCGGGTCCTGCCGCTCGTAAAGGAGGCGCGCGGCCGTCTCGCGGTGCCAGGCATTGGGGTGGGCGAGCGTGGCAACCAGTTCCCCGGCGCTCGCAGTGCCCAGGCGCGGCCGCGGGCGCTGCCGGAAGCCGTCCGGCACGATGCGGTAGATGCGCCCGCGATCG
>CAYNCT010000186.1:0-4216 GCA_964396005.1 uncultured Verrucomicrobiota bacterium | reverse complement strand
AAGCTGCTCTACGACATCTACCACATGCAGATCATGGAGGGCGACATCATCCGCACGATCCGCGATCTCGCTGCGCCGCACATCGGGCACGTGCACACGGCCGGCAACCCCGGACGCCGCGACCTGGATGAGGAGCAGGAACTGCGCTACCCGCCCATCATGCGAGCCCTGCAAACGATCGGCTACGCGGGCTTCGTCGGGCAGGAATTTGTGCCCAAGGGGGATGCGCTGGATGCCCTGCGCACCGCCTATCGCCTGTGCGACGTGTAGCGATATGAAAGGCTATGAGCCGATCATGAGCTTTGGCGACGACGTCGCCGGCATGTACCGCGACACCCAGCGAGGCGACGAAGTTGCGGCCGTGGCGTTCCTGGAGGGATTGGCGGGCCGTGGCCCCGCGCTGGAGCTGGCCATCGGCGCCGGCCGCATTGCGCTGCCGCTCGCAGCCCGGGGGGTTCGCGTCGATGGCATCGATATCTCACCTGCGATGGTCGCCCAACTGCGGGCGAAGCCGGGCGGCGATGAGATCTGGGTCACGCTCGGCGACTTCGCCGATGTGCCGGTCCCGGGCGCCTACCGCCTGATCTACGTGGTGTGGAACACCCTGTTCAACCTGCTGACCCAGGACGACCAGGTGCGCTGCTTCACGAACGTCGCCACCCACCTCACCGGCGACGGTTCCTTTGTGATCGAGGCCTATGTGCCCGCCTTCCTTTATCGGTTGCGCAGCGATCAGTACGTGGACGCGGAAGCTATCCAGGTCGATGAAGTCCGGCTCGACCTGCTCCGCCACGACGGGTCGACGCAGATGATCGAGGAAAGCCACGTGTCCCTCTCGGCCGCCGGAATACGCCTGAACCCGGTAGTGCAGCGGTATGCGTGGCCCAGCGAGCTCGATCTGATGGCGCGCATCGCCGGGTTGCGCCTGAAGCAGCGGTGGGGCGGCTGGAGCCGGGAGCCTTACAACTCGACCAGCAGCATGCACGTTTCCGTTTACGGGCGCTAGCTTTCCGGCTTTCTGACTTGGCGATCTCAACCCAGACAAGGAGTCTTCTGTGAGCACCCTACCCCCCGAAGCCTTCGCGGCTAACCGCGGCCAGCGCGCCGAGGCGGTCGGCGATCCCCGGCTGGACTGGTGGCGCGATGCCAAGTTCGGCCTCTTCATCCATTGGGGCCTCTACGCCATTCCGGCGGGCGAATGGCGGGGACAGGCGATCCCGGGCATCGGCGAATGGATCATGCATCGGGCGCGCATTCCGGTGTCCGAGTATGAGCCGCTGGCGGCGCAGTTCAACCCGGTGCGCTTCGACGCGGCCGAATGGGTGGGGCTGGCCAAGCGCGCCGGGCAGAAATACCTCGTGATCACCTCCAAGCACCACGATGGCTTCTGCCTGTTCAAGTCGGCGCTGACGACCTACAACATCGTCGACGCCACGCCTTTCGGACGCGATGTCCTGACCGAGCTGGCGGCCGAGTGCGGCCGGCAGGGAATCAAGCTCGGGTTCTACTACTCTCAGACGCAGGACTGGCATCACCCCGACGGCGACGGCAACGACTGGGACTACGACGAGTCGAAGAAGGACTTCGCCGGATACATCGAGCGCTATGTGATGCCGCAGGTGACGGAGCTCTTGACGAACTACGGCCCGATCTGCCTGATCTGGTTCGATACGCCGAAGGGGATCAGCGAGGCTCAGAGCCGATCGCTCCTCGATCTCGTGCACCGGCTCCAGCCCGACTGCCTGGTGTGCGGCCGGGTGGGGAACGCGCTGGGCGACTACGCTTCGGCGGGCGACAACAAGATCCCGGCCCTGGCGGTGGACGCCGACTGGGAGACCCCGGCCACGATCAACGACACGTGGGGCTTCAAGAAGGACGACCACAACTGGAAGTCGCCGGCCGACCTGGTGCGGAAGCTCGTGGACATTGCCAGCAAGGGCGGCAACTACCTGCTGAACGTCGGGCCGACGGCCGAGGGCATTATCCCGCAGCCGAGCGTCGAGCGGCTGGAGGCGATGGGCGCGTGGCTCGCGGTCAACGGCGAGGCGATCTACGATACCCGGCGCGGGCCGATCCAGGGGCTGGCTTGGCTCCGCACCACGCAGAGGCCGGGCAAGGTCTACGCTCACATCTTCGACTGGCCGGCCGGCGGCGCGATCCGGCTCCCCGCACTTGACGCACCCGTGACGGCCGCGTGGCTGCTGAGCGATCCGGCGCGCGCGCCGCTGCGCGTGACGCAGACCGGTGCGGAGCTAACCGTCCACGGGCCGGCCGCAGCGCCGGATGCGCTCGCCAGCGTCGTCGTGTTGGAGACCGGCTGACCGGGCGAAAAAAGCCGGATTTCACCAAAGTTTCTTGACGCCGCCGCGCGTTCATGGTACGATGGGGCAGACTGGTTTCTTCTCCGCCATACCGGGAGGCGCTCATGGCTGTCGCAACGCGTCGTCCTCTTGGCCTTCGCATCTGGATCCTCGTGCTCGCCGCCATCGGAGCGGCCGCGCTCGCGATCCCAACAGCCAGCGCTGGCCCGTCGGAGGCTGAGGTCGAAGCCATGCCGCCCCGCTAGGCGAAGCTCGCAGGCGCCTCAACGCCGGTCGCCGCTTCTGTCGGCGCCCGGCGGAGCGACGGCCACGCCTAAGCTGAAGCCTCCTCATGGCTACAACGCTGTCACTCCGGAAGACGGCGCAATCCACCGGTGTGGCCGCGCAGTGTCAGAGATGCGTCAGATGGCAGGGCGCCAGAAGTCACCGAGTGTCTGCACATCTTGTATTGCAGACGGCACAATGTGGTGCACAGGAGGCCGTTCCCATGACCGCGATCCGCTTCCGACGTCTCTTCGCCATCGCTCTGTGCGCCGGGCTGCTCACCCTGTTGGGGGCCGGTGTGGCCTGGTCCATGCGCACTACGGACGCGTCCGCCGATCAGCCCGGCGCCGTCATCCCCGCCTGTGATCCGATCGTCGCCAACACGACCTGGACGACGGGCAATATCTACGTCGTCCAAAACTGCAACTTGACCATCGCCAGCGGCGTGACCCTGACGATTCAGCCAGGGGTGATCGTGAAGTTCTGGGGGACCGCGCCCGGCTACGGGTCAGCGATGGGCAGCGCGGCCGTGATCGTGGAGGGTACCCTCAATGCCATCGGCACGGCCGCACAGCCGGTCATTTTCACCAGTTATGCCGATGACGCCCACGGCGGTGACACCAACGGCAACGGGGCCAGCAGCGGCTCGGCGGGTGACTGGTACGGCATCGCCTTCCGGCCGGGCGGCGCCGGTCGCCTGGAGCGGTTCTGGGTCGGTTACGGCGGTTCGGGCGTGTTCAACGCGACGCTCGGTTATGGCCGCAGCCAGATCGATGTCAAGCAGGCGGCCGTGCAGTTGCGCTACGGCACGGTCATCGCGGGCTTGCAGAAAGGGGTCTACCTGGAGGGCGCGGGCATCACTCCCCGGGTCCAGGACCTCGTCGTCACCAACCACCATGCCGCCGACAGCCGGGGCTATGCCATCTACCAGGCCGACATCAACATGCAGCCCACCTACGGCAACCTTGCGTTCAGCGGCAACGACCGCAACGAAGTCACCATCGGCAGTTTCACCGGCGACATGGCGCAGGATGTCGCGTTGGCCGGCGCGAACTTCGGCTTCGATTGCGGCTATTCGGTCTGCCAGCTTTCGGTGCCGAGCGGCCGCACGCTGACGGTGGCGCCGGGCGTGCAGCTTGATTTCCGTCCTGCGTTCGGCATCGCCGTGGCCAGCGGCGGCAGCCTGACCGCCGAGGGCACGGTCACGCAGCCCATCACGTTCACCTCACAGCTCGCAGCGGCCGGAAACCCCAATCAGCACTGGTTGGGGCTGTGGGCAAAACACGGCAGCACCCTGCGTCTCGACCGCTGCGACATCAGCCATGCGGACGACGGCAACTACGGCAACGGCGGGCTCCAGATCGACACCGGTGATGCCCAGGTGCGCAACTGCCGCATCCATCACAACAAACGGACGGGACTCTACGTCAGCAGTCCCGGCGGCAGCACGATCCATCCCACCCTCACCGGCGTGCAGGTCACCGACAACGGCGAGCATGGGGTGATTCTCAACACCAGCGGCGGCAGCGTCACCATGATCACGTGGGACGGCGGCCGCATCAGCGACAACGGGTATGCGGCCGTCCGGCCGAGCAACTCCGCCGGCGCGGGCGTGATCCAGGCCATCTTGC
>CAYNCT010000185.1:0-4318 GCA_964396005.1 uncultured Verrucomicrobiota bacterium | reverse complement strand
TCTCGTTTTTCACTCACTCGCCTGACCAACTGCTGATGACACTTGCCCTGTGATGAGGAACTCGCCGCGCGTGGATTCAAAATGCATGAAGTAGCTTGAGCGGAATCCGCGCCGTGCATCAAACGAATCCTTGCGAGGCGCCCCGCTCGGGCCGAGTGACGCGGTTCGTCGCTATTCGGCCGGACCGCGCGGCGGCGCAGCCGGAGGGCGGTAGCGCCGCGCTATGTTTGGGCCGTGTGAGCATGGCAGGGCCGGGCGGCGTCCCGGCCGGTTGAGCGGCGCCGCCGCAGCGGCGCCCTACCGAGCGGAGCGCGGACTTCCGTCCACTCAACGCCAGATGCTTTGCCTGCGGTAGCGCCGCGCTATGTCCAGGCCGCGTGGGCATGGTAGCGCCGGGCTGCGTCCCGGCCGGGTGAGGGGCGCCGGCGCAGCGGCGCCCTACCGAGCGGAGCGCGGACTTCAGTGCGTGAAGGCGGCGTCAGGGCAGCCGCAGGGAAGTCGTTGCGCGCTGGCGTTCTCGGGCACGGGCAGCGGTGGAGGAGCTTGAGGGCTGGGGGCAGACTCGGCTCAGACCGGTTCGGCAATCAGGTCGTAGTCGGTGTGGCCGATGATTCGGACGTGGGCGAACTCGCCGGCAGGCAAGCGGCCGCGCACATACACCCGCCCGTCAATGTCCGGCGCGTCGGCCTCGCTGCGCGCAACCATCCAGGCGCCCCGGGGCGGGCGCCCGGGGCGGGCGGCGGACTCCCGGATGAGGCCGTGCTCCCAAGAGAAGACGCGCGCCTCGTCCAGTTGGCGGCGGTTGGCCGTGCCCTCAACCAAGACCCGGAGCGACTGGCCCACGCAGCGGGCGCTGACCTCACGGGCGACGGCGTGTTGCGCGGCCATGGCCAGATCCCGACGCCGGCGGCGTTCCGGGTCGGGGACCTGGTTCCCCATGCGGCCGGCGACGGTGCCGTCTTCTTGCGAATAGGTGAAGACGCCCAGGCGCTCGAATTGGGTCTCGCGGATGAACGCCAGGAGCGCCGCAAAGTACGCCTCGGTCTCTCCCGGGAAACCGACGATGAAAGTGGTGCGGAGGGTGAGGCCGGGAATGCCGGCGCGCAGGCGCGCGATGAGGTCGCGGATATACCGGCCGCTGGTCTCGCGACGCATCCGTTCGAGCATGGCGTCGTGAATGTGTTGCAGGGGCATGTCCACGTAGCGGACCACTTTGCGGCACGCGGCGAAGGTGCGGATCAGCTCATCGGTCCAGTGGGCGGGATGGGTGTAGAGGAGGCGGATCCAGAAGTCGCCGGGCAGGGCGTCGAGCTCGCGCAGGAGGGTGCTGAGGGTCGTGGCGTTGGCCGGCAGGGCCCGGGTGGCGGCGGTGAAGCGTTCCGGCGACGCGATGGCGGGCCGGTGATCGGCGCGCAGGTCGAGGCCGTAGTAGGTGGTGTCTTGCGAGATTAGATTCAGTTCGCGCACGCCGTCGGCTAGCAACCGCCGGGCCTCCTCGACAATGTCGGCCTGCGCCCGGCTGCGATGGCTGCCGCGCATTCGCGGGATGATGCAGAAACTGCACGGATGATTGCAGCCCTCGGCAATTTTCACGTAGGCGAAGTGCCGCGGGGACAGCCGGTACCGCGGCGTTTCCCAGTTCGGAATGAACTCTGGTCGCCGATGCACCTCGAAGACCGGGCCGGCCGGGGCGACGAGAGTTCTTGTCCGGCCGAACGTTTCGCTGCCGCGGAGGGAATCGCCGGCCCGGGCGGGACTCGCGGGTTGCTGGCGGTCCAGCCGGGCCAGCCCGGCTTTGACACGGTGCGCCCGGGTCTTGGGATCGGACGCGCCCGGAACCTTCGCGGCGCGGTGGGCGATGGCGTCTTCCACGATGCGCCCGACTTCGGCGACCTGGTCAACGCCCATGAAGGCATCCACCTCGGGCAACAAGCGGGGCAACTCCTCGCGGAACCGTTGGGGCAGGCAGCCCGACACGATCAGGGCCTGTCCGCGGTGACGGGCATCGCGCACGGCGGCGGACTCGAGGATGGTGTCCACGCTCTCCTCTTGCGCGGCGTCAATGAACGAGCAGGTGTTGACGATCAGGGCGTCCGCCTGGGCCGGATCGTTCACCACTTCGACCCCTTCGCGGAGGAGCGAGCCGAGCATAATTTCGGCGTCCACAAGGTTCTTGGCGCAGCCCAGGGAGATGAGGCCGACGCGCCGGGGACGGCTGGTTGGAACCGGTTTGGTCACGGGCGCGAAGGGTACGGGAGTCGCGGCCGGGGCGCAAAAGGGTTGTCGCGCGGTGGTGTCGCCATCGCGTCATTCCCGGGAGGGCGGCCGCGGCTCGCAGGGTCGCGGCGTGGCGAGCCATCTCAAATTCGGAAGGCCGCCGGAGAGTGTCAATAGTAAGGACTGACCCCTCCGCGTGGCGTGACATTCGCGCGGCGGCGGCTACCGTTCGTGGCCGGCCGGCAACCGGCCCGAACCAAACCCGTGAAGAAACCATCGTTGCTGGTCATTTTTCTGACGGTCTTCACTGACCTGATCGGCTTCGGAATTGTGCTGCCGCTGTTGCCCCGGTACAGCGAGCGCTTCGGGGCCGAGGGAGTGATGATCGGCGTGATCATCGCGTCGTTTTCGGTGATGCAGTTGTTCCTGTCGCCGTTCTGGGGCCGGTTATCGGATCGGATTGGCCGGCGGCCGGTCCTGTTGGTGAGCACGGCGGGCTCGGCAGTCTCTTACGCGCTGTTTGCAATGGCCTCGTCGGCGGAGCTGCCCGCCAGCACGGCGCTGGGGCTAATCGTTCTGTCGCGGGTGTTTGCCGGGGCGTGCGGTGCGAACATCTCGGTGGCCTCGGCGTACATCGCGGACATCACCCCGCCGGAACAGCGGTCCAGGGGCATGGGTTTGATCGGCATGTCGTTCGGGCTGGGGTTCATCTTGGGCCCGGCGCTCGGGGCGTTCAGTGCGTCCGGGTTTGGGCTGGCGGGTCCGGGTTGGGTGGCGGCCGGGTTGTGCCTGGCCAACTTCTTATTTGCCTGCTTCGTCCTGGCCGAGAGCCGGGGCCCGCAATCGGCGACGGCGGCTGCCCGCCCGCCGGTGACGCAGTGGACGCACCTGGTGGCGCGGCCCAAGGTGGGCCTGTTGGTCGGCATCTATTTCCTGTCCACGTTCACCTTCGCCTGTTTCGAGAGCACTCTGCCGCTGTTTCTCGGTTCGCCGGGATTCCATCCCGACGATTTTCGGTCGCCGCACGCGTTGGTGAACCGGCTGGCGGCGGAGTCCGATTCGGTGGCAACAACGGTGCGAGCGCGCTGGTCGCCGGCCTTTCGTGAGCTGGCCGCGAGGGCAGAGTCCGTCCCGGCGGAGGCGCTGCGGCGCGCGCTGTTCGCGGAGTTCAATCGCCTGATCAAAGCGGGGCCGCTGGACGCCAGCGTGACGGCGACCGGCCGGGATGCGCTGGCGCTGGCGAATCGGCAGGTTTTGGAGCGGGCTTTTCCAGCCGAGATCCGGACGCAGTCGCTGCGGTTCGACGAGCGGCAGGTGGGCTACCTGTTCGCGTACTGCGGGTTGATGTCCGCGCTTGTCCAGGGCGGCTTGATCGGGCGACTGGTCAAGCGTTTCGGCGAGGCGCGGCTGATTTGGTCGAGTCTCGTGGTGGTGGCCCTGAGCATTGCATTGATTCCCCAGGCACAAGGGCTGGGCGTGCTGTTGCTGGCGCTCGGGCTGTTCTCGGTGGGGTCCGGGGTGAACCGCGCGCCCACGATGGGCCTGGTGTCCATTTACACCCCGGCCGCGGATCAAGGCACGGTGATGGGCCTGATGCAAAGCGCAGGCACGCTGGCGCGGATTTTCGGCCCGATCGTGGCTACCGCGCTGTGGGCGGGTTCTCTCCACGGCCCGTTTCTGGTGGGTGGGGCGCTCGCACTGGTGGCCGCGGCGTTTGCGTGGGGCAGTCTGCGGGGAGCAACGAGCGCGGCGGCCCGGCCGTGAGGTCTGGTCCGGCCACGGCGTGAAGATGACCGCCGACCGGGAGAGGATGGTCCCGAGCGGGTAACGCCTGCGGCCCGAGCGTCGGTGGCCGGCCCACCTTGGCACCCGGGCCGCGTGTGGTACTGTGTCGCCCGCATGAGCGTGAACGCCCTGGCCGACGGACTCCTGAGTTACGTCTGCCTGCTGATTCTGCTGACCTTCCACGAGTTCGCCCACGCCTGGGTGGCGTGGAAGCGCGGCGACGACACGGCCTACAACCTCGGCCGCGTCTCGCTGAATCCGCTCGTCCACATGGAAGTCATCGGCACGGTGGTGCTGCCGCTGGCGGTGGTTTTTC
>CAYNCT010000184.1:0-4322 GCA_964396005.1 uncultured Verrucomicrobiota bacterium | reverse complement strand
GCACCGGGGCGGGCATTGACCCGTTCATCCGCAACAAGCAGGTCGTGTTCATGGGAGACTCGACCTTTTTCCACAGCGGCCAGATTGCCATCTCGAACTCGCTCAAGAACGGCCAGGACATCACCTACATCATCCTCGACAACAAGACCACCGCGATGACCGGGCATCAGCCCACGCCCGGCCTGAGCGAAAGCCTGACCGGCGAGACCACGTTCGCGCAGAACATTGACGCCGTGATCGCCGGCATCACCGACCAGGCGCATTCCGGCGCGACGGTGGTGCGCGTGAACCCGGCCGAGCGCGAGACCTACCGCCAGTTGCTCGAGAAGGCCATCCTCCAGGACGGCGTCAAAGTGGTCGTCGCGGACAAGGAGTGCGGCATCACCTTCCATCGGCGGGCGGCTCGGGAGGAACGGCGCGAGTTGCGGGACAAGGGCTTCGTCGCCCGCAAACGGTACATCAACATCACCGAGGAGGTTTGCGAGAACTGCCTGGAATGCACCAAAGCGACGGGTTGCCCCGGCCTGACGCTCGTCCCAACGCCCTTTGGACAGAAGGTCCAGATTGATCTTTCCTGGTGCGTTTCGGACGGCGCCTGCACCCGGTTCCTCGTCTCGACTGACAACGACGGCCCGCGGGTTAAGGCATGCCCTTCGTTTGAGGAAGTCATCGTCACCCGCCGCCAGAAACCGCCGGCGCTGATTGACCGCCTCGATCCGGGCCGGCTGCCGGAGCCTCCTCCCCCGCCGGCGCGCGCCGTGTGGCACGGCTATCTGGCCGGCGTGGGCGGCATGGGCATCGGCACCGCCACCGCGATCCTGGTCCTGGCGGGTCATCGCGAAGGCTACCGGGTTCAGTTTTGCGATAAGAAGGGCCTGGCCATCCGCAACGGGGGCGTCTATTCGATGATCACCTACTCGCGCTCCGGAGCCCCCTACACCTCGAACCTGATTCCGTATGGCAAGGCGGACCTTATCCTCGGTGTGGACATCCTCGAGGCGGCCCGGGCGCTGGACCCCGGCACCAACCAGCGGGTCGGCAGCCGGCAGCGCACCGCCGTCGTGGTCAACACCCACAAAACCCCGACCATCCTCACCTTGCTGGGGAAGGACGACTTCAACGTCGCGCAACTCGAGGCCGACCTGCGCCGGTTGACCCGCGAAGAAGCTTTTCACGCCTGCGACATCTCGGACCTGAGCGAGCGGTTCTTCGGCACTCAACTTTACGCCAACATCGCGATGTTGGGCGTCGCCTTCCAGCACGGCCTGATTCCGCTCAGCCTGGCGAGCCTGGAATGGGCCATCCGCAGCAGTCTCGGCAAGGCGGCCGAAGAGAACCTCAAGGCCTTTCACCTCGGCCGGCTGGTCGCGCACGATCCGGCTGCGGTCGCCCGCGCGGCCGGCCTGTTCCGCGAGCCCCAAACCTACTCCGAGGTGGTGGCCGACAAGACGGACATTCTCAGCCGGGCCGGTCGCCGCGGTCCCGCCCTCGCCACTGCCTACCGCCAGATGGTCGAACGCGCCACCGAGCACTTGCAGGTGGACTCCGAAAGCCTCCGCGACTTCGCGCTGCGCGTGTACGACCTCATCCAGTTCGAAGACCTCGACTACGCGCGCCGGTATGTCGAACTGGTCAAACAGGTGCATTCCCAGGACTCGGCCGAGCACGGCTTCGCGGCCACCCGGGCCGTCATCTGGAACCTCCACCGCGTCATGGCCATCAAGGACGAGGTGTTCGTGGCCCACCAACTAACCAGCGAGGAAAAGCACCGGCGCGACCGCGCCCGCTACGGAGTGGACCCGGCGCGCGGCGACCGCCTGGAATACCGTCACCTCAACCGCCCGCAGTTTAACCTCTGGGGCCGCGACTTCGCGTGGGACCTGCGCACGCGTGACTGGATGTTGAACCTCGTCAAACGGATGAAATGGCTCCGCCGGGTCCTGCCCGACTGGCACCGGCAGGAGAAGGAATTCCGCGACTGGTACATCAGCCTCCTCCCGCGCATGGCCGAAACCGTCGGCGATGCCCGCCGGTACGCCCTGTTCACCCAGGTGCTGCAGTTGCCCGCGCAAGCCACCGGCTACCGCGAGATCCGTTACCCGAAGATGGACGCCGCCCGCGCGCAGGCCGACGCCTGGCTCGCCGAACTGGGCGCCGCGCCCGCCAGCCCGGCCCGGCCGGCCGCAACAGCCGCCGTTCGCTGACGCAGCCCGTTCGGCGCGCCGATTCGGGCCACACTGGACCCCGGCGGCGGATTGGTCCAGTGTCCGGCGCGTCATGCGTCCCGCTGCCTTCAACCTCCGCGCGCTCCTGCTGGTCATGGCGGTCGCTGCCGTGGGCGGTTTCCTGTTCGGCTACGACACCGCGGTCATCAACGGCGCCAATCAATACTTCCGCCTGCATTTCGGCCTGAACTCGGCGCAAGAAGGTTTCGCCGGGGCCAGCGCCATCCTCGGCTGTATCCCCGGCGCGCTGGCAGCCGGCTTCCTGAGCGACCGGATTGGCCGCCGCCACGTCCTTTTCCTCTGCGCGGTGCTCTACGCCGTCTCGGCCGTCCTCTCCGCGGTGCCCCGAACCTTCGGCGAGTTCCTCGTCGCGCGCTTCATCGGGGGGCTGGGCATCGGCGCCTCTTCCATGGTCTGCCCGGTCTATGTCGCCGAAATCGCGCCCAAGGAATGGCGCGGCCGGCTCGGCTCCCTGTTTCAGCTCGGCATTGTGCTGGGAATCTTCCTCACCCTCTTCGTGAACGCGCGTATTCAGGCGCTGGGCGACGAGGCGTGGAACACCACCACCGGCTGGCGCTGGATGCTCGGGGCGGAGGTCGCGCCGGCGCTGGCCCTGCTGGCGCTCCTGTTCTTCGCGCCGGAAAGCCCGCGCTGGCTGCTCACAGCCGGCCGTGAAGCCGACGCCCGGCGCATCCTCACCGCGGTTGGCGGAACCGATCACGCCGCGCGCGAGGCGGCGGCGATCCGCGAGGCCCTGAGCCATGAAGAGGGCCGGTTCACCGAGCTGTTTTCGCCCGCCTACCGGCGGCCGTTGCTCATCGCGACGCTGTTGATGGCCTTCTCCCAGTTCAGCGGCATCAACGCCATCATGTACTACTCGACCAAGATCCTGACAACCGCCGGCGCCGGAATGCGGGACGCGTTCACGGCATCCGCCGTCATCGGGCTGGTGAACGTGGTATTCACGTTCGTCGCGATGGCGCTGGTGGACCGCGCCGGGCGGCGCCCCCTGCTGCTGGCGGGCTTGAGCGTCCAGGTGGTGGCGCTGGCGTTGGTGGGCTGGATGTTTCACGCCGGCCACCAGGGCGCGCCTCTGCTGCTCGGGATCCTCGGCTTCATTGCGGCGTTCGCCCTGGCGCTGGGGCCGATCCCGTGGATTCTCTGTTCGGAAATCTTCCCGACCAAGTTTCGCGGCCGCGCCATGGCGGTGGCCACGTTCGTGATCTGGACGTCGTGCTACCTCGTCGCGCAGACCTTCCCGATGTTGAACGACAGCCGCGACGTCGGCCCGGCCCGAACGTTCTGGCTCTACACCGCGTTCAGCCTGGTCGCGCTGGTGTTTGTGTTCGGCCGGGTGCCCGAAACCAAGGGCCGGGGCCTCGAGGAAATCGAGGCGGGCTGGCGGGCGCAACGCGCGAGCTGAGGCGCGCCTCCCGCCGCACCGCACCGCGGCGGTTCATGGCGCCGGCCAGCTTGTCGCCTCGCGCCCGAATACCTGCTCGCAAGCGCGGGCCGACGCGGACGGCGGGCGATCCATCGCCGCGCGGCTTGCCGGCCGCCTGGTCTCACCCTGCAGCCAAGTCAACCCGTCCACCCTCTCCCCAACCTTCGCCGCCGGCGCGTTGAGGCGGGACACGAAGCGGCGTTGGGGAGGGGGCAGGGCGGCGGGCAAATGTGTTTGCCCCAACGGGGCAATGGCCACCAGCCCAGGGTTGCGAGGAACGAGTTACCCTGGGTGAACGAGACAAGATTCCCCTCAACCCCAACAGGGTTGCGGCGGGGCGCGAACGGCAGAAGGACACAACCCCGTTGGGGTTGGGTAAATTCAAAACACCGGCAAGCCAGGGTAGCCTCGCAGGCTCGGCAACCCCGGGCTGGAGGACGGAATCCCGTTGGGATTCTGGAAATGGCGAGCGCGGTTTCACAATTCACCTCGGAAGGCCTTGGCCAGAAGGGCGGGGGTGAAGGCGGCCAGCGCGGCGTCCGTCTCGGTTTGCAGCCGCTTCAACTCCTCCACCTTCGCCGCCAGCGCGTCCAGTGTAGCCGGCGGCGCGAACGTTCATTGGGATGGCGGTTGAGAAGTTGACGGGCTGGCGG
>CAYNCT010000183.1:0-4566 GCA_964396005.1 uncultured Verrucomicrobiota bacterium | reverse complement strand
AACAGGTAGCCCCGCAGGAACCGCCAGCCGGGCCGAAGCACCAGCTCGATCACACGGCCCGGGCGGCCGGAGGCGAGGCGCCGCCGGACGGCTTCCCGCTGGTAGGAAACCACCTTCGACACGTGATGCTCGATGCTCTCGAAACTGTAGTGCCACAGATCGGATCGCAGGCGGCCCAGTGGCCCGTTGACCGCCAGTTGGGCGTGCGGTTCTTCCCCTGCCCACCGCGCCCGGTCCCTTCGCCACAGCCGACGCACCCGATCGGGGTACCAGTCCCCGTGGCGAATCCACCGACCGCAATAGCAGGTGCAACGGGGAAACTCGTAGGCGGCGCACCGCGGAACCGGCCCGTTCAACAGTCGAAGGATCTCGTCGCGCAGCGCCGGCGACACTTCCTCATCCGCATCGAGATTTAGTACCCACGGCTGCGAGCATTTGGCGGCGGCCGCGTTCTTCTGCGCGATGAAGCCCCGCCACGGTTCGCGATAGACCCGCCCGCCATGCGCCGTGACGATCGCGTCGGTGCCATCCGTCACGTCGGCATTGAGCACCACCACGATTTCCGAAGCCCAACTCGCGACGCTCGCCAGCGCGCGTCCGATGCGTCGCGCCTCGGCTCCGGATACCATGCAGACGGACAACGGTGGTTTGTTCATGCCTCGCGGTGAGTGGCAGGTTAGCAGGCGCTGGGAGAGTGGCGCAATCTCGACGCTGTCGCTGCGGCACCTAGCGGTTCCCGTTGCGACCGGTGCCGCCTCGTGGATGAGTGGTAGAAATGGATTGAATTACGCGCCGGCCGGGGTGCATCCTGCCGCTGCTCTTCAACCCGTTCCATCACTATGCTCAAAGCAACTGTGCGACGGCTCGGTCCGGCAGCTGTTCTGGGGATTGTTTTGACCTCCGCCCACGGCGCCACAATTCCGTTGGGCAACATCCTGGGCTCCTATGCGTTCGGCATCGGAGGTGCGGTGCCCACCGGCACCTACTCCTACAACATCTGGAACGACGTGACCGGCGCCATTCTCACCGCGGACAACGGGGATCTTGCCGACCTGATCCTGACCTACACCCGAACGGCGCCTTCCGGGGTGCCCAGCGGCACCACTACCGCCTCGCTGAACTACAACGCGGCCAGTGACGAGTTTCAGTTTGCACATGCCTACACCCAGGGATCGGGGGCCGGCTTCCCCACCGGCAACAATCCCGGCACGCGGATTGTGAATGCCGTGACTTTCCTGTTTGCCAGTCACGTAACCGTCAGCGATCTGCGCGTGGACTTTCGCAGCCTCAACACCGCTGGAATCACCTGGGAAGTGTCGCTGTTGGGATTCCTGCAGCCGGACGGTTCTCCGTTTTCCACGATGCCGAGCGTTTCGCCCTACCTGGGTCACACCACGGTCAACGGCAGTCCGAGTGCGGGATGGTTTCTGGTGGACAGCAAGGGAACGTTGAGCGGGGTCGGCACCTCAGCAACGTCTGCGGGCGCCAACGGGCCGCTGGAGAACCTGACCGGGACGGGCGGGAACGGGTACCTGGATTACTTCGACGTCGGTCTGCCTGCGGGAACCCACGTCGGCGGATTCATCTAGCAGACCTTCTTGGAAGATGTTCGCGGCACGGGCAATGCAACCTCTTCACTCACCAGCACCCTCGACGATTTCACCGTGGCGGGAACCATCGTCCCGGAGCCCGCAACGCACTCGCTGTTCGCCGCGTTGACCCTAGGCGGCCTAGCCCTGGTCCGTCTCCATCGCCGTCGCCTGCGGCCGCAGTTGGTGAAGTAGCGGCTAACCCCGCGCCCGGGCGCCAACGCGAAACCGACAGCGCCCCGGGAGTTCGCCGCCCCGCGGGGCCGGAACCGTCGCATTCTACGGCGACCCCAGGGAACTTCTCCCCGGCCCCATTCGCCGCCGGCGCCGGCCCCGGACTGGACGTTGCCGCCCCGAGCAACTTGCGCTGGCGAGACCCGAGTTCGCGGGCATTCTTGAGTTCGTGAAGCCGCTGGAGCCGCCCGATTCCCATCATCTGCGGGCCGCGAGCGGGTGGTTGGACCTCAACAACCCGCGCGAGGCGGCAGCCGAATTGCAGCAGCTTTCGCCGGCAGCCCGGATGCATCCAGACACGCTCGAAGTGCTGTGGCGTCTCTGCGCCGCCAACCAGCGCTGGCAGGAGGCGCTGGAATTCGGGCGCCTGCTCGTGCGGCTGCAACCGGCCGATCCCTCGGGCTGGCTGCATCGCTCCTACGCGCTGCACGAACTGCGGCGCACGGAAGAGGCCCTGCTGGCGCTGGTGCCCGCCGCCGCTCAGTTCCCGGAAGAAAGCGTCATCCCCTACAACCTCGCGTGTTACTGCTGCCAGTTGGGCAAGCTGGACGAGGCCCGCGCCTGGCTCGCGCACGCCGTCCGCCTGCGCGGACGTGACGACATCCGCGCGCTCGCCCTCGCGGATCCCGACCTCGAACCGCTCTGGGGTGAAATCGCGGACTGGGCGGACTCCTGACCCGTGCCGGCGACCCGGACGGTTTCCCCCATGCGGAGCATAATCGCCCTAGCCATCACCGGCCGGGCCCGCTGGCTGTTCGGTCTCGCGGTGCTCGCCGCGCTCACGTGCGCCTGCCCCGCCGCGACGCCCACCAACCTGATCCGCCTCAGTTCGCCGCATTTCGCGCTCATCACCGACGGGGCCACCGCGACCGCCAACCAGCTTTCCCTCGAGCTGGAGGTCTTTCGGCAGACGGTCTCGCGATTCCTCGGCCTGCCGCGCGAGCAACGCAGCCAGGTCAGCGTGTACGCCTGGGCCGACCGCGATCTCTTTGAGGAGTTCCGCCCGCCGTCCGAATCGAAGACCAAGGACCTTGGGGGCTTTCACGTCACCGACGGCTTCAGCCACGCGTTGGTGGTGCGCTTGCTGCCGAACCTTGGTCGCACCCGGGAGGTGCTGTTCCACGAGCACACGCACCTGCTGACCAGCCGGCTGTTTCGGCGGGTGCCCGTCTGGATGAACGAGGGGCTGGCCGAGGTCTTCTCGACGTTTCAGGTGGGCAACCGGCAGTTTGTGATTGGCGGGCCCAAGGCAGGCCGGATTCAAACGCTCGCCGCGGACGGCCTGCTACCGGCCGCCGATCTGATCGAGGTGCAGCAGGAATCGTCCGCGTACCAGCACGGCAACGAAGTACCCCGGTTCTATGCTTCGGCGTGGAACCTCGCCCACGCGCTGACGATCACGCCCACCGGGTTCCAGGGGAGCGCGATCCGCAACTACATCATCCAGTCCGGTATCCAGACCAATCGCGCCGAGGCTTTCCGGCGGGCTTTCGGTCTTTCGCCGCGGGAAGCCGGCGCCCGCGCCGAAACCCTCTTCCGCAATCGCGCCTACCCGGCGGTGAGCGAGGCTTTTGACGGCGCCACCATCCCCGCGCGCACCGTGCAAACGCTGTCAGCGGCCGAGGCCGCCCTCGCGCTGGGTACCCTGGCGCGCCTGGTGCGGCTCGAGGACCGGGCGGAAGTTCTGCTCCGCGACGCCCGGCGCGCTCGGCCGGAGGATCCGGCGGTTCACGAGCAACTCGGGCTGTTGTTTGATCAAACCCGCCGCCCCGGTGAAGCGCGCGCCGCGATCGAACGCGCCCTGGAGTTGGGGAGTGTCTCTTGCCAGGCCCACCTTGTGGCGGCGACGCTGCGCTGGAACCGCCTGGCGGGACAGGCTGTTTCGGCGGAGCTCGTCGCCCGAGAGGGGCGCGAAGTGCGCCGATTGGTGGAACGCGCCATTCAACTGGACCCCGCGCACGCGGCCTGCCATGGGCTGCTCGCCGCCGCGCTCCTCCAGTTCACCCCCGATCGGCCCCGCGAGGCCGAAGCGGCGGCGCGGCAGGCCCTGCAACTCGACCCGTATCTCTACTCCGCGCGCCTCACGCTGGCCGCCGCCCTCGCCGGCCAGGGCCAGAAGGACGAGGCCCGCCGCGCGGTGACGGCCCTGCGAGCGAGCCCGCTTGATCCGACGTTACGGCAGGAGGTGGAAGAGCTGGCCTCCCAACTCGGACTGGCGCCGGCTCGCGAACCGTGACCCGCGGCGGTCAACCGCCCCGCCGCGAGGCGTCCGAGCGAGTTCCAATCAAAGCTGCCGCGACGGTCTGCGCTCTCGCGGCCCTCGCTTGCCGCAGACGCCTGCCCCGCCTATGCTCGAACGATGCCGGGCGCGCCTGCCGAATTCCCCGTCACCCGCTGGAGCCACGTGCTGTACGTTCGCGGGGATCCGGCCTGCCCCCGCGACGCGCTGGCAACGCGCCTGCGCCTCGACTGGCCTCCGCTGGACGCCTTCCTTCTCGCCGACGCGGAAACGTCCGGCGACGCCCGCGTTTTGGCCGCCCGTCGGTGGCAGACTGCAAGCCGAATACCTGCCTGCGCCGAACGCCCCCGCCCACGCGCGCACGCGCCGCCCGGGACCGGGTGCTAACTTGAAGGCGTTGTGGCTGACCAACCGCTCGAGCCCAAGTCTCCAACCCCGACCACTGCCGATTGCCGCTTCACGACCACTCACTGGACCGTGGTTCTCGAAGCCGCCCGGCCCGGG
>CAYNCT010000182.1:0-4627 GCA_964396005.1 uncultured Verrucomicrobiota bacterium | reverse complement strand
GTCCGGCGTGAACTGCAGCGAGCGCAGAAACGTCGCCGGACGCGCCTCGAGATAGACGGTCTGCCAGAGCCCCTTGGCCTCGCCGTAGCCCTGTTTGCCCTCGAGCTTGAAGGCGTGCTTGGTGTCGTCCACGCGCAGGACCAGCCGCTGACTCTCGCCGAACCGGACCGCTGGCGTGAGCTCGAACTCAAAGGGCGTGTAGCCGCCGCGATGCTCGCCCAGCGGCTGGCCATCGAGCCAGCCCCGGGTCAACCAATCGCTCGCCCCGACCACCACGAACACCCGCTTCCCGCGCCAGGCCTCGGGCACCACGAGGTTGCGCGCGTACCAGCCGATGTCTGCCGCGTTGGTGACGCCCGACAACTTCGAGCCCCACGGAAAGGGCACCGTGATGGTCCGACCGAAGGGTCTCGCGCCAGTCTCCCAGTGGCCCGCCTCGCCCGCGTTGTCCGGGTCGAAGTCAAACGCCCAGACGCCGTTCAAGTTCAGCCAGTCCGCCCGTTCGAAGTCTGGGCGCGGATGCTCGGGCAGGGGAATTTCCGTCGCGCGGGCCAGGAGCACCATCAACGCCCCTGTCAGCAACGCGATCCAGCGGCGCCCCGCGGCCGGCGCGAGCACCGTAGAGAAGGCCAATTTCATGCGCGAAGCTTCGGCCCAGGGCCGCGCCAGGAGCAAGCGCCGAGTCACGTCGGACCCCGTTTTAATGGAGTCCTGCGGCGCGGGGCGACGTACGCGGGCGGGGCTTCCCCGGGCGACAACGTTCCCGACCAACCCTCTTCCGCCTGCCGTTCTCCGGTTCAGCGCCGGAGGAACTTCGCCACCGCCTCGGTCCGGGTGCGAACCTGCAACTTTTCGTAGATCCGGCGGATGTAGGTATGAACGGTTTCGTAGCTGACGCCCAGTTTCTCCGCGATTTCCTTGTAGATCAGCCCCTCGGCGAGGCAATCGAGCACCTGCTGCTCCCGTGCCGTGAGGTTCTCGGTGGGCTGGGCCGCGGGCGCCGTGCGTTGAAAGGACTGCACCACCTTGCGCGCAATGTGCGTCGTCATGGGCGAGCCGCCCTGCAACACATCGCGAATCGCGGCGACCAGTTCGTCGCGCGGGGTGCGTTTGAGCAGATAGCCGGTCGCCCCGGCCGCCAGCGCGGCGAAGATGTTGTCCGTGTCCTCGTACACGGTCAGCATGATGACCTGCACCCCCGGCGCGACCTGCTTCAAGCGGCGGACGCATTCGACCCCGTTCATGCCGGGCAGGTTGATGTCCATCAACACCACATCGGGCGCGTCGGCCGGCAGGCCCTCGAGGGCGGCCTCAGCGTTCGAGTACACGCTCACGCACTGCATTCCGTCGGTCCGCGCGATCACCCGCGAGAGCGTGGCGCGCACGGCTTCGCTGTCCTCCACAATGGCAACCTTGATGGGCATGGCGGGGTCGGTTCGGGGCCGTCTGCCTGACGGCGAACCGTACGCGACCGGCGGCGAGCGTCAACCGGGCCGCGGGCGCGGTTTGAGGGGCGCCGTCAGGCGGATGACCGTGCCGCGCTGCGGCGCGGGCCCGAGTTCGAACTGTCCTCCGATCTCGGCCATCCGCTTGCGCATGCCGCGCAGGCCGTTGCGGTTGCGCGCGGCTTTCTCGTCCAGGTCGCCCAGCCCCTTGCCGTCGTCCTCAATTTCGATGGTGAAAGAGGTGGGCGCGAGCTTGACCCGGAGCCGAGCCGCGGAGGCGCCGGAGTGGCGCACGATGTTGGTCACCGCCTCCTTGGCGGCAAGGAAGACATTGTGCCGAACGTCGGGAGGGATGTTTACTGCGGGGAGTTCGGCGGGCGCCTCCAGCCGGTAGCGCACCCCGGCCACGGTCAGGTATTCCTGGGCGTGTTTGCAAAGGTAGGTCACCAGCCCCTCGAGGGTGTCGTTGGAGGGATTCACCGCCCAGACGATCTCATCGAGCGTGCGGGTGGTTTCCCGCGCGGTTTGCGTAATCTGCCGGGCGTGCGCGGCCACCTCCTCGGGCAGGTCCTTGTCCACTTCGACCAGCTCGCCGAGCATCGCCACCTGCGTGAGGTTCGCCCCGAGCTGGTCGTGCAAATCCTGGGCAATTCGCCCGCGTTCCTTCTCGAGCGCCTCCTCGCGCTTGAGTTCCAGGAGCTGCCGCTGGAGTCGTTGCGTCGAGAAGTACCGCACCGCGACGGCTACCAGCGCCAGCAACGCCACGGCGACGGTCGGCGCAAACCACCGCTGTCGCCAGACCGGCGTGAGCACTTCAACCAGCAGCGTGCTGCCGAGGTCGTTCCACACGCCGTCCTCATTGCTGGCGATGACCTGGAAGCGATACCGGCCCGGCGGCAATTGGGGATACCGGGCCACGCGTTCCCCGCCCGCCTCGACCCAGGTTTGCTCGTACGGCGTCAAGCGGTAGCGGAACCGCGCCCGGTCGGGCGCGCCGAGGTTGAGACTGGTGAAGTGGATCTCCAACCGCTCGCGCCCCGGCGGGATGACCAGCGGTTGCGGGAACTCCCGCCGCAGGGCGTTGGTGCCCTGATCCTGTCCGTCCACGCGAACCTCCTCGATCACCACCGGGGGCGGCGTGAGGTTCGGCCGAAGCCGGTCCGGGTTCACCGCGATCAGCCCGCGCACCGAGGCAAACCACAGACGCCCCTCCGCGCCCCGCCACGCGGCCGGTTGCGACCCCAGCGGGAATTCCCGCGTGGGCAGACCGTCGGCGCGATCATACACCCGGCACGCCACCCGCGGCGCGCGACCTTCGGCAAAGGCCTCGAGCGCCGCCCGCGGGACGCGCGCCAGACCTGCGTTCGAACCGATCCAGAGCGATCCCTGGCCGTCGTCCAGCATCGCCCCGATGCTGTTGCCCGGCAGACCGTCCCGGCTGGTGAACCGACTCCACCGCCCGTTCCGGTAACGCGCCAGCCCGCTGCCGAAGGTGCCCACCCACAGCATCCCTTCGTCATCCACCAGCAGCGACGACACGTCGTCGCTGGGCAAGCCGTCCGTCTTGCGAAACGCGGTGAAGTGGCCGTCGCGCCAGCGGTTGAGCCCTCCGCCCACCGTGCCAATCCACAGGTTGCCCGCCGCATCATCGGCGAGAGCGCGAACTTCGTTCGCGGTTAACCCCTCGGCCGTCGTGAAGAGCCGCCAGCCGGGTTCCGTTCGCAGCCCCAGGCCGCCGGGCGTGCCGCACCACAGGCGACCTTGCCGGTCCCGAAACAACGCCGACACCACGGCGTGCAGACCCTCCGCCCCCACCGCCGGACCGAACGCGCGCCCCCGCAACTCGAACAGGCCGCTCGCCCGCGTGCCGGCCCAGACATTCGTCGCCAGCGCGTTGAAACTCCCCCATTCCACCAGCGACTCCGCCAGCAAGCCGGCGCGCGCCGGAACGACGACCTCGGCCCACAACGAGAGGACCTGGGGATTGATCAACCCCTCCGGGCCGCCAAACCGCTCGCTGCCGAACGGGTGCCGGTGCAGCACGCCGTCACCGTCCGTTCCGACCCACACGCCGCCCGCCGCGTCCTCGCACACCGTCAGCACGGTTTGCCCGCGGGTTTCCTCGAGCACCTCGAACACCTGGCGCTTGATGCGGTTCAGCCCGCCGCCCTGGGTGCCGGCCCAGAGGTTGCCCTCGCGGTCCACACAGAGCGAAATCACGGTGTGGTGGGACAGGCCCTCGCGCGGGGTCAGCCGGGTGACGCGGCCGTCGGCACCCAACCAGTGAAGCCCGCCGCTCGCGGTGCCCACGACCAGGTTGCCCGAAAGGTCCTCGCCGGCTGCCGTCACCCGCGTTCCCGCCGGCCACGGATATCCGCCCAAATCCCGCACGCTCCGCCCGTCCTGCCAGACCTGGACCCGTCCGTCGGCCAGACACCAGAAACCGCCCTGGCGACGGGCCACCACGAAATCCAGCCGGCCCACGGGTGCCTCGCGCACCACGGGCAGTTCAAAGGCGGCACCGCCGGGGCCGCCGATCCGCGCCAGGCGGTGGTCGGTGCCGATCCACAACTCGCCCTCCACGGTCGCCACCAGCACGCGCAGCGTGCTGGGCCGATCGTGCCCGAAAAGATGCGGGATGAACCGCCCGCCCCGCCGCTGCCAAACCGCACCGTCGGCGGTGTGCAGCCAGACCGCGCCCGTCGGATCCGCAGCCGCCGCCACCAGCCGGCTCTCCGAAGCTCCCTGCCCGAGTCCCGTGCTGGCAATTTCGCCCTCTCGCAGAAACGCCACCCCGCCGGTCTCGGTGCCGATCCACAGGGTCCCCTCGGGATCCTCGAACAAACTCACGATGCGCGAACTGGGCAGCCGCGGCGTGTTGCTTTCGTCGAAGACCGCAAACCGCGCTCCGTCGAACCGCACCAGCCCGTTAAGCGTGCCCAGCCACAGGTAGCCGTCGCGGGTCTGGACGATGGCGGTGACCGTGTTCTGCGGCAGGCCGTCGTCCGTGTCCCAGGTTCGGATGATGAACGGTGAAGTGGCCGTCGCCGGGGGCGCCGCAGTGGCCCCGCGAGTTCCGCCCCAGAGGAGCAGGAACGCAAACAGCAGCAGCCCGATGTGGCACCCTCGCGGCATGGGCGATTGTTCAAATGCTGGCAGCTCGAGTGCAAACCAGAAAAGGC
>CAYNCT010000181.1:0-4736 GCA_964396005.1 uncultured Verrucomicrobiota bacterium | reverse complement strand
TCCGCGGGACCGGCTGGTGGTCATCACCGGGCCCAGCGGCTCGGGCAAGTCGTCGCTGGCCTTCGACACGCTTTTTGCCGAGGGGCAGCGCAAGTACATGGAATCGCTGTCGGCGTACGCGCGGCAGTTTCTGGACCTGCTGGAGAAGCCGGACGTGGATTTCATCGAGGGCCTGTCCCCGGCGATCGCCATCGAACAGCGCACGGCCGCCGCGAATCCGCGGTCGCTCATCGCCACGACCACCGAGATTTACGATTACCTCCGCCTGCTCTACGCCCACCTGGGCCAGCCGCATTGCCCCGTGTCGGGCCAGCCGATCACCGCGCAGACGGCGTCCGAGATTGTGGACCGGGTGCTGGCGTTGCCGGCGCGGACGCGGGTGATGCTGCTGGCGCCGGTGGTCCGCGGGCAGCGCGGCGAATTCCGCGACGTGATCGAGCGGCTGGGGCGCGAGGGGTTTGTTCGCGCGCGGGTGGACGGGCAGTTGGTGGAGCTGGCGGCCAATCTCCGGGTCAAGCTGGACCCGAAACAGTTGCATACCATCGAAGCGGTGGTGGACCGCCTGGTCGTGGACCCGGGCATCCGCGCGCGGTTGAGCGACTCGGTGGAGACGGCCCTCAAGTGGGGCGAGGGCCGGGTGGTGGTGCTCAGCCAGGAGCCCGATAGCGCCCGCCGGGAACCCGAGCGGTGGACCGAGACCGCGCTTTCGACGCGCCTGTTCAGCCCGGCCACCGGCGCCAGTTACGAGCCGCCGACACCCCGGCATTTTTCCTTCAATTCGCCCCTCGGCGCCTGTCCGGTGTGCCACGGGCTGGGCCAGAAATACGTGTTTGATCCGGGGCTGGTCGTGCCGGATGAGGACAAGTCGCTCGAACAGGGCGCGGTGGTGCCGTGGCGGCGCGGCGGCAAGCGGATGATCGTGTACTACAAGGCGCTGTTGCGCGGTCTCGCCGCCCACTACCAGATCAGCCTGGAGACGCCGTTCAAGAATCTGCCGCCGGCCTTCCGGGAGGTGCTGCTGCGCGGGTCCGGCGCGGAGGAGATCGCGTTCACGTTCTGGCGCGCCGGCAAGCAGAGTCAGGTCAAACGCCCCTTCGAGGGCGTGCTGCCGCACCTCCAGCGCCTGTACACGGAAAGCGAAAGCGAATTCACGCGGAACCGCCTCAAGGCGTTTATGGCGCTCGAACCGTGCGACGCCTGCGGCGGTCGCCGTCTCAAACCCGAGATTCAGGCGGTCACCCTGGGCGCCGATCACCTCCCGGCGGGCGCGGCCCGCGGGACTGCCCCGGCCCCGGCGCCGGGCGGGCGGCCGCTGATTCCCGGGCTTTCGATCATGGATTTGTGCCGGCTGTCGGTAACGGAGGCGGACGAGTTTCTCGCGCGACTCGCGTTGACCGATTTTCAGCAGAAGGTGGCGGGCGAGATCATCCGGGAAATACGCGCGCGGCTGGGCTTCCTGAAAAATGTGGGCCTGGGCTATCTGACGCTGGATCGGGAGAGCGGCACGCTCAGCGGGGGCGAAGCCCAGCGCATCCGGCTGGCGACGCAGATTGGCGCCGGGCTGGTGGGCGTGCTGTACATCCTCGATGAACCGAGCATCGGGCTGCATCAGCGCGACAACGAGCAGTTGCTGACCACGTTGGAGGGCCTGCGCAACCTCGGCAACTCCGTGATCGTCGTCGAGCACGACGAGGAAACCATCCGCCGGGCCGACTACGTGGTGGATCTCGGCCCCGGGGCCGGGGTGCATGGCGGGGAAATCGTCGCCGCCGGCACGGTGCCGGAAATCCTGGCGCACCCGCGGTCGCTGACCGGTCGCTACCTGCGGGGCGAGTTGACGATCGCGCCGCCCAAGACGCCGCCGGTGAAGATCGGCGCGCGCGGTTGGCTGACCGTGGAGGGCGCCCGCGAGAACAACCTCCAGAACCTCACGGCCCGGATTCCGATCGGCGCGCTGACCTGCGTGACGGGGGTCAGCGGGTCGGGCAAAAGCACGCTGGTGGACGACATCCTCCGGCGCGCGCTGGCGCGGCGGCTGTACGGCGCCAGCGAACGGCCCGGCGCTCATACGGCGCTGCACGGCATCGAACACCTCGGCAAGCTGGTGGTCATTGACCAGTCGCCGATCGGGCGCACCCCTCGCAGCAACCCCGCCACCTACACCGGCATCTTCAACGACATCCGCGACCTGTTCGCGCGGCTGCCCGCGGCGAAGGTGCGGGGCTATGAGGCCGGCCGGTTCAGCTTCAACGTGCGCGGCGGTCGGTGCGAGAAGTGCCAGGGCGACGGGCTGCTGAAGATCGAAATGAACTTCCTGCCGCCGGTCTATGTCACCTGCGACGCCTGCCGCGGGCGGCGTTACAACCGCGAAACCCTCGAGATCACCTTCAAGGGGCTCAACATTGCCGATGTGCTGGACCTCACCGTGGACGAGGCGGTGACCTTCTTCCGCGCGGTGCCGGGCATCTACGAAGCGTGTCTGACCCTGGCGGAGGTGGGCCTGGGGTATCTGCGGTTGGGGCAGGCGGCGACCACCCTCAGTGGCGGGGAAGCGCAGCGCCTCAAACTGGCGGCGGAACTGAGCAAGCGGTCCCTCGGCCACACGCTTTACCTGCTCGACGAACCCACGACCGGCCTGCATTTTCATGACGTGGCCAAGCTGCTCGACGTGTTGTTCAAGCTCCGCGCCGCCGGGAACACCCTGGTGGTGATTGAGCACAACCTCGAGGTGATCCAGTGCGCGGACTGGACCCTGGACCTGGGTCCCGAGGGCGGAGCCGGAGGCGGGCGCCTGGTGGCCGAAGGCACCCCCGCGCAGGTGGCCGCGACGCCGGGCAGTCACACCGGGCGCTATCTCCGCCGCCGTCTGGGGTTGCCGCAATGACCGAAGCGTCCGCGTCGTCCAACGCACCGTGAAACGTGGCTTTCCAAGCCGACTCCGAACCTGGGCGGGCGTCCTGTCGTTCATCTTCCTGTCCGCGGCCCGCGCGGCCACGCCGGAGGAGGACCGTGCTTACGAGGCGGTCGGCAAGATGTTCCAGGACGGGCTCTATGGGGTTGTGGATCGGGAGGCGGCGGCGTTTGCCTCCAACTACACCGCTTCGCCCCGCCTGCCCGAGCTGTATCTGCTCCAGGCTCAGGCGCGCTTGCGCCTCAGGCAGTACGACGCTGCCCTGGCCCTGCTGGACGAGCGCGCGCCCGCCGCGGGGTCGCTGGCGGACGAGTACGCGTTCTGGCGGGCGATGGTTCGCCTCGAGCGGGGCGAGCAGGCGGCGGCGGCCGACGCCTTCATCGCGATGGCCGCGGCGCATCCCAGTTCGAGCCGCCGAACCCAGGCCCTGTACCGGGCGGCGTTTGCGCGGATGCAGCTCGGTGACAACGCGGCGGCCGTGGCGCTGCTGCGGGATCCGGAGGGCGCCTTTCAACAGGCGGTGAAAGTGCGGCCGGGCGACGAGTGGGGCGCCCGGGGCCTGTTGCTGCTGGCGGACCTGCTGGTCCGTGGCGGCGAGCCGGATGGCGCCGCCGCGGCCCTGCAACCCATGGCCGGGTGGCCGCTGCCGCCGCCGCTGGCCTGGCAGCAACGGTTCATCCTGGCCCGGTTGGACTTTGCCCGGCAGCGCTTCGCCGAGGCCCTGGCGGGCGCCACCAACCTGGTGGCCGACGCCACCCTTGAACTCACCACCGAAATGAAGGCCGAGGCCGTGCTCTTGCAGGGCGACGCCCTCGAGCGCCTGGGGCAGGCGGACGCGGCCATCCGGACCTACGAGAACAATCTCGCGCCCGCGGTCCCGGCCCCGCTGCGACGCCTCTCCCTCCAGCGGGCGGTGGCGCTAGGCGAGCGGCAGGGCGACCTCGCCGGGGCCGTCCAGCGGCTGGACGCCTTCGCCACGCAATACCCGCGGGATGAAACGCTGGATGCGATTCGCCTTTGGGCGGGCGAACTGCGGTTGCGCCAGAGTCAGGCGCTGGCAGCGGCCGGCGCCACGAACGCGGAGGTCGCGGCCGCGCGCCTCGGCTTGCTCCAGCAGGCGCGAGGGGATTTCGAGCGGGTGATCACCAACTGGCCCCAGAGCGCCCGGATCGGCCGCGCGCATTTGGGCCGGGGCTGGACTTTTTGGGAGGAAGGTAATGACTCGATCACCAACGCGCTCCCCGCCTTTGCCGCCGCCGTGGCCGCGCTGCCCCGCTCCGCGGATCAGGCGGTCGCCCGGTTCAAGCTGGCCGACAGCCAGTTCCTGCTCCGGGATTTTCCGGCTGCCACCTCGAACTACTGGGCGGTGGCGACCAACTACACCGGGGTGGCCGGGCTGACCAACAGCTTGTTCGCCCAGGCCTGGTACCAGATCACTCGCGCCAACGTGGAAATCGGCGATCTGGACGGCGCCGCCGCGACCCTCCAACGGCTGGCAGCGACGGAGCCGCAAGGGCCGCTGACCGAGGGGGCCTCCCTGCTGGTGGGCCAGGCCTGGACCCGCCGCGGCAACGCCGAAGCGGCGCGGGCGCTGTTCGCGGAATTCGATGCCCGGTTCACCAATTCGGTCCTCTTGCCGGAGGTCCGGCTGGCGGTCGCCCAAACGTTCGAGCGGGAACAGAACTGGCCGGCGGCCATTCAAAGTTACTCGAACTGGCTCGCGCGCTTCGGCCCGCCGAGCAATGTCACCCGCGACCACGAGTAGAGCGCGGGCATCCAGATCGCGAGGCAGAGGATGCGGTGGAGCACGGGCACCAACGCGCTC
>CAYNCT010000180.1:0-4859 GCA_964396005.1 uncultured Verrucomicrobiota bacterium | reverse complement strand
GATCGAATCCGAGGCTTCGACGCGAATGCACCTTTTCCAGAGGCCGGAACAGCTCCAGATCCACACCGCATGGGACCACACGGATCCTTTCAGGATCAGCCCCGTAGAACCGCTGCAGATCCATCTGCTCCCGGGCAGTGGCGGCGACGATCCCGTGACAGGTCTGAACGAGCCGGGTTTCGGTCTCCACGCGCAAGGGAGGTTCCTCCTCCTGCAGCATGAAGCTGTTCTTTACGGCGCCCAGCGTATGGAACATGATGGCATGCGGAACATCCCAGCTCCTCTGAGCCCAATCACCCACCTTGCCCGACACCCAGTAGTGGCTGTGAATGAGGTCGTAACAAAGAGACTCCTTTGCCCGAAAATGCTCCAGAGCCTGAAAGAAACCGTCGAGATGAGGATACAGGTCGGAGGGATGCGCGTAGCCGTTGTCTCCCGCTCTGAGCTCAACGAGGCGGACGTTCGTCCCCAGATGGGTCACCGAAGGTCCGTTCCGCCCCTCGGGATGCCGCGTGAAGATATCGATGCGATGCCCACGCCGTCCGAGCTCACTGGCCAGCGAGCGAACGTAAACGCTCATCCCTCCGGTATCTCGGCTTCCCAGCCTTCCCAGGGGACTCGAGTGAACGCTCAGCATGGCGACACGCATACGGTTTGGAATACGACGATTCATTGGTCCTTCTGCATCCAGCACCACATATCAACGGATGAGCACGAATCCAAATGCAAAACCGACCAGCCAGGGTTCACGATGATCAGGTCGTTGCTCACGCGAAGAAGAACCGGCAGCGGCACAAAGGCACCGGCAGAGCGCCCAGGCGTTGTTTGTAGGTTTCGGCGCCTTTGAGAAAATCGTAAACCTTCCTTCCATCTTCAATGCTGCGGCGAAGCGTCAACAACTTGCACAGCAGCCCGACACTCAGGTGACGATAGTCAGGATCCAGGCCGCTATTGTACAGGTAAACCGAATCATTGTAGTCGAAGCACAAAGCCGACGCCGCTCGGGCGCCATCGACCTCCAGAAAACACAGCCGCGCCAGACGGTACTCGGCCAGAGCCTGAACGACCGACCGAAGAAAGGTTTCCCGCGCTGCCGTCAGAAACTCCCTTTTTTCCGGCCGGCTCAACCTGAAAAGATGCAGGAATTCACCCATCGCAGACTCCACGTCGCGAGGATCCTCGAGGACTTCCAGGGAATAGCTCGAACTCCGCTGCAATCTTCTGAATTTTCGATGGATTTCGTGCCGCTCCTTGCCCGGCAATTCCGACAGGTATGCTTCCCAGCTCACGGGCAATGCCATTTCGAAGGATACCTCCCCGTCCTCCCGGGAAGACTTCCACCCGACGGCATCCGCTACGGCAGGCAGAGTCTGCATCACGATGGAATCGGGTCTGACAGCACTCAGATCCAGTCTCCTGATTCCGTGTCGATGCAGGAGATGAAGCAGCGCCCCGAAGAAGACACGTTCCTGTCCAGACTCGACGATGAAGTCCTGATAGTCGCACACATCCTCGTCGCCGATAAATCGGGCCGTTTCACCATCAAGCCGAAGGGGGGCGATACCCAGAGCTCGATTGCCATCGCATATCTCCCAAAGCAGGAGATCATGACCCGCCCCGAAAGCACTCCACCAGCTCACAAGCCAGGGAGGAAGCACAAAAGGGCTGTTCCAGACGAGCGTGCTCCGGGAAGCAGACCAGCGGGCGAACAGGGATTCGAAGGACAGCGGGAAAGCAGAATAAGTCCCCCAGCTCTCGACGGAATTCATCCATCCCTCGGCTCCCGCTTGAAAAGGAGTCCCGCTCCCATGATGTGTGCAGCAATGCGGCATGGCCTCACTTCACTCCCATCCAGCAAACCGGCGGTATCCGGGAAAACTCCCGGGAGATGAGCACGATCAAAGTTTCAAGTGAGAGGGACAAGCTCCATTTCCTCAACCGTCAGTCAACCTCCAGCGAACCCCTTCTGCCGTGTCTTCCACAATGATGTCAGCGCGCTGGATGCTGTCGCGGATCTCATCCGCCTCTTTCCATTTCCTCCGTGCCCTGAACCGTTCCCTGAGAGCAAGAAGCTCGTCGACCAAAGGACCCACGGTTGCCCGCCTGTCCATGGGACAAGATTTCATTTGTACCCCGACGAAAACCACCATGTCCCGAAAGATCTCGCGAGCCTGGGCAACGAACTCGTCGCTTTCGCGGTCCATCGCCGCCTGCCAGATCAATCGGTCCAGTTCAAGCAGAGCCCGGATCATGTCTTTCGGTGTACGCGATTCCACTCCGTGCCGAAAGAGAGACTCGAGCTCATGGATCTCCTGCCAGAAACCGCTCTCCCCATCCACACCGGGATCCGGTTCGGCTTCCGCCCCCCTCGCCTGCTTCTCCGTTTCCTTGCCGACATTCCAGGGTGCGGCCGACTCGGCCCCCCTGAGCACATCCAGGGGCACAACATCCCCCTTGCCGTACTTGATCTCGATTCCACCGCGGCGGACGGTAACGCGGCCGATTCCCCGGATGGTCGCCCGATCCCTCGCAAAATCCAGCAGGCAGGCCGTATGCTCATCCAGCCCCAGAATCGTACACTCAGAAGGCAGCTGTGACTCCAACCTCAGAAAGCGAGACTCTCCCATGTAGCAGAAGCGGGTGTCGTGAGTCCCCCCTTCCGCATTGTTCCAGTGAGGAATCACCACCAGATTCAGACCAAAATGAGAAAGTACATCGATGCCTTCCGCCCAATGGATGTCTTCTCCCACTTTGTAGATCTCGTAGACGGGCAGAGTGCGGCAGCCCACGGTAAGAGCCGCGGCGCTGGCCGCCACGAGGCACCCCCCGGCCTTGACTCGGGCGGCCAGGATATCGGGGATCGGCGTGTTTTTCCACTGGCGCACCGCATAGGTGGGGCTGCCGGGACCGATGAGCAGGTAATGGGATTCCTTCAAAGCGTGGAAGGCCAACTCGGCATCATAGGGCGAAAGCTCATCCTTGTTCTTGTAGGACGCAACGGACATGGTGTGCTGAACATGATCGCGAAAGTATTCCACCGCCTTCTGAGCCAGCTGGTCCGCATTCAGCTGGAACCCGGCAGGGGTATCCAGGAAGACGGGGTTCGGAGGGTGCGGAACTTCCGCCAACAGATCCTTGTGCACGGCCACCATCGTGGAAGTCAATTCCCCGGAGCCCATGAGGGCGACAATGCCCTGCTTCACTGCCATCCCCTCTCCCTCTCGTGTCCGTCAGTCATTCAAAACAAATATCGGACAAGGCTCCTGCAGCATCCGGAAGCCATTCCGGAAGTTGTCCACCTCCCGGTCAGGCGCGCGTATCCCAAGGAACCACCCGGCACATCGCGCGCGATGGTTAAGAGTCCTCTAAGCTCAATTGCTGGAATCGTCAACCGTACACAAGATTCCCAGGAGGATCGAAACGATATCAGCGGGCGCCAGGCCATCGACCTCGACCGCATGTTCGGCCGTTGTCTCGTAGTGCGGAAGCCGTTCGTTCAGAACCGTTTCGATCTCCTTCTCGAGGGGCATCGCGGTCAACGGAGGGCGATAAGACGCCGAGCGGTCGTCACCCAGCATTCTTGACAGGATGGTCCCTCTGTCGGCTCTAAGCCAGACAACCTGGAATGCGGCCCGAAGGAGGGCTCTGTTGGCCGGGTCCAAAATGACCCCCCCTCCCGTTGCCACCACGATCCGATCCCGGACAGCCAGACTGGAAAGGAGCCGGCTTTCTTCGTGCCTGAAAGACCCCCACCCGTGAAGCTCGACCCATCTGTCGATGCCCATCCCAAGGGAGGCAACCAGTTCGTCATCCATATCCACGAAAGCCCAGCCAAGATGTTGAGCCAGCAGGGAGCCCACAAGGCTCTTCCCCGTGGCGCGAAAACCGATGAGGGCGATTCTGGATTTCATCTGGCCGGGTGGCTCCTTTCTTCGGTTGCAAGGCTTCAGATCTTCGGCGAGTATACCGGAGCAACGCCGGGATGCAGAAATACAAAAGATTCGTGAGCGGCGTTCTTTTGAATGGTCCATGCCCTATGACTGTTGAGGCTCGGGCTCTCAGGATTTATAGTAGGTTCAGGGAATCTGGAGTAGAGCAAATGATCGCCGGCTCTCCCAAAGGAGAGCGGGAGGAAAGTCCGGGCTCCGCAGGGCAGGATGCTGGGTAACTCCCAGTCTCGGTGACGAGGAGGAAAGTGCAACAGAAAGCAGACCGCTCCGCTTCGGCGGAGTAAGGGTGAAACGGTGAGGTAAGAGCTCACCAGTCCCGGTGGTGACATCGGGAGCTAGGCAAACCCCATCCGGAGCAAAACCAAATAGGGGAGTGTTTGAGGGCGGCCCGTCCGAGCTCCCGGGTAGGTTGCTTGATCCCGCCGGTAACGGCGGGGCTAGAGGAATGATCATTGCCTTTCGATCCGCTGGTCGGCCTCGAAGGGAACAGAACCCGGCTTATGAGCTGCTCCAGATTTCCTTTTATTCCGAAACCCCATCCTTCGAGTTGATCTGCATGGAAAAAACTTATGCCATTATTCCAGCTGCCGGTAAGGGCATCCGAATGGGACGCAACCAGCCGAAGCAGCTTCTGGATTTGTACGGAAAACCCATCCTGGTCCATACACTCGAAACCTTTTGCCAGGTCGAGATCATATCGGGAATCCTCCTGGTGCTGCCTGAACGATTTGTACGGGACACGCACAACTTGCTCCTTCGACATATGGGATTGGAGTCTGCCATAGGGCAAGGAGTCCCCTCCTCCCCCGACCGCAGCCCCTGGCTTCGCATCGAGTGCGCGGTCGGGGCTGCGCCCGTTCTGAAAAAGGCCCGGAAATTCATACGGTTCGTGGTCGGGGGGATCGAACG
>CAYNCT010000179.1:0-4917 GCA_964396005.1 uncultured Verrucomicrobiota bacterium | reverse complement strand
GTGGACTCCAGCCTGCTGGACGAGTGGGAGCAGATGCGCGACCCGGATTACGAACGCCGCGTCGCCGCCGAGCGGGCGGCCATCAGCGGGGTGGAACTGAAGCCGCCCGGCGCGGAGGAAGCCGCCGCCGACATCACGCGCGACACGAAGGCGTTTACGGCCGCCATCCGCAATCGCATCTTCACCTTCCTGCGCGGGCTGGTGAACGGGGCGTATGAGGAGGCGCTGGCGTCGCTACGGGAGCCCGGGAGCGCCGACATCCTTGGCGGCACGTTGGAGACCACGGCGGACGCCGGCAGGGATGCCGGCGCTCCGATGGGAGGCGAGAGCGAACCGTGGGCGGCGGAGCGGCTGGCCCAACTCATGGCCGCCTACCTGGCCGAGCACGAGCAACTACTCCTCACGCCCGAAGCGCGGAACCTCCGCCACACCTACGTCACGCCGTCCGAAGACAAGAAGACCTTGCGCGTCCAGCAGATGCTCGTGGACCCGGAAGGGCACAACGACTGGGTTGCGGAGTTCGTGGTGGACCTCGCGGCGTCTCGCTCCGCGGGCGAGCCGGTGCTCGCGCTCGTCAAGCTGGGCAGCCTGGTTTGATTTCAGCCCGGGCGCGGCGCGACGGTTTTTCGCTTCATCGCCCGGCTCTGATCACCCAGACTGCCGGCGTGATGGAATTGACCGACAGGGAGATCTCCCAGGCAGTCAACGCGGCGCTGACCGAGGACATCGGCCGCGAGGATGTCACGACGCGCGCCCTGGTCGGGCCCCGGTTGGTGGCGCGGGCCCGAATCGTGGCACGGGAATCCCTGGTCGTGGCGGGACTGGTTTTTGCCCACGCCGTATTCAAGGCGCTGTCGCGCCGGCTCCGGATTCGGGCGCTGGTCCGGGACGGGGATCGCGTCAACGCCGGCGACGCGGTGCTGGAGGTCAGCGGTCCGGCTCGGCCCATTCTCACCGGCGAACGGGTGGCCCTCAATTTCGTCCAGCGGCTGTCGGGTGTGGCCACCACCACCGCGGCTTTTGTCCGAGAGATCGCCGGGACCCACGCCCGAATTCTCGACACCCGCAAGACCACCCCCGGCTGGAGGCGATTCGAAAAGTATGCGGTCCAGTGCGGCGGTGGCAGCAATCACCGGCTGGGGCTGTTCGACCTGTTCTTGGTTAAGGACAACCATCTCGTTGCCCTGCGGCATGCGCCCGGCGGTGCGATTGCCGCCGCCGTGAAGATGTGCCGCGCCTATCAGCCCGGCCTGAAGGTGGAGGTCGAGACCGACGCTCTCGATCAGGTGCGCGAAGCGGTCGCGGCCGGGGCGGATTTCATCCTGCTCGACAACATGCCCCCGCCTCTCCTGCGCCGGGCGGTGAAGCTGGTGAACGGGCGGGCCATCACGGAAGCCAGTGGCGGCGTCCGGCTCGAAAACGTTCGGAAAATCGCGGAGACGGGAGTGGACTTCATCTCGGTCGGGGCGTTGACGCACTCGGCGCGGGCCGCGGACCTGGCCCTGGACCTGGAGGCCACCTGATCTCGCGCCCATGCCGCCGCCCACTGGCACCTCCCTCGACACGGCGATCCTGACCGCGTTGCGACGCCAGGGCGACGCGCCGGTCTCGGGCGCCGAACTGGCGCGACAATTGGGGGTGACGCGCGCCGCCATCTGGGCCCGCATCCACGAACTCCGGCGCCTGGGCTACGACATCGCCGCCAGCCCGCACGCCGGCTACGTGCTGCGCGAGGCGCCCGACCTGCTGCATCCGGACGACCTGGCGGCGCGCTTGGGCGCGACCGCCGTGGTGGGGCGTCAGATTCATGTCTTTCGCAGCACGACCTCGACCAACGACGTCGTGGACAAGCTGGCCCGGGACGGCGTGGCCGAGGGAGCGGTGGTGTTCGCGGAATCCCAGACCGCCGGCCGCGGACGCCTGGGCCGCCACTGGGTGTCGCCCGCGAACAAGGGCCTGTGGTTGTCCGTCTTGCTGCGGCCGACCTTTCTGCCGCAGGAGGCGACGCGCCTGACGGTGGCGGCGGTCACGGCCCTCGCCCGGACGGTGCGCCACGAGACCGGCGTGACGCCGGAGATCAAGTGGCCGAACGACCTGCTGGTTCGCGGGCGGAAAGTGGCGGGAGTGCTGACGGAGATGAATGCCGAGCTGGACCGCATTCACCATGTGGTGCTGGGCATCGGGCTGAACGCGAACCAGACGAGCCGGGACTTTCCCCCTGATCTTCAGAAGCTGGCCACCTCCCTGCGGCTGGAGATCGGCCGCCCGGTGCGCCGGGCCGAACTGGCGGTTGCCATCCTGCGCGAATTGGATCGCGATTACGCCCGGGTTTGCGCCGGGCAATTCGAGGCGTTGGCGGACGAGTGGGAATCCCTCTGCACGACCCTGGGCCGCCAGGTCAAGATCGTGGTGGGCGAGCGCACGCTCCATGGGCGCGCCGAAGCGCTGGACGCCGAAGGCGCGCTCCTGGTGCGAACCGAATTCGGCCGGCTCGAACGGGTGACCGGTGGCGACGTCACGCTGACGGCATGATCCTGCTCCTCGACATCGGCAACACGAACACCCACATCGGGCTCGCCGCCGCGAGCCGCGTGGGGCGTCACACGGAAGTGCCCACGGCGGAGTGGCGCCGGGGCGGAGCGCAGAAGCGAATCCTCCGCTTCCTGGGTGGCCGGCAGGTACGGGGCGCGGCGCTGTGCAGCGTGGTGCCGCTGGCCACGCCGTTGGCGCGGGAGTTTGTCGAGCGCCGGTTCGGTTTCGCGCCGATCGAGCTGACGCACCGCAACACGCCGGGCCTTGCCGTGGATTATCCCCGGCCGGAGACCATCGGCCCCGACCGCCTGGCGAATGCCGTGAGCGCGCACCATGTCTTCGGCGCTCCCGTGGTCATCATAGATTTCGGCACGGCGGTAACGTTTGACGTCGTGGACCGGCGCGGCTGCTACGTGGGCGGCATCATCGCGCCGGGGCTGTCGGCGATGACGGAGTATCTGCACGAGAAGACCGCGCTGCTGCCACCCATCCGGATCCGCGAGGTGCGGCGGGTCATCGGGCGCAACACCGAGGAGGCCATGCTCATCGGCGCGGTGCATGGCTACCGGGGGCTGATCCGCGAACTGCTCGGCGAACTGCGGCGAGAACTGGGGTGCCGCCGGCTGCCGGTGGTGGCCACTGGCGGTTACGGCCCGCTGATCGCGCGGCGGTTGCCGGAGATTTTGGCGGTGCGCCCCAAGCTGACCCTCGAGGGGCTCCGGCTGGTTTGGCTGGCCGCGCGGGGCGCCTCCCCGGTGGCCACCGAGTAATCCCGTGACCCCGCCCCGGCACATCCGCAGCCTGGCCCTGATTGGTTTCATGGGGACCGGCAAGACCACCGTGGGCCAGTGCGTGGCGAACCAACTGCAGTTCGAGTTCCTTGATACCGATCACCTGATCGAAACCCGCGCCCGCAAGCGGATCGCGGAAATCTTTGCCGAAGACGGCGAGGCGGCGTTCCGCGCGCTCGAGCGGGAGGTGGTGGCCGAGCTCGCGCCGCGCGAGCGCGTGGTGGTGGCCACCGGCGGCGGTCTCGGCGCCGACCCGGAGAACCTGGCCCGCCTCCGGCCGCACTTCCTCCTCGTCTGCCTCTGGGCGACGCCCGAGGTCATTTGGCAGCGCGTCAGCCGTCACGCGCACCGGCCGTTGCTGCAAGTGGCGGATCCGCCGGCGCGCATCCGCGAGCTGTTGGCCGCCCGCGCGCCGGTGTACCGTCAGGCGGACGTCCTCGTGTACTCGGGCACGCGCCAGTCTTACGAAGTGGCGCAGCAGGTGGTCCTGCATTTTCTCGAGGCCCGTCGGGCGGCCGCGGAATGAAAGCTGACCTCCAGGCGAAGGCGCGGGAACTGGGATTCAACGCCTGCCGCGTCACCACCGCGTCGCCGCCGGACCATGCGGAGGCACTGACGCGCTGGTTGGCGGCGGGCTGTCACGGGGAAATGGCCTGGCTGGCCCGCAACGCCGCCAAGCGCTGCCAGCCGGACCTGGTCCTGCCGGGGGTGCGGAGCGTGGTGACGGTAGCGGCAAGCTACCACGAAGTCACCCGAAGCGCCGCGCCGGCCGTGCCGGCCGGCCCGACCGGCGTCGTGGCCCGCTACGCCCGCTACGCCGACTACCATGACGTCCTCGGCCGCCGCCTCGCGGAACTCGCGAGCTTCGTCAATGACCTCGGCGGACCGGGTACGCGCTCGCTGTGGTACGTGGATACCGGACCGGTGCTGGAGCGGGACCTTGCCCAGCGGGCCGGTCTGGGCTTCATCGGCAAGCACACCCACCTGGTCAGCCGCCGGATGGGGAACTGGTTGCTCCTGGGCGAAGTGCTCACGACCCTCGAGTTGCCGCCCGATGCGCCCGAGGTCAATCGCTGCGGTTCCTGCGCGCGGTGTCTGGACGCCTGTCCGACGCGGGCGATCACCGCCCCGTTCCAGCTCGACGCGCGGCGTTGCATCGCCTACCTGACGATCGAGTTGAAGGGGCCCGTTCCGCTCGAATTCCGGCCGGCGATCGGAAATCGGGTGTTCGGTTGTGACGATTGCCTGGCTGTCTGCCCGTGGAACCGGTTCGCCGAGGCGTCGCGGCTGTTGGGCCCTCACGCGCGGCCGGATCTGGCCACGCCCGACTTGCTGGCGTGGCTGGGCCTGGATGACGCCGGTTTCAAGCAGCGGTTCACTGGCACCCCCCTCGAGCGCGTCAAGCGTCGCGGGCTGTTGCGGAACGTCTGTGTCGCCCTCGGGAACACGGGAGACACCCGCGCCCTGCCGGCGCTGGCGCGAGCCGCCAGCGATCCGGAGCCATTGGTCGCCGAGCACGCCGCGTGGGCGATCGCGCAGATTGAAGCCGGCTCCCGCCACCCTCGCGCCGGCGGCTAGCCGGACACCAGGATCA
>CAYNCT010000178.1:0-5014 GCA_964396005.1 uncultured Verrucomicrobiota bacterium | reverse complement strand
CGGCTTCACCACTTCGAAGCGGGTCGGCGTGGCGGCGATCCCCACCGCTTGGCGCCGCAACTCAGCAACAGGTGTTAACCAAGCTGAGGCGGAAGGGGGCGCCCGTTGACTCAAAAAGGATGTGCCCCACCGACCGCTGAAAATTGGAGAACGAGGGAAGCCGCCGGCACGGCCCCGGCCGGCCTCCCACAGGGACCGGGTCTCCTGCAATGAAGTCAGACGGACGCCGACCGTGTTGCCACGCGCGGTCGGGCTTGAAGCCCGCCGAGCGACCGGGTTCCATGATCTCGGGACCGCAGGCGCGTTCCGCGTCGGTCGGGACTCCAGCCACCATGTCGCAACCTGCCTTGGTCAATCTTCGGCACGGCGCGCCGCCGCCGCCGTTTGTCCACCGTGTCCGCGTCAGCTACGCGATCTGCACCGTGGGCAATCACGTGTACCACAGCCGCTTTCTGGACCTGCTCGAAGAGGCGCGGGGCGAGTTCATGCGCGCCCGCGGACAACCGTTCCTCGCCTGGCAGAATCGGGGCTGGGTGTTTCCGATCGTCGAAACCTGCCTTCGGTATCTGCGCCTGGCCCGCTACGACGACGAGCTCGCGATCGAGGTCCGCCTGACGGCCCTGCGCGGCGTGCGTCTGAACTTCGCCTACGTCGTTCGCAACGCCGCCGGGCAGGTGGTCGTCGAAGCGGAGACGCGGCACGCTTGCGCCGGCCTCGACGAGCGGCCCCGCCGTCTGCCGCCCGAACTGATGGGAGCGCTGCACGAGTGGGTGGCACCCGATCCGACGACCGAGGGACCATGAACCGCGCCGTTTTCCCGGCCAGGCGGACCTTCGACGCGAGCTCAACCGCGCCTCCCTGTCGCTCGGATTGACAACGCCGACACGGTCTCGCCAGACTTGCCGGTCATGTCCAAACCGGCATTGGGGCGCGGCCTGGGGGCGCTGCTCGGCGGGACCGCGACGGTGTCGCGTTCCGTCCCGCCGGCCCCTGCCCTGACGCCCGCCGCTGGGGTTTTGCCCGGGGCGGTGCCGGGCGTGATTCGCGTCCCGCTGGGCCGCCTGCGGCCGTGCTCGTTCCAGCCGCGGAAGGAGTTCTCGGACTCCGCGCTGCGGGAACTGGCGGACTCGATTCGCGAACAGGGCATTGTGCAACCGCTGATCGTGCGGCCCAGCGGCGACGGCTACGAATTGATCGCTGGCGAGCGGCGGTGGCGGGCCGCGCAACTCGCCGGGCTGGCGGAAGTGCCCGTCATCATTCGCGAGGCGAGCGATGCCGCCGTCCTCGAGCTGGCGCTGATCGAGAACCTCCAGCGCGAGGATCTGAATCCACTCGAGGAAGCCCAGGGTTACCAACAGCTCATCGAGCAGTTCCACCTCCGCCAGGAGGACGTGGCGGCCCGGGTGGGCAAGAGCCGCGTGGCGGTGGCCAATGCGCTGCGGCTGCTGAAGCTCCCGCCGGAGGTTCAAGCGTATCTCCGCAACGGCCACCTCACCGTCGGTCACGCCAAGGTCATCCTCGGCCTGCTGGCGGCAGAGGAACAAACCCTGGCGGCGGAACGGGTCATCCGCGACGGACTGAACGTACGGCAGACGGAGGATCTGGTCGCCACCTTCGCGGCCCGTGCGGCCACGCCCAAGGCCCGGCCCGGCCCGCCCCGGGCGACTCCCGCCCGCGATATCCACGTCGAGAGTTTGGAAACCCGGCTGCGCGAACGCTTCGGCACCAAAGTCATCCTGCGCTATCGCCAGGGCCGGGGCTCGGTGGACATTCGTTTTTCGTCCGACGACGACCTGCAACGCATTCTCGAATTGGCCGGCGTCAGTCCCGACTGACCGCTGTTCACCCGCTCCACGCGAGCCGAATCTCCCATGGCAACCAACCAAGAACTCCGAAACCGTTGCGCTCAGCGTTTGCTGGCCGCCGCCTCCCGAGTCCCTCATCTGTCGGCCTTCGTGGGCCTTGACGGCTTTGTGGACGACATCCTGCACGTCGTGGACAAGCGCCAGAGCGCCGAGAACTGGATGCGCCTGACCCAGATGACGCAGTGGGCCGACCGCATTCGGGCGGCGGCCGGGCGCAGCACGAACATCGAGCTGGTCAGCCAGATGATGAAGCTCGGCGGCAACGGTCCCATCATGGCCAACGCCCTGGCCAGCTTCGGCCTCAAGGTCAGCTACCTCGGCGTGCTCGGCTTTCCGACCATTCACGAGGTGTTCCAGCGAGAGTTCACCCAACGGGCGGAGGTTCATTCGATTGCCGAACCGGGGTACACCTACGCCGTCGAGTTCGAGGACGGCAAGGTGATGCTCGGCAAGCACGAGGCGCTGAAAGACATGAACTGGACCAACATCCAGCAACGATTCGGCGTGGACCAACTCCGGTCTCATCTCGCGTCGGCTGACCTCGTGGGTTTCGTGAACTGGACCATGCTCCCGTACATGAGCGAGGTGTGGACCCAGGTGCAACGGGAGATTTGCCCACAACTTACGGGGCCCCGGCGCAAGCTGTTTGTGGACCTCGCCGACCCGGAGAAGCGCGAGAAGCGCGACATTGTCCACGCCCTGGACCTCGTCGTGCGCTTTGGGCAGTGGTTTGACGTAATCCTCGGCTTGAACGAGAAGGAGGCGCACGAGGTGGCCAAAGCCCTCGACCTGGACGCCCCGGCCGACACACCGGAGCAACTGACCGCGCTGGCGCGAGCCATCCATGCGCGGGTGCCCGTGCAGACGTTGGTGGTGCATCCGGTATCCTACGCGTTGACCATCTCGCAAGAGGGCTCCGCCCTGGTCACCGGACCGGTCGCTACCGCGCCCAAGATCACCACCGGCGCCGGCGATCATTTCAACTCCGGCTTTTGCCTGGGCAAACTGCTGGGCTTGGGCAACGAGGACGCCCTCCTCACCGGCGTTTCGACCAGCGGTTACTACGTCCGCACCGCCGTCAGCCCCTCGGTGGGCCAGATTGCCGAACTGCTGCAAGATGCCTCCGTGCCCTACTGACCGCGGCCGCCCTGCCGCCCGGTCGCAGTACCCACCGCTCCGAACTTCCCGAAACCGGGCCGGTTGGCGCCAGCCCACTCACTCCGGACCGCGGCTCATCGCGCCATGATTCTCGACATCGTCAAGTACGGGCATCCCGTGCTCCGCGAACGCGGCGCGCCGGTCACCGACCTCTCGCCCGCCATCCGGCAATTTGTGGCGGACCTCTTCGACACCATGCGCGCGGCGCACGGTGTCGGCCTGGCCGCGCAGCAGGTCGGGCGGGCGCTCCAGGTGTGCGTGATCGATGTTCGCGAAGTCACCGACCGACCTTCGACCCTCGAACGGGACGGACGGCCCGCGGACGTGGCGGCCTTCATGCCGCTGGCCCTGATCAATCCGCGCATCACCCCGCTGGGCGAGCCGGTCGCCGGCCCGGAAGGCTGCCTGAGCTTCCCCGAGCTTTACGCGGACATCACCCGCCCGGAGTCCATCGAGGTCACCGCCCTCAACGAGCGCGGGGAAACGCTGCGCTTCCGCTGCGGCGGCCTGCTCGCGCGCGCCATCCAGCACGAGGAGGATCACCTGCGCGGCATCCTCTTCATTGACCGCATGACCCGGGCGAGACGGGAGGAACTGCGGCCCGAGCTGGAAGCGCTCCAAGCCGCCACCAAGGCCGCGCTCAGGAAGGCCAAGCGCTGAGGGCACGCGGCCACCCCGCGCCCCCGACCGCCCGGGCGGCCCGGCCCGGGTGGCGCCGCTTCGCCTCCGGTTGCGGGCCGCATTGCCAACGGCCCGCCGTCCGTTAGCCTCGCGCCATGCTTGCCGAATTGATGTCCACGCTCGCCCGCGGTGAGGAGCTCTCCGGCGAACAAGCCGCCGCCGCGGTGGCGGGGCTGGTGGACGACACCATCCCAGCGGAAGCCAAAGCCGACTTCCTCTGCGCGCTCGCGCGCAAAGGCGAGACGCCCGGAGAAATCGCGGCGTTCGCCGGCGAGCTTCGCGGGCGGGCGGTTCCGGTCGTCCTGGACCCGGCGACCCGCGCGCGGGAGATCCTCGATGTGGTGGGCACTGGCGGCGACCGCCTGGGCACGATCAACCTCTCCACCTGCGCCGCCCTGATCTGCGCCGCCGCCGGGGTGGTCGTCGCCAAGCACGGCAATCGCGCCGCAACCTCCCGCACGGGCAGCGCGGATTTGCTGGAAGCGTTGGGCATCCCGATTGACGTAGGACCGGACGACGCCGCGCGGGCGCTGGGCGAGCAGGGGTTCGCCTTCCTCTTCGCGCCTCGCTTTCACCCCGCTTTCAAGCACATCGCACCGGCCCGGCGGCTCTGCGCCGAACGCGGCCAGCGCTCGATCTTCAATTTCCTCGGACCGCTGCTCAATCCGGCCCGGCCGTCGGCCATGCTCTTGGGCGTGGCCCGCCCGGAACTGTGCGAGCCGATCGCCCAGGTCCTCCAACAGCTCGGCGTGCGCCGGGCCATGGTCGTGAGCGGCCGGGTGGACGCCGGCCCCGACGGCCAACCGGCGTGGCTCGACGAGCTCTCCCCGTTGGGCGATACCGTGGTCGCGGAGTTCTATCACGACCGCGGCTTCAACGTCTCAACGCTCACCCCCGACAACTTCCCGCGGCAGCCGGCCAGCCTCGCGGATCTGGTGGGCGGCGAGCCCGCGGACAACGCGCGCATGGCCCGGGCCATCCTGACCGGACAAGACCGCGGCCCACGACGGGACGCGGTGCTGCTCAACGCCGGGGCGGCGCTGTTGGTCGCAGGGCGGGTTCGTTCCGTGACGGAGGGTTGGGAATTGGCGGGGGAGACGATTGATTCCGGCCGTGCGGCGACCAAGCTCCAAGCTCTGAGCCGGTGACCGGTCGCGTCCGGTCCGAGGCGCCTGCCGCCAACCGGCGCCTCGGGCCGGGGCCACTCCTCAGTACGGAGCGGTTCATGTTGTGAGGAGTGCTGCAACTTTCCCTGGCAGCCTGGCGGACTTGGCTCAAGGCGGCGGATGGGTCCTTGATGGTAGCTCCCC
>CAYNCT010000177.1:0-5102 GCA_964396005.1 uncultured Verrucomicrobiota bacterium | reverse complement strand
CTCATGCATACGCGCTGACCCCGCCGCAACCGCTCGATTCAAGTCCGTCGCGGCGTCAGCGAACGGCGGTAATGCAGAAGGAATTCGAGGAAGTACACGAGCCGTTCTTTCAACAACGGGCGCGGTACAATCTCGTCAATCAAACCGCGATCGCGCAAGAATTCTGAAGTCTGGAAGCCCGGCGGCAGCTCGGCCTGCGTGGTGTCCTTGATCACCCGCGGCCCGGCGAACCCAATCATGGCGCCCGGCTCGGCGAGGATGAGGTCGCCCAGGCTGGCGTAACTGGCCATCACCCCCGCCGTGGTGGGATGGGTGAGCACGCTGACGTACGGCAGCCGCGCCCGGGCGTGGTAGGCGAGCGCCGCCGAGGTCTTGGCCATCTGCATCAAACTGAACATCCCTTCGTACATTCGCGCCCCGCCGCTGGTGGAGATGATAACCAGCGGCAACTCCTTGTTGGTCGCCGCCTCGATCACGCGGGTGAGTTTTTCCCCCACCACGGACCCCATCGAGCCACCGAGGAAACCGAAGTCCATCACGCCCAACGCCACCCGCAGCGTGCCAAGGGTGCCGATGCCGGTCACCACCGCGTCCTTCAGCCCGGTCGTTTTCCAGTAGCTGGCCAGTTTGGTGGCGTAGGATGCCACCCCGGTGAACTGCAGCACGTCCACGCTGATCAGCCGGGCGTCCATCTCCTCGAACGAGCAGGTTTCTACGAGCGAGTTGATCCGTTCCCGCGCCCCGGCCGGGAAATGGTGGCCGCACTTCGGACAAACCTTGTGGTTCTCGTCCAGCTCCTTGTCATAGATCATCGTCGAGCACTTGGGACACTTGGTCCACAGGCCCTCCGGGATGTCCTTCTTCCGCGTCCGACCGGCCCCCAGCTTCGGCTTGCGAATCAGGGTGGTTTCCGACGGCGAAACCATCGGCGTGACCGCCGGCTCGGTCGCGTCGCCCGCCAGCGGTTTGCGGACAAAAGGCTTCGTGCTCATCGCGCCGGAGACTATCGCGGATCCGCTGCTCTTTGCCAACCTCACAGAATCCGCGCCCGGGCTGGCGGTCGAGGGGATGGGCGGTTCCTGGAAATGCCGGCGGACCGCCTCTCCGCCGGGGCGGGTCAAGCCACCCGGGCCTTCGGCGCCGGGACGGCACCGCCCGCTTCAACCGACGAACTTCCGAACCAGCGTGGTGGCGTTGTGCCCACCGAAGCCGAAGGAGTTGTTCAGGGCGGCCGTTACGACCGCTTCCCGGGCCTGATTCGGCACGTAGTCCAGGTCGCAGGCAGGATCGGGCTTCTCGAGATTGATCGTGGGCGGGACGAGCCCGGTCTCGATGGCCTTGATGCAGGCCACCAGTTCCACCGCCCCCGCCGCCCCCAGCATGTGCCCGGTGGCGCCCTTGGTTGAACTGACCATCACGCGCCGGGCGTGATCACCAAAGACGGTTTTGATGGCCTGGGTCTCGGCGATGTCGCCCTGCGGCGTGGAGGTTCCGTGGGCGTTGACATACGAGATTTCCTCCGGCTTCAAACCCGCCGACTGCAGCGCCATTCTCATGCACCGGGCGGCGCCTTCGCCGCCCTCGGAAGGGGCCGTCAGATGGTAGGCATCCGCGGTGTTTCCGAAGCCAGCCAGTTCGCCGTAAATCCGCGCGCCGCGCGCCCGTGCATGCGCCAGTTCCTCCAGCACCACCACGCCCGCGCCTTCGCCCATGACGAAACCGTCCCGGTCCGCGTCGAACGGCCGCGACGCGCGCCGGGGCTCGTGGTTACGGGTGCTCAGAGCGCGCATGGCGCAAAACCCGCCGATGCCGATGGGCACGATCGTGGCCTCGGCCCCGCCGGCCAGAATCACGTCCGCGTCGCCGGTCTTGATCGTGCGCCACGCCTCGCCAAGGGCGTGGTTGGCCGTGGCGCACGCGGAACACGTCGCGAAGTTGGGGCCGCGCAACCCGTGGTACATCGAGATCAGACCGGACGCCATGTTGCTGATCAACATGGGGATCATGAACGGCGACAGCCGGCCCGGTCCGCGGCTGAGGAGTACCGCGTGCTGTTCGCAGGTGGTGCTCAAGCCCCCGATGCCGGAACCCACAAACACCCCAACCCGCTCGCGATTCGTCTTTTCCAGGTCCAGGCCGCTGTCCTTCAACGCCTGCCAGGCCGCATGGACGCCGAACTGCGAGTAGCGATCCGTCCGCCGGATTTCCTTCGGGGAGGGGAACGCGGGCGCAGGGTCGAACCCGCGCACCTCCGCCGCGATCTGCGAGTCGAAGGCCGTCGCGTCAAACGCGGTGATGCGGTCCACCCCGCACGCGCCGGCGAGCAGATTCCGCCAGAACGACTCCACCTCGTTGCCCACCGGCGTCACCACGCCCAGCCCGGTGACCACCACCCGGCGTTCGTTCAAGTTCGTCCCCATAAACGCGAAAGGGGCAGCGCGCCGCTGATTCCAGCCGGGGCTGCCCCGTAAAACACCGCCAACCTATTTCTGCGAGTCCTCGATGTACTTGATGACTTCGCCCACGCTCTGGAGCTTCTCCGCCTCCTCGTCCGGGATCTCCTGGCCGAACTCCTCTTCCAGCGCCATGACCAGTTCCACCGTGTCGAGCGAGTCCGCCCCCAGATCCTCGATGAACTTGGCTTCAGGAGTCACCTGGTCGGGTTTGACGCCCAGTTGTTCGACGATGATGTCCTTGACCCGTTGTTCGATGGTTTTCTCTGACATGGCGTGCTCCGTTGTTAATCGCGGGCGCTTCTCTATGCGACGACCCTGGAGGCGTCAAGCCCCGATTGGTTAATTCTCCAAACGCAAAAAACCCTTGAAAATCGCGGTCCGCAACGCGGTCCCGCTACATCGTCATGCCGCCGTCCACCGCCAGCACCTGGCCGGTGATGTAGCGCGCCGCCGGGCTCGCCAGAAACAGCGCCGCCGCCGCCACATCGTCCGCCTGCCCGAATCCGCCCAGCGGAATCTGCCGGAGAATTCCCGCCTTCACGTCCTCCCCGAGCCCGGAGGTCATGTCCGTCTCGATGAATCCCGGCGCCAGCGCGTTCACCGTAACCCCGCGCGAAGCCAGCTCCCGCGCGACCGACTTGGTGAAGCCGATCAGCCCGGCCTTGCTCGCCGCGTAATTGGCCTGGCCCGCGTTGCCCATGAGCCCGATGACCGATGCCACGTTGATGATCCGGCCCGAGCGCTGGCGCACCAGCCCGCGGGTGAACGCCCGCGTGAATGCGAAGGCCCCGCGCAAATTGGTGTTCACCACCGTGTCCCAGTCCGCGTCGCTCATCCGCATCACCAGGCCGTCGCGCGTGACCCCCGCGTTGTTGACCAGAATGTCCACGCGCCCGGTGCGCTCGAGAATCTGCGCCGCCGCCGCCGCCACGGCCACCGGATCCGCCACATCCACGGCCACGGGCCAGGAGCGCCGTCCCAACGCCGCCACCTCCGCCGCGACCTTGTCCGAATTCTCCGGCGTGCGGGACACACACACCACGTCCGCCCCTTCGGCCGCAAACGTGAGCGCGATGGCCCGGCCGATGCCGCGCCCCGCGCCCGTCACCACCGCGATTTGATTGGCAAGAATGCTCATGGCTTGATCTTTCCTGGGCGCGTCACGCCGCAGCGGCGAGCGCCTTCGCGGTCGCCTCCAGACTCGGCAGATCGGCGACGTTCAGGATGGTCGCCGACTTTTCGATCCGCTTCAGGAAACCGGTCAGCGCCGTGCCCGGCCCCAGTTCGATGAATCGGGTGAACCCCTGGCCCAACAGGTACCGGATCGAATCCTCCCACCGCACAGAGGCCGTCACCTGTTCGACCAGGCGCGCGCGGATCTCCGCCGGCCCTGCATGGGGCCGCGCCGTGACGTTCGAGATCACCGGCACCGCGGGCGGATTCACGGGAATCGCCGCCAGCGCCGCGCCGAGCTTGGGCCCCGCTGACGCCATCAACCGCGAGTGATACGCCCCCGCCACCGCCAGCGGCAGCGCGCGTTTGGCGCCGCGCGCCTTCGCCAGTTCGCACGCGCGGGCGATGGCCGTGGCTTCGCCCGAAATCACCAACTGCCCGGGGCAATTGAGATTCGCCAATTCCACGCCCGCCTCGGCGCACACCTCGCGAGTCGCGGGTTCGTCCAGCCCGATGATCGCCGCCATGCCGCCGCGCGCCGCCTCGCACGCCTCCTGCATGAACAGCCCGCGCTGCCGCACGAGGTGCAGGCCGTCTTCAAAACGGAAGACACCTGCGGCTGCCAATGCCGTGAATTCACCCAGCGACAACCCCGCCGTCGCCCCAAACTCCAGACCGGGCACCCGCTCCCGGAGCAACTGAAACGCCACCCAACTCACCAGGTAGATTCCCGGCTGCGCGTTGCTGGTCCGCGTGAGTTCCGCCTCCGGCCCCTCGAAGCACACCGTTGCCAGGTCATAACCCAGCGCGGCCTTGGCGCGCTCGAAAATCGCCCTCGCCACCGGCGAAGCCCCCGCCAGATCACGCCCCATTCCCACCACCTGGGCGCCCTGGCCGGCAAACAACAATGCGGTTTTGCTCATCTCGTCCCGGTCCAATAACACACCGCCCGCCGCGGGGGGAAGCCAACTGTTTGCCCGGCCGGGCACGCGAACTCGACGTCCGCGCCACGCAGCCAGGAAGCATTGGCGCCGACGAAAGCCCGTTGACCCGAATCGTGGAGGACGCGACCCACCTGCCGGAGCTGGCATGGACCGACGCCGAGCGCCGGCGCCTTTACCTCTGGTTGGACGCCAACGCCCCGTTTTACGGCACCTACAGCCGCGACGAGCAACTCGCCCAACGCGCGGGCCGGCAAATCCCGCTGCCCGAGTCCCAGTGAGTCCGGCTCGCGGCCCCGCCCGCCCCGGCCGGAGGGCCAAACGCGGGATAGCTCGTTTGATCAAATAGGAGTGGGCAACGGCTGTCAGCGGCAGCGGCGCGAGTACGGCGGGGGGCGCAGGCGTGCCGATCACCGGCGGGGGGTCGGGCATTCCGGGCGGCGAGCCCGCCCCCATCATCACGCCGACTTCGGAGTTCGGGCTTATTCGAGCCGGGCCAGTTCCCACCGGCACACCGGCTCCAGGGCTGCCG
>CAYNCT010000176.1:0-5175 GCA_964396005.1 uncultured Verrucomicrobiota bacterium | reverse complement strand
ACACCCTGGGCATACCGGTGGCAGATACGCTCTACGCCGTACGCTTCAGGCTGTACACGCAGCCGACCGGCGGGACGCAGTTCTGGGAGGAAAGCCAGCAGGTCAGGACCAAGGCAGGGTTGTTTTCCATCCTGCTTGGAGCGGTCACGCCCATCGGCTCGATGCCCGATGCGGGCGCGGTGTATCTGGGCATGGCGGTTGCGGGCGGAGCAGAGCTTGCACCGCGGCTGCGGATTGCGAGTGCGGCCTACAGCTACCTTACTGAGCGGGCCGCCAATGCCGACAGTGCCGGCGGTGCACAACGGGTCGGCGGTTACAACGTCACCGGACTCGATGGCCGTTATGTCAACGAGAGTCAGGCCAGCTCGGTCAGCTCTGCCATGATAGTGGACGGCACGATTGTCCGGGCCGATGCTGCGGCTGGGTTCAAGGCTCCGTATGCGGACACCGCCGACTACTCCCGGGCAGCACCAGCGACCGACAGCGCCCGTGTTGCGGGCAATGCCCACCGGCTGCAGACCAGAGATACTACCTACTTTGCCCGAGCAACTCACACTCACGCCTATGTGGACAGCGCCGGTGGTGCGCAGCGCGTCGGTGGGCAGAACCTTGCTGGATTGGATAGCCGCTTCGTGAATGAAAGTCAGACGGCCGGCGGCGACCTGGCCGGCACATACCCAAACCCGACCGTTGACGGCTTGCAGGGTCGGGCGGTTGCGGCTGCCGCGCCCTCGACCAACCAGGTGCTGAAGTGGAGCGGCTCGCAGTGGGCACCGGCAAACGACAGCGCGGGCAGCGGTGGTGACAACGCCTGGGTGCGGGGCACGCCGGACTCAGTGCTTTACACCCTCCGGCAACTGGGCATCGCGCGGGGCGGGGCAGGTAACATGCTCTTTGGTTCTGGTCGCCACACCCATACCAATCTTGGCGTTGCCTGCACCACCGGCACAAGCGGCCAGGATTACTCTTACTGCACGGTTGGCGGCGGGTGGAACAACACCGCAGGCGGACTCTGTGCAACCGTTTCCGGCGGGCAGGACAACCACGCGAATGGAGGGACTGCGACGGTGGGTGGAGGAGGACTGAACGTCGTCGACGGCGATTGGGCCGTTATCTCTGGCGGTTCATACAACAACGCGAGCGGAAGCACTGCCACGATCGGCGGCGGGCAAGGCAACACCGCCAGCGGCAACATCTCTACTATTTCTGGAGGTTATTTCAACAGCGCGGTCGGCGCCGCTACAGTGGGCGGTGGATACTACAATGCCGCGGACGGTGCCTACTCCACCGTAAGCGGTGGCAGGGCCGATACGGCGAAGGGGTATGCAGCGGGCGTCTCCGGCGGGTGGCGTAACCTGGCCGGAGACGCGGATGCCGATACCGCGGCGGTGGTGGCTGGCGGCCGCGGCAATCGGGCGACCGCAATGTATGCCGCCATCGGTGGCGGCTACGGCAACTCTGCCGGCGGTGCATCGTCGGCTGTCAGCGGAGGCACCGGCAACACCGCGGACGGCGACCGGGCGTCGGTCGCCGGCGGCTCGGACAACTCGGCCGACGGCCGACTGGCGCACATCAGCGGCGGGTCCGAGAATGTGGCATCTGCAACCTGGTCCACTGTCGGCGGCGGAAACACCAACGAGGCGGCTGACAGTGCGGCCACGGTCGCAGGCGGCCAAGGCAACTACGCAGGCGAAGTATTCTCCGTGGTTGGCGGCGGCCATAACAACACCGCAGGCGGATTCTGTGCCACGATTGGCGGCGGGCAACAGAACGCCGCAGACAACAACTGCGGTGTAGTCGCCGGTGGATATCAGAACACCGCGAGCGGCAGCTACGCAACCGTCGGCGGCGGGTACAACAACACCGCAGGTGCTGAGCGTGCTACAGTCGGCGGTGGCCACATGAACAACGCCACCGGTAGCTACGCGACGGTCGGCGGCGGCCAGCTCAACCTTGCCAGCGGCAGCGCGGCAATGGTCCCCGGTGGTTCATACAATGCCGCACGGGGCAACGCCAGCTTTGCGGCCGGGAATTACGCACGGTCGAATCACGGCAACTCCTTCGTTTGGGGTGACGGTGCCGCGTTGCCGGCTGAAACCGTGTACACGACTGCAAGTAACCAGTTCCGGGTTCGGGCGCGGGGTGGCACCTGGTTCTTCTCCAATGCGGGAATGACCAGCGGCGTGGTGCTTGCCAGCGGTTCCAACTCCTGGGCAGGTGTCTGCGACAGTATGAACAAGACCGACTTTGCACCGGTTGACCGGGAGGAGCTGCTGAGGAGGGTTGCCGAGCTGCGGGTGCGCTATTACCGGATGAAGGACCAGCATGACGGCACCAGACACCTTGGCCCGGTGGCGCAGGACTTCCACGCCGCGTTCGGTGTTGGTGAGAACAACACGTCTATCAACATGGCCGACGCCGACGGTGTGCTGCTGGCCGCGGTACAGGCACTCTACGATGAGATGAGGCTGCGTGACGAAGCACAGCAGAGAAGAATTGCCCAGCTCGAAGCCGAGCTGGCACAACTGAAGAAGTAACAGGAGGAACAGATGAATACCGTAGCAGCAATACTGGTGGCCGGGCTGTGTCTCTCCGCGTGGGCGGCAGATGACGCAGCAGTGGACCAGCAGGCCGTGGTCCATAGTCCATCGTCTGTGGCCGACGACGTTGACGCGGTGACAATTCCGCGGATGCTGTCGTACCAGGGCAAGCTGACCGACACCCTGGGTATCCCGGTGCCGGACACGACCTATCAGGTCAACTTCCGGCTCTACGCGGTGCCGTCGGGCGGCAGTCCATTCTGGAACGAGACGCAGACCGTGCGGACGAAGGATGGGTTGTTCTCAGCCCTGTTGGGTTCGGTGACAGCCATCGACTCACTGCCGGATGCGGGTGTGCTCTATCTCGGCATGGCGGTTGCGGGCGGGGCTGAGCTTGCGCCCCGGCTGCGGATTGTGAGCTCTGCCTATGCCTTCCTCTGCGAGCGGGCAGCGAATGCCGATGCGCTGCAGGGACGAGACACGGTCCACTTTGACTCCCGGTACGTGAACGAGAACCAGTTCAACTCGGTTACCGGGCCGATGCTGGTGAACGGTGCGGTAACCACAACCAAGATCTTCGACGGCGAGGTGAACAACGCCGACCTTGCTCCGGCAGCCGTGACCGGCGACAAACTCAACCAGATGGGCGCGACCACAAACCAGGTTCTGAAGTGGACCGGTACCACCTGGGCGCCGCGCAACGATTCTGTAGGCGGTGGCGGCGGAACCGTGACCAGCGTCGGACAGGGCACAGGAGTGACCTGCACACCGAACCCGATAACGACTAGCGGCACGGTAGCCTTGAACACGACCTACACGGACGGGCAATACGTGAACGCTACCGGCGACTCGATGTCGGGGATGCTGCGCATCGGTGGCCAGCTCCGGACTCACGACAAGGCCGCGCTTGGCTACTCCTGCTACAACAGTGGTGCATATGCGTTCTGCGCCGGGGACGGCAACTCCGCGTCCGGCGACCGTTCATCGATAACCGGCGGCTCGGACAACTCGGCCGACGGCCGACTGGCGCACATCAGCGGCGGGTCCGAGAATGTGGCATCTGCAACCTGGTCCACTGTCGGCGGCGGAAACGCCAACGAGGCGGTCGACAGCGCGGCCACGGTCGCGGGCGGCCAAGAGAACTACGCAGACGGGGTATTCTCCACTGTTGGCGGCGGGATTGGCAACACCGCCTCGGGCAATCATGGCACGGTTGGCGGTGGGTGGAGCAACACCGCATCAAATATGCGTGCCACTGTTGGCGGCGGGCTTGGCAACACCGCTTCGGGCAGCCACGCCACGGTTGGCGGTGGGTGGAGCAACACCGCCTCGGGCTGGTATGCCACGGTTGGTGGCGGGGGTCCGAATCTTGCTGGCGGCACCTACTCCTGCGTACCGGGCGGCTACGCTGACACGGCCAGTGGAGACTACAGCTTTGCTGCCAACAACAATTCGAACGCGGCGTACGACAACTCGGCCGCGTTCAACGGCCAGACCGCGACCGCGTCAAGCCAGACCCGGGTCGGTGCGCTGTCCAAGGCGTCCGGCACATTCACCATTGACCATCCGCTCGACCCATACGGCAAGATTCTCAACCACTACTTCATCGAAGGGCCGGAGATGCGCAACATCTACGAAGGCAGCGTTGTCCTTGATGCCACAGGCTTGGCAGAGGTCACCCTGCCCGACTACTTCTCGGCCCTCAACCGCAACCCGCATATCCAGTTGACCGGTGTGGGCAGCGCTGACGTCGTCTATGTTGCCGAGAAGCTATCGGGCAACCGGTTTATCATCGGTGGCAAGCCGGGAATGGAAGTCTACTGGCAGGTTACCGGCGAGCGTCAGGACGTTTCGGCTGAGGTAACAAGAAGGATGATGCCGGTCGAGCAGCCGAAGACCGGGGAGCTGGCCGGTCGGATGCTCGACGATGACTTCCTGTCCGGCTGCATGGGCCAGCTCGTGCGCGAGGGCAAGGCGCAGGGGATTGACTTCCGCACCGCTGCGGGCAGAATGCGGTACGAGCAGATGAGGAGAATGACCGAAAGGCAATAGGAGGAAGACGTGAAAGCCAGACTGACAATCGTGACCCTGGCAGCGATGTGCTGCCTTAGCTGGGCCGCAGACGACGCGGCGACTGCGACGCCGCAGGCTGCGAGTCCAAAGACACGGGTCCCGGTTAGCGACGTGGACGCAGTGACGATACCGCGGATGCTGTCGTACCAGGGCAAGCTGACTGACACCCTGGGCATACCGGTGGCAGATACGCTCTACGCCGTACGCTTCAGGCTCTACGCCCAGCCGACCGGCGGGACGCAGTTCTGGGAGGAGAGTCAGCAGGTCAGGACCAAGGCAGGGTTGTTTTCAACCCTGCTCGGGTCGGTGACGCCCATCGGCTCGCTGCCGGATGCGGGCGCGGTCTACCTGGGCATGGCGGTGGCCGGAGGCAATGAATTGACGCCACGGCTGAGAATCGCCAGCGCGGCATATGCCTACCTGACCGAGCGTGCCGCCAACTCCGACCTGCTGCAGACCAAAGATACGACCTACTTTGCCAGGGCGATTCACACCCACGCCTATGTAGACAGTGCCGGCGGTGCACAACGGGTCGGCGGTTACAACGTCACCGGACTCGATG
>CAYNCT010000175.1:0-5397 GCA_964396005.1 uncultured Verrucomicrobiota bacterium | reverse complement strand
AACGAAGGAGCAACGGGAACGGGATTCTCCTCTGGGCACTTTTCCTGACCGTCCTATCCCGGTGGAAGTCCTCCCCTCGTTAGCTTCCTTGCCTTCTGTGAGTCCGACTTCGGTTTTCGGGCTCAACGGAGCCTCAGCACCAGCCCACGCGACCGCTCTACCCGGCGCCGCCCGCCACCGCCGGTCTCTGGTAAATCGGTTTCTTCACGACCACTGCCGGGGCGCGACGGCCGCGAATCTCGACCGCCAGCCCCGTGCCCGGGGCCGCCAATTCCGTCGGCACGTACCCCAGACCGATCCCGACGCCCAAGGACGGACTCTGCGTTCCGCTCACCACCCGCCCAACCGGGGCTTGGTCTGGCCCGGCGCACAGGGGGTAGCCCGGCCGCGGCGGAGCCGACCTGTCGGTCATCTTGAAGGCCACGCAGCGCTTCGGGACACCCCCGGCTCTCTGCGCGGCGAGCACCTCGCGACCCACAAAATCCCCTTTGTCGAGCGCCACGAATGTTCCCAGCCCGGCCTCGAGGGGAGTCGTGTGCTCGTCCAACTCATGCCCGTACAGCGGGTAGGCCATCTCGGTGCGCAGCGTATCGCGCGCCCCCAGACCGGCGGGTTTGAGCCCGAACGGTTTCCCGGCCACCATCAGCGCATCCCAGACCGCGCCGATGATCGGCGCCGGGGCGATGACCTCGAACCCGTCTTCGCCGGTATAGCCGGTGCGGGCGACCTGCACCGGCGTGCCCTGTAAAACAAACGTGGCCACCTGATTCTTCGCCAGGTCGGTCACGTGCGGGGCGAGCGTGCCGCTGATCGAGCCCCCGGGAATCGCCGCGTTGATGAACCGCTCGACCGCCGGCCCCTGGACGGCCACCGCGCCGAGCTCGTCCGACGCATCGCGTAGCCGGAAGCCGTTCCGGGCGGGGGCCCGGTCCACCTGGATTTGCAGCCAGTCCCAATCGGCGGCGATTCGCGAGGCGTTGACGACGAGCAGGAACTCGTCCGGCTTCAAACGGTACACGTACAGGTCATCCACCACGCCGCCGCGGTCGTTGCACAGCAGCGAGTACTGGCCCTGGCCGTCAGCCAGTCTGCGCAGGTCGTTGGTAAGCGTGTGGTTCAGGAATTCCGCCGCCCCGGGACCGGACACCACGATCTCCCCCATGTGCGAGATATCGAACAAACCGGCCGCCCGCCGGACGGCCAGGTGCTCATCCACGATGCCCGAGTACTGAACGGGCATTTCCCAGCCACCGAACTCCACCAGACGAGCGCCCAGCACCTGATGGAGCGAGAACAAAGGCGTACGACGGAGCATAGCGAGTCCCGGAAAAGTACCGGCCACACCTCGGGCGTCAAACGGCAACGCTGGGCGCGGGCGGTGAACGACCGGGACCGCTATGCCGCCGCCAACGCCCGGGCGGCCAACACCCGCCGGGTGGGCACGTAGCGGGCCGCGAATTCCCGCCGGTACTCGGCAAACGTGCCCGCCGCGATGGCCGCCCGCACCTCCTGCATGACCTGAAGGTAAAAGTGCGTGTTGTGGATGCTCACCAGCCGCAAGCCCAGGATTTCGTTCACGTTGAGCAGGTGCCGGATATAGGCCCGGGTGAAGTGCCGGCAGGCGAAGCATTCACAACCCTCCTCAATGGGCCGAAACTCCGCCTTCACCGCGCCGCCCTTGATGGCAAAGGTACCCCGCCGGGTGAACGCGGTGCCGTTCCGGGCGACGCGTGTCGGGAGCACGCAGTCAAACAGATCCACGCCGCGGGCGACCAGCTCCACCATTTGCGCCGGCGTGCCCAGCCCCATCGCGTAGCGCGCCTGGTTCGCGGGCAGAAACGGCTCCGTAATCTCGACCGCCTTCATCATTTCCGGCTCGGGTTCGCCAACGCTGACGCCGCCGATGGCGTAGCCGTCGAAATCCAGCGCGGTAATCGCCCGGGCGCAGTGCTCGCGCAGGGCCGGATCGCTGCCGCCCTGGACGATCCCAAAAACCTGCTGGTCCGGGGCGCGCGGCTGCTCCCGGCACTCGCGCGCCCAGCGGATGGTACGTTCGACTGCCAGGTGCTGCTCCCGGGCTGGCGCGTCGTGCGGCGGGCATTCGTCGAACACCATCGCAATGTCCGAGCCCAGGACTCGCTGAATCTCCATCGCCTCCTTCGGCCCGAGGAACAGCGGCGAGCCGTCGAGGTGCGACTTGAACTCGACACCGTGAGCCTTGACCTTGCGAATCTTCGCGAGGCTGAACACCTGAAAGCCCCCGCTGTCGGTCAGGATCGGGTGTGGCCAGCCCATGAAGTTGTGCAGCCCGCCCGCGGCGCGAAGGATGTCCAGTCCCGGCCGAATGTAGAGGTGGTAGGTGTTGCCCAGGATGATCCGGGCCCCCATCTCGACCAACTCGCGCGGATCCAACGCCTTGACCGTGGCCTGCGTGCCCACCGGCATGTAAGCCGGCGTCTCAATCTCCCCGCGGGCGGTGGTCAACCGGCCCAGGCGCGCCTTCGAGGCGGGGTCGGTCTTGAGCAGCGCGAACATCGGCGGTGGTTAAAGCAGGATTCGCCGGGGCTGCAACCCCGCAGATGCGCCCGAAAATCGGCCCCAGCCACGCGTTGACACCCCGACGTCGCCTTCCTAGTGTCGCCGCCCCGTTTGGACCTAAGGGAACCCGGCCCGGGGATGAACCTCGGCGCCGCATTCAGGTCGTGGAGAGGAAGTGAACGTCGTTGACCGAGATTAAGCTCAAAAAGGGCGAGCCCGTGGATCGGGCGTTGCGCCGGCTCAAGAAGCGCGTGGACCGCGAAGGAACGCTGCGCGCGGTGCGCGCGCATCGCCACTACGAGAAGCCGAGCGAACGCCGCCGGCGGAAGTTGAAAGTCGCCAAGTTTTCCGCGATGCTGGCCGCGCGCTACGCGGACCAGTAAACCCGGAGCAACCGTTTCCAGCCGGGCGCCGGAGCGTAAGGCTCCCGCCCGGCTGTTCTGTTTCAATCACATGTACGCCTTGTCCACCTGTTGGAATTCCGACCGCCACACGGACGGTCGGGCCATGCTCCAGGAGATTCGCGACCTCGGGTTCGAGTACGCGGAACTCAGTCACGGCATCCGCTTGAGTCTCGTCCCGGGCATCATGGATGCCGTGGACGCCGGGGTGATCAAGATCACCACCCTCCACAACTTCTGTCCCCTGCCCATCGGCGTCACCCATGCCGCGCCGAACGTGTACAAGTTCACCTCCACCGATGCCCGCGAGCGCGACAAGGCGTTTCGGCAGACGCTGCAAACCCTCGATTTTGCCAATCGCTGCGGCGCCCGGCTGGTGGTGCTCCACCTGGGCGCCATCGAGATGCGCGATTACACGGACAAGCTCGTGGACCTGGTGGCCGCCGGCCAACGGGAATCCTCCAAGTACCGCCGGCTCTGCGCCGAGGCCGAGGAGAAACGCGAGTCGCGCAAGGAACGGCACATCGCCTACGCCTACGAGATCCTGCGCCGCCTCGAAGCCGAGGCGGCCGGCCGCGGCCTCCTGCTGGGCATCGAGAATCGCGAGGCCGTCGAAGAGATTCCCTTCGAGTCGGATTTCCCCTTCTTCTTCTTCGATTTCGGCGGGCAGACCATCAAGTACTGGCACGACACCGGCCACGCGCAGATCAAGGAGAACCTTGGTTTCATCCAGCACGCGATGCATCTCGAGTCGCTGGCCGCCGAGCTCGCCGGCTTCCATATCCACGACGTCGAGTTCCCCGGCCGCGACCACCGCGCCCCGGGCAAGGGCATGATTGATTTCGCGGCCCTGAAGCCGTTCGTGAAGCCGGAGCACATTAAGGTGCTGGAGTTCAGCCCGTCTTTGTCCGTGGACGAACTCAGGGCCGGCTGGGCTCACATTCGGTCCGTCTGGGGCGAGGAGTGACCGCGGTGCGGAAATCCTGGGCCGTGGCGGGCCGCATCGCCGTGTGTGCGGTCCTGCTGGCCTGGGTGTTCCACAGCATTTTCATGCAAGAGGGCGCGAACACCGCCCTCCGCGAAGGCCGCGCCTGGCAGACGCTCGACCGCTCCCAACAGTGGCGGGAAGCGTGGACCCGCGGCCCCGGGGAACTCTGGCAGACCCTCAAGCGTTTGCCCGGCGCCCACGGCGTCGCCTCGGTCGTCTTCATGGGAATGACCATCCTCTTGGGCACCGTGCGCTGGCGGTTGGTGCTCCGTGCCCAGGGGCTGAATCTATCGCTCGGGCGGGCCGCGGAAATCTCGCTGGTCGCCCATTTCTTCAACTCCTTCCTGCTGGGCTCCAGCGGCGGTGACCTGATGAAGGCCTACTACACGGCGCGCGAAACTCACCACCTGAAAACCGAAGCCGTGGTGACCGTGCTGGCCGATCGCCTCATCGGTCTTCTTTCGATGCTCCTCTTCGCCGGCGCGATGATGCTGCTCAACCTCGATCTCCTTTTCGCGTACCGCCGGCTCACCGCCCTCGCGCTGCTGATCCTGGCCCTGTTGGGAGGTGGGCTGGTGGTCGGCGTCCTGTCCTTCCGTGGAGGTCTTTCGCGTCGCTGGCCCCGCTCGCGCGACTGGCTGCGCCGGCTGCCCAAGAGCGTCCTGCTCGAACGGGCCCTCGAGGCGGCCCGCCGTTTCGCGGCCGTGCCGGGCTTTTTCGCCCGCACCTTTCTCATTTCCACCGTGCTGAACGTTTTTTGTGTCGCCCAGTATTGGGCGCTCGCTCAGGGGCTGGGGGTCACGATACCCCTGCGGGCCTTGTTCATGCTCGTGCCCATGATCATCTGCGTCGCGGCACTGCCCATCACGCCCAGCGGGTTGGGCGTGCGGGAAAATCTCTACGTGTGGACCCTGACGATTCCCGCTCTGGGCGTCAGCTCGACCCAGGCGCTCTCACTCTCGCTGCTGGCCTACGCCGGCAGCCTGCTGTGGAGTTTGGTGGGCGCCGCGGTCTATGTGGCTTTCCGCAGCCGCCACCACCTGCCCTCCCCCACCGAGAGCGCCTCGCCGGCCGACAGTGCCACGTGAGGCCCGGCCGGCCTCCGGATCACTGCGCCGTCCAACCGCCGTCAGCGATGATGTCCGTGCCGGTGATGAAGCCGGCTTCCGGCAGGCAGAGATAGCGCGCCAGTTGGGCGACCTCCGCCGCCGTGCCCCAGCGACCCACGGGCAGGCGCGCCAGGAACTGGGCGTTGAGCTCCGGCCGGTCGAGGATCGGCCGGTTCATCTCGGTGGCGATGGGACCCGGACTGATGCCATTCACGGTGATGCCTTCGGCCGCCAGCTCCAGCGCCAGTGCCCGAGTCAACCCCAACAACCCGGCCTTGCTCGCCGCGTACGCGCTGCGACCGGGCAGGGCCACGTGGCTCATGATCGAAGTCAGGTTGAGAATCCGCCCGTAGCCGCGCCC
>CAYNCT010000174.1:0-5533 GCA_964396005.1 uncultured Verrucomicrobiota bacterium | reverse complement strand
AAAAGCCGTTCTCGACCGGCGGCCCGTAGGCGAACTGGGCGTCGGGCCACAGGCGGAGGATGGCCGTGGCCATGACGTGCGCACACGAATGCCGAATGCGCTCCAGATCGGTCATCTGGTTGCGCTGATCCAGCGTCTTGCGCTCCGGGCTGAGCGAGGCAGCGGATTGGGGCTGCGGCATGTCTTCAGGCATAAGCAAAGGGGTGAGCTGGGTGGGCGGCAGCGAGCTCAGGAAACGAAAACGCCCCGGACCGGCGGTCGGAGGCGCGGCGCGTTTTCCCGGCGGCCGTGGAATCTAGCTGGTCGTCAGCGTGGAAGCGTTCCCGATCGTCACGGCGAAGACGCTACCCGGGCGGCTCCCGGGTGGCAAACGCGAACTGGGCGGCAGCCCCATGCGCCGACGGCCGGCCACCGGTCACTGGACCGTGACCACGACGTAGTTCTTTTTGCCCTTGCGCAGGAGCACGTGCTTCCCAAACAGCAGGTCCGCGGTGGTCACCGCGCGCGCGGGGCTGGTTTCGCGGACGTTGTTCACGTAAATGCCACCGCCTTCGATGTCCTTGCGCGCCTGGCCCTTGCTCGGGCACAAACCCGCAAGTAGCAGCAGCTCGACCAACGGAACCCCCGAGCCGCCCAACTGCGCAGCCGCCACGTCGCGCGAGGGGACTTCGCCCAAGATCTCGTTGAAGGTGGGCTCGCTGACCCCGGCAAGCTCGCCTCCGAAAAGGATTTCGCTCGCGCGGATGGCCTCCCGCGTCGCGGCTTCCCCGTGAATCAGGTCGGTTACCGCCCGGGCGAGGGCGCGGTGAGGAATGCGCCCGCCGGGCTGGGCCGCGTGCTGGGCTTCCAACGCTTCGATCTCGGCGCGGCTCAGGAAGGTGAAGTACTTGAGGTACCGGATCACGTCCCGGTCATCGGTGTTGATCCAGAACTGGTAGAAGCGATAGACGCTGGTGCGACTGGCGCTGAGCCACACGGTGCCGGCCTCGGTCTTCCCGAACTTGGTGCCGTCCGCCTTGGTCACCAGCGGCAGCGTCAGCCCGAGCGCGTGGCGCCCGAGCTTCTTGCGGATGAGATCAATGCCGCTGGTGATGTTACCCCATTGATCGGAGCCGCCGATCTGTAACTCGCAGTCCAGGTCGCGGCAGAGCACGTAAAAGTCGTGGGCTTGCAGCAGCATGTAGCTGAACTCGGTGTAGCTGAGCCCGACCTCGCGATCCTCCATGCGGGAGCGCACGCTTTCCTTGGCGACCATCTGATTCACCGTGAAGTGCTTTCCGATGTCGCGCAGGAACTCGAGGAAGGTCACCTGCCGGGTCCAGTCCGCGTTGTCCACGAGTCGGGCCGGGTTGGCTGGGGCGTCGAAATCCAGTAGTCGCGCGAGCTGCGGGCGGATGCCCGCGAGGTTGGCAGCGATGGTTTCGAGGGTCTGCAACTGCCGCTCCTGGGTCTTGCCGCTGGGGTCGCCGACCATGCCGGTCGCGCCACCCGCCAGCGCAATGGGCCGGTGGCCGGCCAGTTGAAAACGCCGCAACGCGACCAGCGGAACAAGGCTCCCCACATGGAGGCTGTCCGCCGTGGGATCAAAACCGCAGTAGAGCGTCAGCGGCCCCGCAGCGAGCCGCTTCTCCAGGGCGGGCCGGTCCGTGCAGTCATTGAGGAGTCCGCGCCAGGCAAGGTCTTCCAACAGATTCATGCGGGCCGGATTAATGCGGCGGGAAACCCCGCGGACAAGGTGAAAAGCCGGCCCGCCGCTGCCGTCGGCGCCAGCGAACGCCTACCGCGCCCCGTCGCCGTTGCGTTTTTCCCAACGCCGCTGCGAGCGAACGGGCACGGATCGGTCCACCTGAACCTGGTAGGTCCCTTCGCCGAACAGTTGGTCGGCCGCCGCGGCCAGTTCGGGCGACGGCGTGATGCGATACCGGTCGTGGGGCTCAATGAACACCACCTCGCCGGCTGGCATTTCAATGCTGAGCAAGACCGGACACCGCCCGGCATGGGCCTCCATCAGGGAACGTGCGGCGCGCAACTTTTCTGCGTCGAGGTGCGCGGCGTGCAAACGCAAGAAGACCTGTTGCGTGAACCGGCGTGGCGCATCTTCCAACGGAATGATTTCCTGCGGGAAGATCTTGGGCTTGTCCTCGCCGCGGCTTACTTCGCCCACGATCATCACGGCGGTCAGCGGCTTGAGGAGGGGGCGGAACTTCTCGCAGATCTCATTCAGACACAGGACCTGTGCCGTGCCCTCGAGATCTTCGAGGGTGGCCAGCGCGTAGGGGTTGCCGGACTTCTTGGAGACACCGCTCTGCACGGTCGAGAGGAGTCCGCCCACGCGGGTCATGGCGCGGTTGGGCAGGTCTGCCAGTGAGCGGGTGGTGGCCAGGGCGTACCGCTGGAGCAACAGCGCGTAAGGTGTCAGGGGATGCCCCGTGACATAGAAGCCCAGCAACTCCTTTTCCGCGGCCAGCAGCTCGCTCTGCGGCCACTCGGGCACCCGAACCAATGCGTCATCCGCTCCCGCGGGTCCGGCCCCCAGGAACCCCAAGAGGCTGGCCTGGCCCTGGGCCCGGTCGCGGGCGGCGGTCGCGGCGCGGGCGAGGGTGCGCTCCAGCGACGCCCAGAGCGTGGCGCGGGTTTCGCCGAAGCAGCCGCAGGCGCCGGATTTGATGAAGGCCTCAATGGCCTTGCGGTTCACCGCGCGGCTGTCCACCCGCTCGCACAGGTCTGCCAGCGATTTGAACGCGCCGCCCCGGGCCCGCGCCTCGAGCAGGCTTTGCACCGCCACTTCGCCAACCCCCTTGATCGCGGCAAGTCCAAAGCGGATCGCCGGCCGGGGAGCGCCGCCGGGAGCGGCGGGCGCCTGCCCGGGCGCAAAGTGCAGCTCGCTTTCGTTGACATCCGGCCCGAGCACTTCGATCCCGAAGAGCCGCGCTTCCTCGATGTACTGGCTGAGCTTGTCGGTGTCGGCCATGTCATTGGTCATCATGGCGCAGAAGAACTCCACCGGATAATTGGCCTTCAGATACGCGGTCTGATAGGCCACGATGGCATAGGCTGCGGCGTGCGACTTGTTGAAGCCGTAGCCGGCGAATCGCTCGAGCAGGGAGAAGATGCGGTGCGCCTGGGCGGTGGGGATTTGGTTCACCTCGCGACAGCCGGCGACAAAGGTCTCCCGCTGCTTCTGCATCTCCTCCGCCTTTTTCTTGCTCATGGCCCGCCGCAGGACATCCGCGCCGCCGAGGGTGTAACCGGCCAGCACCTGGGCGGCCTGCATGACCTGTTCCTGGTACACCAGGATGCCGTAGGTCTCGCGGCTGATGGGCTCGAGCAGCGGGTGCTCGTACTCGATTGCAATCTCACCGCGCCGGCGGCGCAAATAATCCGGAATCAGTTCCATCGGCCCCGGCCGATAAAGTGCGATCAGCGCGGTAATGTGCTCGAGGGAACTGATCTGGAAGCGCCGGCACAGGTCGCGCATGCCGCTGGATTCCAATTGGAACACGCCCAGGGTGTTGGCCTTGTTGAGCAGGTCGTACGTGGGCGGATCGTCAAGCGGCAACCGGTCAATCGGCACCTCGATTCCCCGCGTGCGCCGCAGCATTTCGCAGGTGTTGCGAATCACCGTGAGCGTCTTCAGCCCGAGGAAATCCATTTTCAGCAGCCCCAGTTTTTCCACGGGCCCCATCGCGTACTGGGTCACGATGCCACCATTATCATCCAGCTTGAGCGGCAGCAGATTGACCAGCGGCTCCGGTCCGATCACCACGCCCGCCGCATGCACGCTGGCATTCCGCGTCAAGTCCTCGAGCACCAGCGCGGCGTCCACGACCTCGCGCGTGACCGGCTCGGTCTCGCAAGCCGCCTTCAGTTCGGGGATCGTCGCGATCGCCTTGCGGAGCAAGGAATCCTCGTAGTGCTTCTTGTCCTCGCCTTCGAGCTTGAGATCGGCCGGGATCAGCTTCGCCAGCCGGTCGCCTTCCTTGAAGTCCAGCCCCATCGCGCGGCAGACATCCCGCAGCACCGACTTGGCGCCCAGCGTGCCAAACGTGACAATCTGGGCCACGGCGTCGCGGCCGTACTTCTCCCGCACATATTCGATCACCTCCTGCCGGCGGTCATCGGCGAAATCAATGTCAATGTCGGGCGGGTTGACGCGCTCGGGGTTGAGAAACCGCTCGAACAGCAGGCCGTAGCGGATCGGGTCCACGTTGGAGATCTCCAGCAGGTAGGCCACGATCGAGCCGGCCGCCGAACCGCGCGCGACACACGAAATGCCCCGGCTGCGACCGTGCCGCACGAAGTCGCCCACGATCAGGAAGTACCCCACGAAGCCGGTCTTCTGAATGACCGCGAGCTCGTGATTGACCCGCGCCATCAGGTCCCGCACTGCCGCCTCGGCCCGCGACACGCCGCCCGCCGGTTCCGCCTCGACGCGGTACCTTGGCAGCGTCTCCGGCGCGGCCACGTTCCGCACCTCGATGCGCTCTCCCTCGACCCGCGCTTCAACCTGGTAGCGCCGGCCCAGCCCCTCGGCGACGAGCTGGCGCAGATAGCCCTCCCGGGTGAAGCCCGCGGGCGGGTCGAACGACGGATAATGGAGGCCGCCCTGCCGGATCTCGAGATTGCATTGCTCGGCCACCGCGAGGCTGTTGCTCACTGCCTCCGGCACCTCCGCGAAGAGCGCCTTCATCTCGTCGGCCGACCGCAGATAGAACTGCTCCGGCTGGTAGCGGAGGCGGCGCTCGTCGTTGACGGTGGTCTGCGTGCCGACGCAGATCAGGAGGTCATGGGCTCGGGAATGCTCGCGCGCCAGGTAGTGAACGTCATTGGTGGCGACCAGCCTGAGACCAAACTCGCGCGCCCAGGCGATCAAACAGCGGTTCACCTCGATCTGCTGGGGCAGACCGTGGTTTTGCAGCTCCAGATAGTAGTTCTCGGCGCCAAAAACCTGCTTGAACCAGTCCACCGTCTCCCGCGCCCGTTGGATCTGACCGCTGACGATCAACTCGGGCACCTCGCTGGCCAGACAACCGCTCAAGACAATCAGGCCGTCCTTGTGCGCCGCGAGCAGCTCCTTGTCTATCCGCGGCTTGTAGTAGAAGCCCTCGAGGTGGGCCGCGGTCACCAGCTTGATGAGGTTCTTGTACCCGGTCTCGTCTTTCGCCAGCAGCCCAAGGTGGTGGTACGCGTCGCGGCCCCCGCTGCCGCCTCGCCGTTCCAACCGGCTGCCCGGCGCTACATAAACCTCGCAGCCGATGATCGGCTTGATGCCGGCGTCGCGCGCTTTGAGGTAGAAATCCAGCGCCCCATACATCGCCCCGTGATCGGTGATGGCCAGCGCGCCGAAGTTCAGTTCGCGGGCCCGGGTCATCAACCGGTCCAGCCGGCAAGCCCCGTCCAGCAGACTGTACTGCGTGTGCAGATGCAGGTGAACGAAGCCCATTCCCCTCTCCCCCCTCTGAAGGAAATCTTTCGCTAGTTGGTTTCGCGCCGATAGTTTGGCGCTTCCTTGGTGATGAACACGTCGTGCACG
>CAYNCT010000173.1:0-5576 GCA_964396005.1 uncultured Verrucomicrobiota bacterium | reverse complement strand
GGGTGACACCACCTTCGCCGAAATCGCCTTCCACGCCGGAGTCGAAGCCTCCGACTGGTCGTGGATGCCGTTGTTTCTGGACGTGGACCTGGATGGCTACGAGGACATCATCATCCCCAACGGCCAGATGCGCGATTTCCAGAACGTGGACATGCAAATGCGGATCGAGGAGGCCCGCGCGGCGCGTCAGCTCACGGCCGAGGACATCATGCAGATGGTCAAACTGTTCCCCGACTTCAGCACGCCGAGTGTCATTTTCCGCAATCGCGGCGACCTCACCTTTGAGGAAATGCGCGGCGCCTGGGGCCTCGCGGATAAGGGTGTCTCCCAAGGGACGGCCTGCGCCGACCTCGACAACGACGGCGACCTGGACCTCGTGGTCAACAAACTGGGCGAGCCGGCCGGTCTCTACCGCAACGAGGGGACCGCGCCGCGCGTCGCGGTGCGGTTGCGCGGACTTGCCCCGAACAGCCAGGGCATCGGCGCAAAGGTCACCGTCACCGGCGGCCCCGTCGAGCAGACCCAGGAGATAATCTGCGGCGGCCACTATTTGTCCGGGGCCGATCCGATGCGGGTGTTTGCCGCCGGCGCCGCCGACGCCCGGCTAAGGATCGAGGTCACGTGGCGCAGTGGTCGCCGATCGGTGATTGCCGACGCGCGGGCCAATCGGCTCTACGAGATTGACGAGGCCGGCGCCAAGCCCGCGCCGCCGGCAGCCGCCCCTTCCTTCACTCCGTGGTTCAGCGACGTCAGCGACCGCCTGGGCCACCGCCATCACGAAGACCCGTTCAACGACTTCGAACGCCAGCCCCTGCTGCCCCATCGGCTGAGCCAACTGGGGCCGGGCATCGCCTGGCATGATTTCGATGAGGACGGCTGGGATGACCTGGTCATCGCCAGTGGTCGGGGCGGCCCGCTCGGGCTGTTTCGCAACCGGGGCGACGGCCAGTTCGAGCGCCTCACCGAACCCGCGCTGCAACGGCCCACCGGTCGCGACCTCACGACCGTCTTCGGCATCGGCTCGACGCTCTTCGTCGGCGCCAGCAACTTCGAGGATGGCCGCACCAACGGCGGCTGCCTCCGTATCTATGATCTCACCCGCAAGGTCTCCGGCGACAGCGTGCTGGGCGAGCAGGCAAGCGCCGGGCCGCTGGCGGCCGCCGACTTTGACGGCGATGGCGCGCTCGACCTGTTCATTGGCGGACGCGTCGTGCCGGGTCGCTATCCCGAGCCGGCCGACTCCCTGCTCCTGCGCAACCAGGGCGGGCGCTTCGTGGTCAGTCAGCGACTGGCGCGATTCGGGCTCGCCAGCGGCGCGGTCTTCAGCGACCTCGACGAGGACGGCGACCCGGATCTCGCCGTGGCCTGTGAATGGGGCCCGATTCGCCTTCTGCGCAACGACGGCGGCCGGTTCAGCGAGTGGCCTGCGCGGCTCACCTGGCGAAACCCGCCGCCCGGCGCGCCGAGGTCCCTGGACCAGCTCAACGGTTGGTGGACCGGCGTGAGCACGGGCGATTTCGATGGCGATGGCCGGCAGGATCTGATCGCCGGCAATTGGGGCACGAATCACAAGTACCGCCGCGACTTGAGCTTCGCCCACCCGCGCGCCCTGTACTACGGCGACCTTGACGAGAGCGGGACCGTGGACCTCATCGAAGCGGTCTTCAGCCCCGAGTTGGGTGCCGAGGCACCGGAACGCGGCTACCTGGCGGCACTCGAAGCCATGCCGTTCATTCGCGAGCACATCGAGACCTTCGAAGCTTACGGGACCAACAGCTTGTCTGCGATTTATGGTGACCGGCTGGCCGGCGCCACGCGCGTCGAGGTCAATTTCCTGGAGAGCGTCCTGTTCTTGAACCGTGGCGATCACTTCGAGGTTCGCGCCCTGCCGACGGAGGCGCAGTTTTCACCCGCCTTCGGGCTGGCGGTGGGCGATTGGGACGGTGACGGAGCGGAAGACCTGTTCATGGCGCAGAATTTCTTCGCCACGGCCCTCGAGTACACCCGCTACGATGCCGGACGCGGACTCCTGTTGCGCGGTGACGGTCGGGGCGGATTCACCGCCGTGCCGGGGCAGCAAAGCGGACTGCAAATCTACGGCGAGCAGCGCGGGGCCGCGCTCGCGGATTTTGATCAAGACGGCCGGCCAGACCTGGCCGTCACTCAGAACGGCAACTCCACGAAGCTTTATCGCAACGACGTTGCCCGGCCGGGATTGCGAGTGCGCCTGCTCGGACCGCCGGGTAATCCCGCCGCCATCGGCGCGGTGTTGCGACTGCGGTTCGGCGACCAGACCGGCCCCGCCCGGGAACTCCGCTCCGGCGCCGGCTACTGGTCGCAAGACAGCGCCCACGTGATCCTCGCCACACCCGGGCCGCCCACGGCGATCGAGGTCCGTTGGCCGGGCGGCCGGACGACAACTACCCCCCTGCCGGACGAGGCGCGCGCAGTCATCGTCGCTACCGACGGTCGTATCGTGCGCCGATAGTGGGTTGCCCCACGGCTCCCGTGGCCCGGTGCGGCCACGTCATTCAAGGCGGAAAAACCGCCGGGTTGACTTCGCGTGGGAACGGGTGAGATTTCCCTGGCCACAACCAAACTCTGAAACGCCATGAAGACACTCCGGTCACTCTGGCTGGGCTTGAGTCTGCTCGGGACGGCGACTGCGGCGGAAACGACCAACGCGCCGCCCCCGGCCGCCACGCCACCCCCCCAAACCCCGGTGGTGGGCGCCCCCGGCACTTCGCTGACCACGCCACCGCTCACCCCGCCCGAGGTGGAAGCGCCGCTGCCCGAGGAGCGGCTCCCCCGGTGGGGCGGCGCTGGACCGGCAGTGGTCCGAGCCAAACGACCGTTGCAGATGTTGAACCCGGCGGCTCCCAAAGAGTACGGCGACGGCACGCAGTTCCTGAGCCTCAATCCCCACACGGGGGAACCGGAGGGAGTTACCCTGCTGTCGTTCCGCCTGTTCTCGAAATCGTCGGGCGCCGCGACTCCCGCCAAGGCGCCCAAGACCAAAAGGACGAAGGCCGGCCGGTAGCGCGGGCGGAGCCTCCAGGAAGCGGGGCCGGGCTACGCCGGCATCCAATCCGGGTGGCGAAGGTTACGGCGCCGCGAGCGCGGCGGTGACGGTGGTCAGATTGACGCCCCCAAGCAGGAGCACCTTGCTCCGCGACTTGTGGCCGCGAAGAATCTGAACGTTACCTCGCGGGCACTCGAGACGGTCCGCGAGAAACCGTTGCAATGCCTCGTTGGCCGCGTCGTCCACCGGCGGAGCGGCAACGCGAATCTTCAACTCATTCCCGAGCAGCCCCTCGATCCCCGTGCGCCCGGCGCGCGGCTGAACGCGGACACGCAACACCACCCCCTGCGCGTGGGCTTCGGCATAGGGACACGGGGCGCAAGCCGCTGAGGAGGCGGGCGCGAGCGGACTGCGGCGGGCGGCGGGGGACTTACCGGGCTTCATAGTGGCAGGGCGACAAAGGCCGATCGCAGCGCGCGCTCGGCGAATTCGAGCACGAGGAAGGTTAGCGCAATCGCCACGACCGGCGCGAAGTCAATGCGTCCCAGCCGCAGGGGCAACCAACCGAGGGGCCACAGCAGATTGCGGGCGGTGGCGGTGATGAACCGCCAGAACTCGCCGTTGCCCAGGTAGAGGAAGCTGTTGAGGATGTGAAGGAACAGCACCAGCCCGATGAGATACTTCCAGCACACGAGCGTGCCCACGCCCACCAGAGCGCCCTGCTTCCAAAGGTGAACCGCCGACCGCGGCGCCACCGCCAGGCCCTGGGCGACCAGGGCCGGGTTGACGAGGTACCAGACGACCATCACGAACAGGCAGGGCGCGACGAGCTTCAGCAGCCACGGCCAAGCGTCCATCCCGCCGAGGTGACGGCGGATGGCCCGCTGCCAGGCCAGCACCTCGGGGTTTCCGCGATTAACCACCGAAAGCAACAGCAGCCACAGGTGGAAGCCCCCGAGAAACACCGCGAAACTCAAGAACGAGAAGGCTGCCATCCGGCCCGCGCTGACGCTCTTGAATGGGAATTCGACGATCCCCAAGTCGAGGGTGGCGATCCAGTTGACCTCGGAGCCAAACCGCGCGTAGAGCCAGCCCCGCCCCGCCAGTAGAACCGCCAACGCCAGCAACCAGCCCCAACGCCGCCGTCCGGCGGGGGTGATCTGCCGCAGCCACGGGGTGGCGGACGCGCGCGCCGCGTCGCGGGCGGCGAACCCCGCCGATCGCCACGCCAGCCAGAGCCCCAGCCCCGCGAAGTTTAGCAGCAGGTCAACCCAGTTCATCGCGAGAGCGGGGCGACGCGGGGCGCGGGCGACCTAGAGCCGCTTGAGGAGCACCTCCGCCATGACGGCTGGCGTCTCCGCCACGGCGATGCCCGCATCACGCATGGCTTCGATCTTCGCCGCCGCCGTGCCTTTGCCCCCGCTGATGATGGCGCCGGCGTGGCCCATGCGCCGACCGGGCGGCGCCGTGGCGCCCGCGATGAACCCTGCCACCGGTTTGCGGCAGTGCTGTTTGATCCAGGCAGCAGCCTCCTCCTCCGCGCTACCGCCGATCTCGCCGATCATGATGATTCCGTGGGTGTCGGGGTCATCGTTGAAGAGTTTGATGACATCGAGGTGCGACAGCCCCTGAACCGGGTCGCCTCCAATGCCCACGCACGTGCTCTGGCCGACTCCCTTCGAGGTGAGCTGCCAGACCGCTTCGTAGGTCAGGGTGCCGCTGCGCGAGACGACGCCCACATGCCCCGCCTTGTGGATGTAGCCGGGCGCAATGCCGATCCGACAGCCCCCGTGCGAATCTTTTCCCAAGCCGGGGGTGACAATGCCCGGACAGTTGGGCCCGATCAGGCGTGTCTTCTTGCCTTCCAGGGCCCGCTTCACGCGGAGCATGTCGGCAACCGGAATGCCCTCGGTGATACACACCACCAGGTCAAGTCCCGCGGCCACGCCCTCCAAGATGGCATCCGCCGCGAAGGCCGCCGGCACGAAGACCGCCGACGCCGTGGCGCCCGTGGCGTGGACCGCCTCGGCCACCGTGTCAAAAATGGGAACTTTGAACTGCTGATGGCTGAAGGTCTGGCCTCCTTTACCCGGCGTCACCCCCGCGACGAGGCGCGTGCCGTACTCCAGGGAAAGCTGCGCGTGCCGGGCGCCGAAGCTACCCGTGATGCCTTGAACAAGCAGTTTGGTATCGCGACTGACGAGAATAGACATGAAAACAGCCGGTGGTTGTTAAGGGCCCGCAGCGCCTGGCCGAAAACTCACGAGCAGTCACCGTCGTGCTTCGGTTCCGGCAAGCCCCGCGTCAATCTCGCCCGGGTGTCGTTTTAAGGCTCCCACCGGGGCGAGATTTCAGTCCGGGATTGGGGCCGCTGCCGAATCCGAGGGTGCCTTCCCACCGTCCTGAAACTCAACGCAATTCAGCATCCCGGCCGCGCCCTAACCGTCGGCAGCGGTGCCTGTCACCCTCCTTTCCGCACGGGCACCGCACCGCCACGCCCATCGGGTGGGAGGCGGGATTACTCCCGCCGTCCCCCCACACCACCGGACGTACG
>CAYNCT010000172.1:0-5749 GCA_964396005.1 uncultured Verrucomicrobiota bacterium | reverse complement strand
CAACTACTGGCCCGGCCTGCCGCCGATGTGGTACGCCACGCATTGCGTCGGCCCGGTCTGCGGGTTGAGCGGCGGCACGGCCGAATACGTATCCTGCTTTGGCTCCGGCACCATCCGCGAGGAACTCATCGGCAAGTACGGCTCGCCGTTTGCAGTCGAGACGACGCACATCAAGTTCCGCAACAGCGATCTGAGCGCCCGCATCTATCGCTCCCTGTTTGATGTCGCCCGGCAATACCGCGAAAGCATTGACGTCTATGGCAGCAAGGCCTCGGTCGAGTGGCCGTTGATCGAGCACGAGCCGCTCGTCTTGCACCGGGCGAAACTGCCCGAGGCCAGAATTCCCAAGCTGGTGAGGGCGCCGGATTACGCCCGGCGCCTGCCCCAACCGATCCGGCGTTTCACCACCAAGGGCGTGTATGACCTTGCGAAGAAGACACACCTGAGCTTCACCCAGGGTGCGGGCCACGGCGGGTCGCATCCGCACCTCGCGCACGAGTTCATCATGGCCGTGCTCGAAGACCGCGAGCCGTTCCCCAATGCGCGGCAGTCGGCAAACTGGACCTGCGTGGGCCTGTGTGCCCACGAATCCGCGCTCAAGGGCGGCGCCATCGTCAAACTGCCGGCGTTCACGCAATAAGCCTCAGCCGGAACGATTCAATTGAAAGCAGGGTGTACGGGCCACTCGCCCGATTTGTCGGGCGACCCGCCCGACCGTCCGACGCACGAGGCTTTTACTGAAGGGTATGCGGCTTCCGTGCGCACGGCTGGGCGGCAAGTTGCCGCCCATAACGGCCAAGTTGGCCGTTCCACCAAAAACCTGCTGCATGGTTCCGGTTCAGGGCAGGAGCCGGATGCGATATGCCTGGAGGCGGGCGTCGGGCAGCATGGGCACACGGAATTCTTCCACGTCCGCCGTGGCCGTGACCTCGCGCGCGGTTTGCCGGGCGCTCAAGTCCGGGGACGACTCGAGGAGGTAGATCAAGCCGGCCAGTCCTTCGACCCGGAAGGCGAACTCCCCGCTGCTCACCGCCGGGGACCGACAATGAAGGCGCCGGGCCGTTTGCGCTCTTGCCGCCGCTGGCCTGACCGGCTCCGCGCGCTACTCTGCAGCGATGCGTGCGTTGATTGTCGGTTGCGGCTATGTGGGCTTGCGGGTGGGCGAGGAGTTAACCCGGCGCGGTTACCAGGTCTTCGGGTTGCGTCGCAGCGCGGTCGCCAACGCGGAACTCGCGGCCGTCGGCATCGAGCCGGTGAACGCGGACCTCTCCGCGCCCGGAGCGTTGGACCGGGCGCCGGACCCGTTCGACTGGGTGGTCTTCTGTGCGGCCCCGTCCGGCCCCTCCGTCGAAGAGTACCGGCGCGTGTATGTGGATGGCGCGCATCACCTCACCCGCTGGCTGTGCTCCCGGTCGCTCCGCAAACTGGTTTACACCAGCAGCACCGGCGTCTATGGCCAGACCGACGGTGCGGTCGTGGACGAAACGTCGCCCACCGAGCCCGGCACCCCCACCGGGGAAGTCCTGCTCGAAGCGGAACGCGTGTTTCTCGGGGCCGCCCGGCGGGAATCGTTGTCGGCCGTGGTTCTGCGCGTGGCCGGCATCTACGGGCCGGGCCGCGGGCATTGGCTCCGGCAGTTCCTCGCCGGCGAGGCCCGCATCGAAGGCGCCGGCCAGCGCGTATTGAACATGATTCACCGCGACGACGTGGCGGGCGCGATCCTCGCCGCGCTCGAACGCGGGCAGCCCGGCGAGGTGTACAACGCCGTGGACGATGAGCCCGCCACCCAGGCCGCCGTGCTCCGCTGGCTGGCCGCCACGCTGCGCCGGCCCGAACCGCCGACGGTGGAGGACGCCGGGCTCGCCGGGCGCCGCCGCGGGTTGACGAGCAAGCGGGCGTCGAATCGAAAGCTCCGCGAGGCTACCGGCTGGGCCCCTCAATTCCCTACCTTCCGCGAGGGATTCACCGTCGAGTTACGGCGCCTGGGCGCCCTTCAATACTGACCCGTCGTCAGGACCGGAGTCGGCGCCGGCCCGGAGTCTTGCAGCGTGGCCAGCCGCAGCGGCAGCACCACCCGCACCTGCAGGCCGGCCGCTGCAGCGGGGTGAAACTCGAGCCGCTGCCGGCTGCCGTAGAGGTGTTCCAGCCGGTCCCGCGTGTTCGTCAGGCCCACTCCGAGGCGCTGGGGCGGCCCTGCGGTCAAGCCGGCGCCGTTGTCCTCGACCTCGAGCACGAGGCGGTCGGCCTCACGGCGCGCCCGCAGAGTGATGATCCCGTGGCGGCGATGCGGCTCGATGCCGTGGCGAATGGCATTCTCGACGATTGGCTGGAGGATGAGGTTCGGCACCAGCGCGTCGGCCGTGTCGGGCGCCAGCTCGAACCGCACCTCCAGTCGGTCGCCGAAACGGGTCTGCTCGATCTCGAGATAGCGGCGGAGGAAATCCAGTTCCTCGCGCAACGGCACCTCTTGGGCCCCGGTGTTTTCCAGCGCCGCCCGCAGCAGTTCGCTCAGGCGGACGATCATCCGATCCGCCTGTTCGACATCCCGGTGAACGAGCGCCGAGATTGTGTGGAGAGTGTTGAAAAGGAAGTGCGGATTGAGCTGCATCTGCAGCGCCATCAGCCGGGCCTCGGCCAGGCGGCGTTCCAGGTCGGCGGCGCGCACCTCGCGATCGCGGAACTTGCGGTAGTAGTCGAAGGCCAGGCTCACGCTGACGATGATCCAGTAGATCAGCAGGTTGAGAAACGAGTTCTTCAGGAACAGTTTCTCCGCCGTGCCCCAGAACGTCGTGGTGACCCCGAGCAATGGATTCTGCAACTGGCCAACCGCCGCGCGGACGAAGACGTAGGCCACCGACACCACCAGGCTGGCCGTCAGGTGGATCACCACCACTTGCGGCCAGTTGCGCCGATGCAGCGGAAAGCGGCGCGCGAACCAGATGATCGGCAGCGAGAGCACCGCCCAGACGTACCAGTCGCCCAGGGTGACGCTAACCGCCTGGCCCCACGTGACCGTGTGGTAGCCAAACAGCGTGCTCGAGAGGTAAAACTGACTGGCAAACGACAGCCCGATGATCGTCCAGAACCCGATGAACAGGCTCCACGGAACCAGGTTTTGCCGCAGCCAGACGATCCACTTCATGTCGCGCCTCGCGCCCGCCGCCCGCGCGTGCTTCAACCGCATCACAGCACGCGGTCGCCCGGCGGGTCAAGGGCCGGGCGCGTGGGTGACCGGAAATCCGGCTTTGACATCAGTGTCATCTGAGACGACCATGAGTCTCAGATGAAGACGGTCGCGCCTGCTGCCAAAACCCGGTCCGCCCCCCGGTCGTTCGCCTGGGGCGGTATCGTCGCCACCCACATCCACGGGGCGAAAACCCGGTCCGCCGCCGCGCTGCGCGAACTGCCCGCCGTCATTGGCGCCGTCCGCGCCGGACTCCCCTTCGCGGAACTCGAGGCGCTGCAGGCGGGCCTGGACCTGCCCCTGGACAAGCTGGCGCCCAAACTGGGCCTCTCCAAGGCCACGCTCCACCGCCGCAAACTCGAAGGCCGCCTCACTCCGGCCGAGTCCGATCGGGTCATGCGCTACGCCCGCCTGCTGGGCCGGGCCGTCGAGGTGCTGGAAAGCGAGGCCGCCGCGCGTCGCTGGCTCTCGCGGCCCCAATATGGTCTCGGCGGGGCCGTGCCCTTGGAGTACGCGGAGACCGAAGCCGGAGCCCGCGAGGTGGAGAACGTCCTCGGCCGGCTGGAGACCGGCGTCTATTCCTGATGCTCGCGGCCTGGCGCATCGTCAAGGCCGCGCACGCGGACCGCGCGTTCACCGGGGAAGGCGCGCAACGGGTCGGCGGCCGGTGGAACTCCCCGGGCGTGCCGGTCGTCTATGCCAGCGAGCACAAGTCCCTCGCGGTGCTCGAAATGCTCGTCCACCTCGATCCCCGTGACGCGCCCCGCTACGTCACCTTCCGCCTCGAATTCGACGAGGCGCTGGTCGAACGGCGGCCCGCCGACCGGCTGCCGTCCGGCTGGCGGGAAGAGATGCCGGCCCGCGCGGCGCGCCTGGTGGGAGATGCCTGGGTGCGGGCCGGGCGGTCAGCGGTGCTCGCCGTGCCCAGCGCCCTCATCCCCGAGGAACTCAACTACCTGCTCAACCCGGCGCATCCCGACTTTAAGCGGATCGCCCTCGGCAAACCGACGCCCCTGGTCCTGGACCCGCGACTGCTCCCCTGACGTCCGCCGCCGTGGACCCTGTCCGCGCACGGCGCCGGGCAAGCGCGCGCGAGGCGACCGCCGAAGGGGCGGCCCGGCGCTAACATCGCTCTTCGCGGCATTCCCCTTCAAAGCACCAATCGCCTGACCTCGATGAGGTCGCCGGGATCGAGCCAGATTCTGTCGGCCTCGGTCAGCCGCTTCAGGTCGTCCCACAACAATCGGCGCGTTTGGCCGTCGCGCGTGAACTCGATGCGCCCGGCCTTGTCCGTAAGGCCGCCGCACTCGGCGATGGCGTCAATGATGTCCATGCGCCGGCCGGGTTTGAGGGCCACAGCGCCGGGCTGGCGGACCTCGCCGAGCACCCGCACCGTGCCGGTGGGGACGCCGGCCGGAGCCGGCGTTGTGTCCGGGCTGGTGTGGGTGGCGGCGTGCTCGGGACTGGCGCCCCGTTCAAGGAGCAAGCGCTCGAGGTCCTTCGGTTGCGCGAGCATGATCGCTTCCCCGGAAGGCATTCGTGCTGGCCGATAGCCGTCAGGAGCAACGCTGCGTACAGCTTGCAACGGAGTCAACCCGGCCGCGTCCCTGGCGTTCGGGTCGGCCTTGGCGTCCAACAACACGCGCACCAGTTCGATATCCCGGTTGAGGACGGCGAGGTGCAGCGGTGTCCGTCCCTGGGCGTCGCGAGCATTCACGTCCGCGCTGTGATCGAGCAGAAACTCGACGAGCCCGCGGTTAAGGTTGGCCACAGCCACATGCAGGGGCGTCACGTCCTTGACTCCCAGAAGGGTTGGAGTCCACGGCCCCGCCGCTCCGGGTGGGAGCAAAACCCCGGTCGTACTCGCTACTCCGTATCTCGCACTCCATGCAACACCAGCTCCGGGTGGCGACGAAACTCCGGGGGTATTCGCCAATCCGTATCTCGCGCCCCATGCAACTCCGGCTCCAGGAGGCAGCGAAACCCCGGACTCATCCAGCCCAAGACTGGTGGCCGTTCGGGCGCGCGTTTCTTCGGCGGGTTCGGGCAGACCCGAGGCACCCGCAGGCACTGCCCGGCGTTTGCCCAGGTCGGGTGAGCCCTCGGGAAGGGACCCGCGCGCGTTGATGTTGGCTTGGTCGGTGACGAGGAGTTCCACGACGTCCTGCAGGTTGTTCCGTACCGCTTGGTGCAGGGCCGTCCAACCGTTGGCGGTTCCCGCATTCACGTCCGCGCCTTGCTTCAGCAGGGCCGCCATTACCGGGATTCGCCAGGGTTCGCGGAGATCAATCGCCTTGCACAATGGCGGCCAGGACTTTTCCGGTCCGCCGTTCCAGCCGGGGGCGTTCGGGTCGGCGCCCGCCGCCAACAAAAGCTCGACGAGTCCCAGCGTAGCGGCTTCCACGGGGTCGTCCCTTCCAGATAGGGGGGGTGAAGAACGACCGAGGGCTTCCAAGGCGTAGTGTAACGGGGTGTTGCCGCCGGTGTCGCGGAGGTTCACGTCGGCCCTGCGTTCGAGGAGCAATTTGAGCGTGAACGGTTGCATCTCGAGCACCGCCCAGTGAA
>CAYNCT010000171.1:0-5787 GCA_964396005.1 uncultured Verrucomicrobiota bacterium | reverse complement strand
TGCACGCGACCCGGTGGGACGGCGTGGTCTCGATCGAGTGCCACGGCTCGGACGAGAACACCGCCGCCAGCGTGAAGTGGATGCAGCAGGCGGTCGCGAAACGCCCGGTCAAAACGCGGCGCAAGTAGCACCGCTCCCGCCGCGCCCGCATCCGCTGCGAGCCGCTGCTTGACAGTCGGCTTCCGCGGGCCTAGCTAGGACCCGGGTCAGCGAGCGCAGGGCTCGGAACCTTGCAACTGACCAGGCTCCTTCGGGTGAAGGAACGAGTTCCGGTGGGTATTGGCGAATGAACCGTGTGCCGTCGCCGATCCCGCCGGTTCCTTTTTTGGAGCCAGCCTCACCGCTCCGCCATCCGCCCGGCTGGTGGGCGTGGAATTCAAGTTGAACTCCCCCGCTCGCCCGCCAGACTTTCACCTCCAAGTTGCGATGAACATTCACGAATACCAGGCCAAACAAATCTTGCGGGGCTTCGGCGTCGCCATCCCTCCCGGCGAACCCGTGACCACCGCGGACCAGGCGCGGGCTGTCGCCGAAAAGCTGCTCGCGGCCGGCGCCACGTTACTGGTCGTCAAGGCGCAGATTCACGCCGGCGGCCGCGGCAAAGGCACCTTCAAAAACGGCTTTCAGGGCGGTGTGAAGCTTGCCCGCTCGGCCGACGAGGTCCACCAGTTCGCCAGCCAGATGCTCGGCCAGGTGCTGGTCACCAAACAGACCGGCCCCGAGGGGCGACTCGTTTCGACCCTGTTTGTCGCTGCCGCGCCTGAAATCGTGAAAGAGCACTACCTTGCCGTGCTGCTGGATCGCGCCAGTTCGCGCCCGGTGCTCATGGCCAGTGCCGAGGGCGGCGTCGAGATTGAGGAGGTCGCCGCCCGCTCGCCGGAGAAGATCATCAAGGAGCCGGTGGACCCGCTGCTCGGGCTCCTGCCGCACCAGGCCCGGCGCGTCGCCGTCGCCCTGGGCTTGCGCGGCGACCTGCTCGCGCCCGCGGCGAAACTGTTCCAGGCCGTGTACCGCGCGTGGTGGGAATGCGACGCCTCGCTCGTCGAGATCAACCCGCTCGCCGTGGTGAGCGGCCCCGACGGCAAGCCCACCGTCATGGCCGTGGACGCCAAAATCTCGCTCGACGACAACGGCCTCTTTCGGCACCCGGACCTGGTGGCCCTGCGGGACCTGGCGGAGGAATCGCCGCTCGAGGTGGAGGCCAGCCGGTTTGCCCTCAATTACATCAAGCTCGACGGCTCCATCGCCTGCCTCGTCAACGGCGCCGGCCTGGCCATGGCCACGATGGACATCATCAAGCACTACGGTGGCGAGCCGGCCAACTTCCTGGACGTCGGCGGCGGCGCCAGCGTCGAGCAGGTCACCGCGGCCTTTCAAATCATCATGAAGGACCCCCACGTGACGGCCATCCTCGTCAACATCTTCGGCGGCATCATGGACTGCAACGTGATCGCCCAGGGCATCGTGGCCGCAGTCCGCCAGACCGGACTCAAACTCCCCTTGGTGGTCCGCCTCGAGGGCAACAACGTCCAGGCCGGCAAAATGACCCTCGGCGCCTCCGGCCTGCCGATCATCAGCGGCACCACCATGGCGGATGCGGCCAAGAAGGTGGTCGCGGCGGCCGGTCGAACTTCCGGGTAGCTGGGTAGCTGCCGCCCCCCGGCCAACCTCCACGCTCCCCGGCCAGTCCGATGAAACGGGATGCCACGCGCCAAAGCCCGTGGGTGGAGCGCGCCGTCTCGTCGCGGCCCCGACTCCATCAACTGCTGTTTGCCGGTGCGTTGGTGGCCTCCGCTCCCGCCGCAGCCGCGAGCGCCGCGACTGCCCACCGCCCGCCGCCTCGCTGGGAGGTTCAGGGTGAGGGCGAGCGGCCGGGTTTCGCGGCCATCGTCGCGCCGGCGGGCGACGTGAACCGGGACGGCTGTGCGGACGTGCTGGTCGGACATCTGGGTCAGGGTGCCCGTGCCGGCGCCGGCCCTTGGCTGCCACCGAAGGGGCGCGTACGCAGAAAATACGCAGATTTCGCCTTTGACCCCGGGCCGCTCACGCGGCGAAGTAACCCTCACCTATGCCGGTCACCGTGGCCATCGTTGAGGACAACGCAGACTACGCCGAAGGCATCCGTCTGCTGCTCGATCAATCCGGCGAGTTCACCTGCACCGCCGTTTGTCCGTCCGCCGAGCACGCCCTGGCCGTCCTGCCGACCCTTAAGCCGGAGATTGTCCTGATGGACATCGGGCTGCCGGCTCGTTCGGGCGCCGACTGCGTTCGCGAGCTCAAAGAGCTTCTGCCGGACACGGCGATCATGATGCTGACGGTGGTTGATGACTACGAGCTCATTTACGAATCCCTCAAGAACGGTGCGCTCGGCTATCTCCTCAAGGGTGGTTCGGGCTCGGAACTGCTGGCCGCCCTCCGCGAACTGCGGGCCAGCGGTTCGCCGATGTCCGGCACCATCGCCCGCAAGGTGTTGAACGCCTTTCGGCAGTTCATGCCCGCCCCGGGCGCTGACGACCTTCTGTCGCCGCGCGAGCGCGAGGTGCTGCAGGCACTGGCTTCCGGGTGCGGGTACAAGGGAGCGGCGGAGCAACTGGGCGTCAGCCACGGGACCGTTCGCGCCCACGCCAACCACAGCTACAAGAAGCTGCACGTCCACTCGCGCGCCGAAGCGGTGCGGAAAGTCGGATTGAGGCGGTAACCGACACCTCCCCGGACGGTAGTGGCCGCAGCTCCGTCGTTGCCAGGAATCCACCTCGGATTGGCCAACGGTGGCCGTCCTTCGGCTGGGGTTGGCGTGCGGACTTGAGTCCGCCGGAGCCCGGCACCGCAAACAGGCGGGATCCATTCCGCGCTCCCGTCGAGACGAATCGGCCCCTACGCGCCAGCGGAGCGTGGACTTCAGTCCGCAGCAAGGTGCGGAAATTCGGAAGTCTGCCAGCCCGCCAAAACCCAAAGCGGTTCGGCCGTTTCTGCGGGTTTGATGCCCGCCGCTCCGAGGTCACGCGTGCCGGCGGGGGGCCTTTGGCGGGGGCAACGTCCCCGTGCCGGCCGCCGAGTGGGACATTTTGTCTATACGCAGAAAATACGCAGATCCGGGGCTTGCCGGTCGGCTCGTCGCCCCGGTTAAACTTCCCGCATGTGGGGCCGATCAGATCTGCGCCTTGCCGGGTCCGCGAGTGTTGAACGCGGAAACGTCGGCACCGGTTCGGCCCCCTCGAACCCTCCACGCCGCCCCATCCCATGAAACTTCACCTTCTCGGTTTCCTGACCTGTGCTGCCCTGTCGCTCGTAGCCCGCGCTGAAACCCAAACTTTCGCGATCGCCATCGGCGACACGGTGAGCGACGGCTTCATCAATGCCACGCCGGCCGCCGGTGCCGGGAACATTGAAGCGGCCGGTTCGGCGGACGGGTACATCTTCACCGGCACGGCGGGGCAGGCAGTGTATCTGCAGGCGCTGGGGTCTTCGGGCGATCTTTCCTGGTACCTGTACGATCCCAACGGCAATTATTTGGCGTCGGCATGGATCGGCTACGACCTGGGGCGGATTGATCTGACCCAGATGGGCACCTACCGGATCGAGGTGTGGGGTGGCGGCGGCCCGGGCACGGGCCCGTACAGTTTTGCGCTCAACGGCCTGCGCCCGCCCGTCGGCGGCGGAGACTTCTCAGCCACGGAGACGGGAGTGTCTGTCAACCTGCCCATTGCCCGTTTGCTGGCGAACGATACGGACCCAGACGGTGATGTCGTTCGGTTTGATTCCCTGCCGTCCGGGTCCACGGCAGAGGGGGGCACGGTAACCATTCTCGATAGTGTGATCCGGTACCGCCCAAAGAGCGGCTTTTCTGGCACGGACAGCTTCACCTACCAGATCAACGACGGCTGGGGTAACCTCGGCACCGCTACCGTGACGGTCCAAGTTCGCGAGCCCGAGACGCTGGGGTTGAACACGATCTCGGCTACCCGTAATCCGGACGGCAGCATTGCGCTGACGATGGCGGGCATCGCGGGGCAAACTTATCAGCTCTGGTACGCGCCCGATGTGGCGCTCGGCCCGTGGACGCTCCTCGACACCGTCGTCGCTGACGCCAACGGCATCGTCAGCTACACTGACACGTCGGCGATTGGCGTGCCCGTGCGCTTCTACCGGCTGGCGCAAGCCGCCCCGTGATCGGGCTTGGAACATGAAACCTTCCGGCTGGACTGATCTGAAGACCGGGGAGCACACGCGCCCCCGCGTGTCCCTGCCGGCGCCCTCGCCGTTCGGGCGTCCATCGTCTGGGCACTCCGGGAAGCGTGGCGAGCCGCTGGGGTTCGTCGCCGCATCCGGGGGCGACGGCGCTCCCCGACCGTGCCATGCGGTACCGCTCCGTTGCCCTCGTCTGTTCCTCCTGTCCTGTCACTGAACCTCCCATCTGCAACCGAATTCACCAATTATGAAAAACTCCGCTTCCCTCCCGCTCTTGCTCGCGGGTCTGGCCGCTGGCGCCACCACCTCACACGCTACGCTCGCTTTCACCGAGCACTTCCCCGGCGTTAACCTGACCATCCCGGACAATTCCGTCTTGGGCGCTCAGGACACGCGCTCGGTGGCCATCGGTTCGCAACCGATCGTGGAGGTCAAGGTCACCTTGGACGTGACCGGCGGCTTCACGGGCGACCTGTATGCGATCCTCTCGCACGACGGAGCCTCGTCGGTTCTCCTCAATCGGCCGGGCCGGCGGACGGCTGACACCCTGGGCTACGATGACAGTGGGTTGACCGTGACTTTCAGTGACGCCGGGAGTGGTGGGGATGTCCATAACTACCGGCTGTCCGTGACCGGGAGTCATACCACCGCGTTGGGGGTTCCGCTCACCGGGGCGTGGCAGCCGGACGGGCGGACGGCACTGCCGACGGCGGTGCTCGATACCAGCCCGCGGACGGCGTTCTTGAGCGCGTTCGCCGGCCACCTGCCCGACGGCAACTGGACCTTGTTCCTGGCCGATCTCAGTCCCGTCGGGCAGGCAGTCCTGAACTCGTGGACGCTGGAGATCACCGTGGTGCCGGAGCCGGCGGAAATCGCGCTCGCCTTTGGTCTCGGCCTGCTGGGCTGGGCGGCATGGCGGCGCCGGTGAACGGAGCTTGTCTTACAGGCCAATTGCCTTCTTCAACGGCAGCCCCCTCCCCCAGCGAGCCAGTCCCCGGTTGGGGGTCAAGGTGACGGTTCTGGAGTTGGTCGCGCGGTCATGGGGGCTTGGCGGTGTCGCCCGCACGTTGACAATTCAGCATCCGGGCGGCATCGGTCACGCCCTGAACCCCGGGGATCGGCGGAACTCCTCTTCCGCGATGTCCCAGACCGGCGAAAGTCAATGGCAACGCCGGCGGGGACATCGCTGACGGGTTCGCGGGCAGATTGGCTCACGCATCAAGGATTCCGCGGCGAAAGGCCATCGGGCCGGAGACGCTGAGAGAACAGGCTACCCAACGCTACTTGCCTTGATTTGCATCCTCATCGTCGGCAAAGTTCGACCATGACAATTCTGGCACTTAAGGACGCCCTGAGCGCCCGGCCGTTTCGGGCCTTCGCCGTGCATATGCCAGGTCGAACGGTGGACATCACCCACCCGGAACAGGTTGCCTTCCCGAACGATGGGGTCACCGCCATCATCCTCACTCCCGACGGTCACATTCATATCCTCGACGTGAGGGAGATCAACGGCCTTGAATTGCGGCCTGTTCAGCAGGGCAACGCGGCCTGATTTCCCGCAAAGCAAGATCGGCGGCAGGGGATTCCCGGTTTCGCCGC
>CAYNCT010000170.1:0-5881 GCA_964396005.1 uncultured Verrucomicrobiota bacterium | reverse complement strand
GTTCCGATTACGGTGAACTTGCTGCCTTCAGCGAACCTCGCGGTGCAGTTCGACCACGTGCCGACGAATGTCCTCACGTCGGTAGCGGCCGATTTCGTGGTGCGCGTGACCAACGCCGGCCCGGACGCGGTCGGCTCGGTGGTGCTCCGTCAGTCGCTGCCCGCCGGCGCGCTCGTTGCCGGTGTTTCAGCCGAAGCGCTTCAATGGTTTCAGCGCGAGGGTGAGCTGAACTGCCACCTTGGCAACGTGCCCGCCAACGCGAGCGTGGCCGTCACGGTGCGACTGGTGTTCGAGGTCGCCGGGGAATTCACGACCATCGCGGAGACCTCGGCGGCCGGGTTCGACGGCGTGCCCGCCAACAACCGGGCGGAGGCAACCGTGGCGGCGCGCGAACCTGCCCGTTTGCACGCGGCATTTCACGAGGGGTGGGTCGTGTTGTCGTGGTCCACCAATTTCTCGGGCTACCTCCTGGAGAGCAGCATCAGCCCGGGCGCGGACCCCACGTGGGAAGTGGTCGCGACGCCGCCGGCTGTGGTGGCGAACCGGCTCGAACTGCGGGTCAGCCCCGCGGATGCGGCCCGCTTTTATCGGCTACGCCAGCCGCAGTAATCTGCGGAAAAATGGCGGTCGGCTCCTCGGGGAGCGTTGTCACGAACAGGCGCCGCGGTGCATGGCCGTCGGCCCAAATGGATTTCAGGCATTCTGAGCTGCGCCCGAATTTGCCCCACCCTCAGTGGCAAAGTCGGGCGTAAATGAAACTCAGCGATGCGCCGGAAACAGGATTCGGTGCTGGTGCCGACCGGTTTCCCGGCCAACTCTCCCGCCGCCGACGGCCCGAGCGAATTCTCCAAGGAGGCGCGGGCGCCGAGTTTGTTGGTGCAGTTGCTTACCCGGACGGTGCGCCCGCCGGTTCGGGGCTGGCCGCGCCAGCGGCTAAGTCAATCGTGGGAAGGGGCGGTTCAATCCAGACTCGTTGGCCCCTGTTTTCTCGAGAGGCATCAGAGCGGGAACTCTGCTCGAGTCCGGGTCCGACGGCTCACCACGCCGCACGCCAGGGCCCGCGCCCTTCCGCTGCTGGCCCTCGCGCCCGCCTTAAAATTCATTCGTGCATGCGCAAACCCTTCTTTACCGGGCTGCCAATTGCCGGTAGCTTGGCTTGGTTGATTGCCACCATTATGAACCTGAAAGCGCTTCTCCTCCGCACGAGCCTCGCGGCTGTTTTTACCACTTCCACCCAGGCCGCGCGCCTCGGCGACCCCGCCGCCGCCCTCGTCATCAAGGCCTGGATCAATGGCAGTCCGGTGGATGTCAGGGACGGCAAAAACATCTATGTGGTGGAATTCTGGGCCACGTGGTGTCCGCCGTGCCTCACGAGCATCCCGCACCTGACCGAGCTGCAGAAAAAGTTCAAGGGCAAGGGGGTGGTCATCGTCGGCGTCAGTGACGAGACGCCAGACAAGGTGAAACCGTTCGTCGAGAAACAGGCCGAGAAGATGGACTACGTGGTGGCGCTGGACGATGGCCGCAAGACCAGCGAGGGCTACATGAAGGCTTTCGGACAGGGCGGCATCCCCACCGCCTTCATCGTCGGCCGGGACTCCAAGGTCCTGTGGGTGGGGCACCCGATGGACGGACTGGAAGACGCCCTTCAGCAGGTGGTTGAAGGCAGGTACGATCTGGCCGCCGCCATCAAGAAGGACGAACACCGCGCCAATCTTCGCGAGTACCAGCAAGCGGCGATGAAGGGTGACGACCGTGCCGCGGAACTGGGCAATAAACTGCTCGCCAGCGCCGCCGAAAGTCCGGACGCGCTGTGCGACCTGGCGTTCACGATCGTTGCCACCCCCGCGCCCAGCCGGGACTTCGCGCTGGCCGACCGCGCCCTGGCCCGGGCGGCCGCCCAGGGGGCTGACAAGGCGAAGGTCAAATCCATCCGCGCCATTTCCCGCTTCGAGGCGGGACAGCAGGAAGAGGGACTCAAGTTGGCGAAGGAGGCGGTGGAAGAGTCCACCAACCCGGCGGACCAAGCCCGTTTCAAGAACTACGTCAACGTCATGGAACGGCGGATCAAGGCGGCGGCGGAAACGCCCGCAAAGCCCTGACCTGCGCGGCCCATTGAAGCTGGTCATGAATCGCCGCACGCTCGCCCCGACGCGGTCAGGATTTACTCTGATCGAACTGCTGGTGGTCGTGGCGATCATCGCCATTCTCGCCGGCCTGTTGTTGCCGACGCTCGGCCGCGCCAAGGACAAGGGGCGGACCATCGCGTGTGCCAACAACCTCAAGCAACTGGTTCTGGCGACGATGATGTACGAGGAGGAAAACCAGGTGTTCCCGCTGGGCTGGGTGCCGGAGAAACTGCCTGCCATCTGGTACCGCCAGTTGCAACGCTACCTGGGACGCGGCACCAACGTATCCGGCGGCGGGGTGTTTGTGTGCCCTTCCAGCCTCCAGCCCGGCGAGCGCGGCGCCGTGCGGGCTGGCGGGTTTTGGGGCTTCCTCGCGTACGCGCAGAACAAGGAAATCAACCTCGGCCGATCGGACATCAGCATGAAGCACGTCGAGGATCCGGTGGGGACCTTGCTCTTTGCCGACACCGACGGCTGGGATGCCTGCCTCTACGCAGACAGCGATCCCACGGCGAACGTGCTGTACCGGCACAGCGGCGGCTCGGAGGCCAGCACCAAAACCGTCCGGGTGACACGCCGCGGCAACGCGCCGGTCAGGTTCGGCCGGGCCAACGGGGTGTTTCTGGACGGCCACCTCGAACTACTGCGCCACGCGTCGAACCGACTGTTCACGCTCAAGCTCGACTGAGCGCCAAGCCGCGATGGGGTATTTCGGACTGCTGGCGATCTTCGCCGCTGTGGGCCTGGCGGGCGGGTGGCTGCGAGCACGATCCCCGCGCGTGGGCACGGCACTTCTGGCCGTGGCTGTCATCGGTTTCCTGGGCGCGCTGATCGAGCAGGTGGTCGTCGCCACTCGCGGCAGCCGAGCGCCCGCCGTGGACCGCCATGGCGCGGCGCTGGCGTATTTCTTGGGCCACGCGGCGGTTCCCGAAGTGGCTGCCCATCCCGGAACGGTGGCGATTGTTCTTCCGACCGAGACGCCCGGCAATCGCACGACGCTCAATTCTCTGTTCGACACGCTGGCCCGCGTCCTGAGCCCGATCCCGGGCATCCAGATTCAAGAAGTCACCGTCGCGGTGCGCGCAGCAGAAATCCAGCGCGGCGACCTCCCTCTGGCCGCGTTCACGAACGCCTTGGCGGGCGTCACCAACCTGTCCGTCTGGTTCAGCTTTGTCGGAATTCCGCGCGACCTGGCTTCTGCCGCTGCGCTGCCCGGCCGCGGTTTCGCCTATGATCCGAGCGGCGGGACGGCCTGGCTGGAATTGCTCAAGGCCGGCCATCTGCAGCGCGTGGTGGTCCCCCGCCCCGTGACCGACGCCGGGGAAACGCGCCCCGCCGCAGGTCCGCCGGACGAGATTTTCGCGGCGCACTTTCTGATGGCCACGCCGGTGAATGCCGACGCAGTCGCCGCCCGGTTGAGGAATCAACGGTAGGTAGCGCGGCGCGCCGGCCTTTGCAGTCCGGGCCATAGGAGCCGAAATCCCCCTTGCCAACCCGGTCGCCTCGGGTAGCTTCCCCGGTCCGCTGAGCCGGCAGCAACTGGAGGCAGCGGATTTTGGCTTTACCGACTATGGCTTCTGCAAACGACCTTCGCCGTGGAATGGCGATCATGTACAACGGGGACATCTGCGTGGTTTTGGACATGCAGCATCGCACCCCGGGCAATCTCCGCGCTTTCGTCCAGGCCAGCCTGCGCAGCGTCCGCAGCGGACGATCCTCGGATGTGCGCTTCAGCTCGACGGAAAAGGTCGAGATCGTTCCGATGGTCACGACCAAGATGGAGTTCAGCTACAAGGATGGCGAAGACTTCGTATTTTCCGACCCGGAGACTTTTGAGACCGTCACGCTGTCGTCCGAGCTGGTGGGCGACGCGAAGAATTATCTGGTCGAGAACACCCCGGTCACCGTGACGTTCGTCGAGGGCAAAGCCGTGAGCGTCGAACTCCCCGCGTCCGTGGTCCTGACGGTGACCGATGCGCCGGAAGGGATTCGTGGCGATTCAGCCAACAACGTCCAGAAACCCGTCACCCTCGAAACGGGCATCACCATCCAGGCGCCGCTGTTCATCAAGACGGGCGAGAAGCTCAAGATTGACACTCGCACCGGCAAGTACATGGAACGGGCTTAGCCGCGTCCGGCGCCGCCCCTTTTCCGACCTGCTTGGCGAAGACCGCCCGAAAGGGCGGTTTTTTGTTGGCTCGCATTGGACAAACCACCCGAATTGCCCCCGTGAGCCGGCAAATCGGGTTGAACTCGGCAGTGCTCCTTCTATCTTCGGCCCGAAACTGCGCTCGATCGGCAGCACCGGGGCGCTCGGCGCCAAAATCCTCAATCGAAACAAGCACATGCAAAAGTTCTCTCGTCGCGAGTTTATTCGTCAGGCCGTTGCGGGCAGCGCCCTGGCAGCGGGAGCCTCCGTTTTCACCGGCTGCCAAACGGGCGGCCGCCCGGTTCAGAGCTTCAACGGCGATGCCCCGGTGGCGCTGGGCCGCACGGGCATCAAGGTCTCCCGCCTGGCGCAGGGCACGGGCTTCAACGGCTGGGCGCGCCAGTCGGACCACACCCGCATGGGCTACCAGGCGTTCGAGCGGCTCCTCCGGCACGGGATGCAAAACGGCGTGACCTTCATTGACATGGCCGACCTGTACGGAACGCACCCGTTCGTGCAACGGGCCGTCCGGGATCTGCCACGGGACAAGTACGTGCTCCTGACCAAAATCTGGGTCCGAAAGGAAGATTGGGTGACACCCACCGGCGGCGCCCGCGGGGAAATCGAACGGTTCCGCAAAGAGCTGGACGTGGATACCCTGGACATCGTGCTGATCCACTGCACGACGGACGACAAATGGACGGAGCAGTACCAACGGGTCCGCGATGAGCTTGCCGAGTGCCGCGACCAGGGGCTCGTCCGGGCCGTGGGGGTTTCGTGTCACGATTTCGGGGCGCTCAAGGTCGCCGCCACCCATCCGTGGGTGGAGGTCATCTTCGCCCGCATCAACCACCGCGGGGGCCAAGACTACGTCATGGACGGTACCGCGGACGAGGTGTCGGCGGTGCTCCGGCTGGCCCGCCGCAACGGCAAAGCGGTGGTGGGTATGAAGATCTTCGGTGCGGGCAAACTCACCACTCCCGAAGACAAAGATGCCTCGCTCAATTACGTCTTCCGCAACCAACTGGTGGACGCAATCACCGTGGGGATGCGCAAGACCGAGGAAGTGGACGACACCCTCGAACGCATGAGCCGGGTCAAGGCCGCGTGAGGGCGGGCCTCAGCCAGAACGATTCAACTGAATCCAGGGAGGAATGGGCCGCTGGCCCGTTCCTCAGGCGCCCCGCCCGACAATTGAACGCACGGGGCAGAACTGAAGAGTCTGCGACTCCCGTGCGCACGGCTGGGCGGCAAGGTGCCGCCCAGAACGGCCAAGTTGGCCGTGCCACCCACAACCTACCGCATCGTCCCGGCTCAGACCGCGCTCGTTCTCGAGAGGCAGCGGACCGCAGGCTCAAGGCGCTGGGCGAGCGCGATAGAACCGCCTCGGGCGGGGCGTCCGGTCGGCGAAATGCGCCTCGCCCGCCGGATTGGTCGTAACGGCGGTGCCATCCCACGCGGCAAAGTCGCTGGACCCCTCGATAACGTAACCAGTGTCCGGCTCGCCCCGGAGACTAAGGCGCATTCCGCCCGCTTCATCGTAGCCGACCGGCGCCAGTCGCGCGCGGGCGGGCTTGAAGGCCGGCGGCCGGGCGGTGATCTC
>CAYNCT010000169.1:0-6033 GCA_964396005.1 uncultured Verrucomicrobiota bacterium | reverse complement strand
TGCGGGAAACCGGAGTGGGTGCGCCGCTTCGACAAGGGTCACCGAGCGCCGACGCGATGGCGAAGGCTGTGCGCCAACTCGATGCTCGATTCGCTCGATGCGGAGTAGACCGGCGCTGGCGCCTCACACTGGACGTCACCGTTCCGGAGAGCCTCCATCGGATGTCCGCCGTCGCCTTCGCGCTGAACGCCTACCTCACTGGAACATGGGAGGCCAACCTCGTCGAGGTCACGGCCACCGATATCGCCCAGCCGTAGTAACGAGAGCGCTCTCCGCTCCGTCTTGCCCCGAATCGTCTGATCGCAGCGCTTCCGCGCTCCGGAAGCGATCTTCCGAGAACGTCTGGCGTCGCGATTCGAGTGGCTACCGCGCAGGTGCTCTGCGACGGCGGAACATGCCGTATTTGCGTAGGTTTCTGGCTTCGCAATGACGTTGTTCGTCGAGTGGCACAGCCCTCGCTTTTCCAAGGGGTGTGACTGCAAACCAACCGAAAGGGAAGCGAGCCATGAACACGAAGAGCACAGGGATCGAGGATCTGGTCGGAATCGCCGGCCGCAAGGCTGGGCGGGAGGTCGTCGAACAGAGCGCCCGTTTCATCGCGAAGCGCGCGGGATCGCGTGCCGTGTCGAAGGGGGCGACGGTCCTCGCCAAGGGCGCGGCGAACCCGGCGTTCATCGTCGGCGACGTGCTCGAGATCGGGGTCGAGACCGCCACGGGCAGCCGCAACGCCGGCCGGGCGGCGTCGGCCGCAGTCTACCTCGGCGCGGGAGCCGCAGTCGGTGGGCCTGTCGGGGCTGCCGTCGCAGGTGGCGTCTGGGCCGTCGGCCAGCTCATCGGGTCGCTCTTCGACTGACCAGCAAGAGTCGAAACCATGTCGGGAGGCAACGAAGCCATGAACGAAGAGATCAAGAAGCACGCAGAGAGTGTCTTGGCCCGCATACCCGAGCAACATCGGAAGCGAGGTACCGCCGCCGGCGTCGGCGCTGCGGTGGGCGGCATCCGAGGACTTCCTCGACCTCATCCTCCAGGACCTCGGCAACCCGTTCCCCTTCGACCTCTACGTGCTCGGCAAGCGCCGTCTCGCCTCGGTGCTCGTGGAGATGTACCGCCAGAAGGGTACCGAGGCCGGCATCGAAAACGCGATCCGCTTCTTCCTCGGCATCGACGTCACGGCCATCACCCCGTTCACGGGGACCACCCTTGTACTTGGCGAGTCCGAGCTGGGGGTGGACTGGGAGCTAGGGCCGTCCGATCGCTTCGCCCGCTACGCCTCCCTGACGCTTGCCAGAAGTTGACCGGGTCTGCTTGCCAGAAGTTGACCACCGGAAAGGGGTCCGGCGTCAGCGGATCGGCCCTGCGGTCTGGAGGGTGGCGATCGGGTTGGCGGCGGTGAGGTAGCGACCGGTCGGCCGAATCCCGGTGGCGGAGTCGGCTCGGAGCGTGTAGAAGTGGGACCGCCCGGGTGGGCCGGAAACGGCGAGGGCCCGGGGTGGAATCCCGAGCCCTCTCTGTTCCGCGATGACGCCGCGGACGGTACGTTCTCCTTCTCGCACGTCTTCGCGCTTCGTGTCCAGCCCGACCGTGGGCGGGCGAGGACGTGTGCGACGCCCTACGAGGCCGGCCGTGCCGGTGGTGCGGCGACGTTTTCTTCATCTGCCGCTGCTGCGATCGCGGCCACGCGTACTGCGACGACGACTGCCGCAAGCGCGGCTACGACCGGACGCGGAAGGCTGCCCGCGACGAGTTCGCGCAGAGCGACGTGGGGCGGGCCGACAACTGCGCCCGGCAACGAAGGCACCGTGAGGGGCGGGCCAGCCGCGTAACGGATCAAACTTCCCGGTCACCGGCTGTTTCCGGCAGCGTCGCGGCTACGGCGGCAAAGGTGCCGCCGTCGGCGGGGCGACCGGAGGCGAAGGGACATGAAGAGCCGGGCAGGAAGTACCGGGTGTCGCGTCCCGTGCGGTGCGTGGTGTGCGGGCGGGAGTCGCGGACGGTCTGCTGGTGGCCCGCTGGGTACCACTCGGACCGCCGACGCTGCTGAGCCGGCCGGCGGGGGCCGGTGAGGGCGATGCGGGAGAAGGCGTGATGGGGACGGTGTCGGCTTCCAGCGGCGCCGGGTTGGAGATCGAGTTTCACCAGCTCGACCTGCGCTACCAGGCGCTGCGTCGGCGCGACCCGAAGAAGGAGCGGCAGGTGCTGGCGTCGCTGGCCGAGGTCGGTCAGCTCCTGCCGGTCGTCGTCGTTGGCGCGGGCCACGATGACCGATACGTCCTACTCGACGGCCACAAGCGGGCACGAGGTCTGCGGCGGCTGCACGCCGACACCGTACGCGCGACGGTCTGGCAGCTCGACGAGGTGGACGCGCTGCTCCTGGAGCGCCGCATGCGCCACGGCGAGCCCGAGAGCGCCCTGGAGCAGGGCTGGCTGCTGCGGGAGTTGACGGACCGGTTCGGGTTGAGCCAGCCGGAGCTGGCACGACGGTTCGATCGGACCGTGAGCTGGGTCAGCCGGCGGCTGGCGTTGGTCCGCGAGTTGCCGCCGGCGATCCAGGACCACGTCCGGTCGGGGACCATCGGCGCGCACGCCGCGATGAGGTACCTGGCGCCGTTGGCGCGCGCCAAGCCCGAGGAGTGCGTGCGGCTGGCCGGCGCGATCGCGGCGGCCGAGCTGAGCACCCGACAGGTCGGCGAGTTGTACGCGGGCTGGATGTCGGGGAGCCCGAAGACCCGCGAGCTGCTGCTGGCCGACCCGCTGCTCTACCTGCGCGCGCAGGCCGAGGCCCGGCGGCCCGGCGCGCCCGCCAAGAGCCCCGGCGCTCTGCTCCTGGACGACATGGCGGTGCTCGGGACGGTGGCGCGGCGCGCCTACCGCCGCCTGTGCGCCGGCTCGTTGCGTGCGGTGTTGCCGTCGGACCGGGAAGAGATCGGCCGGGCGCTGGACCAGGCCGCGGCGGACGTTCGAGCCCTGGCCGCGCGCTGGGAGAGGGAGCGCAAGGATGCTGGATGAGGAGACGCGAGCCGCGATCCTCAAGCTGCGTGAGCGCGGCCATGGGATCCGACCGATCGCCCGGACGCTGCGCATCTCGCGCCAGGTGGTGCGGGGCGTGGTGCAGGCGGGTAGCGCCACGGCGCCGGCGCTCGCGCGCGCCGAGGCGCCGGAGCCGTTCCGCGACGAGATCCTCGCCCAGCACGCCTCGTGCAAGGGCAATCTGGTGCGGGTCCACGAGGAACTGGTCGAGCGGGGCGCGAAGTTCTCGTACGCGGCACTCACCGCCTTCTGCCGCAAGCACGGCATCGGCCACTCCCCGCGCGAGCCCGACGGCCGGTACGAGTTCAAGCCGGGCCAGGAGATGCAGCACGATACGTCGCCGCACGTCGCGATCATCGGCGGCAAGGAGCGGCGCGTACAGAGCGCCTCGCTGGTCGCGTGCTACTCGCACCTGCTGTACTTCCAGCTCTACCCGCGCTTCACGCGCTTCGAGTGCAAGATCTTCCTCACCGACGGCATCCTCTACCAGGGTGGCTCGTGCGCGAAGTGCATGATCGACAACACCAGCGTCATCCGGCTGTACGGGACCGGCGCCGAGATGGTGCCGGTCCCCGAGATGGCGGCCTTCGCGGAACGCTTCAACTTCAAGTTCATCGCCCACGAGCTGAAGGATCCGAATCGCAAGGGGCGCGTCGAGGCGCCCATGCCGTACATCGAGGACAACTTCTACGCCGGCCGGACCTTCGCCGACTTCGAGGACGCCAACCGCCAGGCCGCGGCGTGGTGCGACAAGGTCAACGCCACTTTCAACCGCCGCTGGCACGCCAGCCGACGCGAGCTGTTCCGTGCTGAACAGCCGAAGCTCCAGCCGCTGCCGATCTGGATCCCGCAGGTCTACGAGCTGCACCAGCGCACCGTGGACACCGACGGCTTCATCAACCTCCATCGGAACAGGTACTCGGTCCCGTACAAGTTGGACCTCATCGGCCGTGAACTCGAAGTGCGCGAGCTCAAGGACCGCGTCGAGATCTACTACGGCCCCCGCCAGGTCGCCTCGCACCGCCGCGTGGTCGAGTCGTGCGACGCTCGCGTGATCGCCCCGGAGCACCGTCCGCCCCGCGGGGAAGGCTGCAAGCGGCGTGGCCCCTCGCCGTACGAAGAGCAACTCCTCAAGGTCGAGCCGCGGCTGGGCGACTACGTCGCGGCCCTTAGGCGCAAGGTGGCCGGCCGAGGCGGTGCCTCGCTGCGCCGCCTCCTGCGCATGCTTCGCGACTACCCGCGCGAGCCCTTCCTGGCCGCGGCGGCCACCGCGCTGGAGTACGGCCTCTTCGATCTGGACCGTCTGGAACGCCTGGTCCTGCGCCATGTGGGGCGCGATTACTTCGTCCTGCCCAGCCAGGACGACGACCCGGAGGAGGACGATGAAGAAGAATGACGAACTCGAACAACTGCTGCGCAACCTGCATCTCGGGCGCATCGCCGAGATCATCGAGAAGGAACTGGCCGACGCCGAGAAACAAGAGCGCGGCTACGCCGACTTCCTCGTGCGGCTGCTGCGCGCCCACTGGCACCACCGCCAGGAGATGGCCCTGGCCTGGCGCATCAAGCGCGCCCGCATGCCCGAGGACTGGACCCTGGAGTCCTTCCCCTGGAAGCTCCAGCCCGGCGTGGCCCAGCGCACGATCCGCGGCTTCGCCGAGCTCGACTTCATCGGCAAGGCCGAGAACATCGTCTTCATCGGCGAGACCGGCGTCGGCAAGACCGGCTTGGCCTCCGGCATCCTGCGCAAGGCGATCCAGAACGGCTACCGCGGCCTCTTCGTCCGCGCCCAGGATCTGTTCGACGAAATGTATGCGTCCCTGGCCGATCGATCGAGTCGGAAGCTCCTTGATCGACTGGTCCGAGTTGACGTCATCCTCATCGACGAACTGGGCTACCTGAATCTCCGCCCCGAGCAGGCCAACATCTTCTTCAAGTTGATGGAGGAGAGGTACCGTCGCCGACCGACGATCATCACCACGAACTTGGAATTCGAGGAGTGGGGCAACTTCCTCGGCAACCCCACGCTGGTCGCCGCCCTGCTCAGCCGCCTGCGTCATCGCTGCCACACCGTCAAGATCAAGGGCCCCACGCTGCGGGATCCTGGCCCATGAGTCGCTCCACGCCGTTCTTCGACCGCACGCCGCTCCGTCCCGATCGCCTCCCACGGAACGAGGGCAGCTTCGCCGCCATCCCGCACCGCTTCGTCCGGGGTGGCTTCTTCGCTTCCCTCCACCACAACGAGACGCTGCTCTACCTCGTCCTCGCCCTGGCCGCCGACCGCCAGGGCATGAGCTTCTGCAGCGATGACCGCTTGTGGGGGACCCTCCGGCTCATGCGCGACGACTTCCTGGTCGCTCGTGCCGGCCTGCTGCGCAAGGACCTCATCGCCTACGACCCGGTCGGCCCCCGCTACCAGATCCTCTCCCTCCCGCCGCACCCCGTGTTGGCCCCCGACCCTCCACAACTCCCCGCCGCGGGCCCGGTCGGCCCACCCGCCCACGTCCGCCACGCCCTCCGCGACCTCATCGCCCGCCTCGCAGAACCCGACCGCCGATGATCCGCGGCCGCCGCCAGCTCGGCTCCCTCCCCCGCGCCCCCTCCCGGCAAGAACACGAAGAAGACGAAGCAGACGCCGGAAGAACCTCTACCTCATGCCTGCAACACGACCGGGAAGTAGAACGCGATCCCGAACACCTCCTCGCAGGCTGATCAGCAGGTGGTCAACTTCTCGTAAGCAGAGGCGGTCAACTTCTGGCGAGCGTCAGGGGGTTAGGGCAACTTCGGACCGAGATGCTGGTCACCCGACAGATCTGCGCGACGCCGACCCGCCGATCGACAGGCCGGTGATCTCCCCCTCCTTCACCTGTCGCCAGAGGTCGTCATCGAGGACGCGGACGGCGAGGAGCCAGGTGCCCTTCCTGATGCGGGTGCCGTCGAGGTCGAAGTCGGCGGGGGCGAGGTAGGACTCGAGGATCTTCACGCGGCCGTTCACGATCTCGCGGT
>CAYNCT010000168.1:0-6068 GCA_964396005.1 uncultured Verrucomicrobiota bacterium | reverse complement strand
GGCGCCGTGCAGGATCACCGCCAGGGGCGGCCCGCTGTGATCGAGCACCATCACTTCGTGGATCATCGTCAGCTCGAGGTGCGTGTTCGGGTCGTCGAACGGCACGCGGCAGTTCTCCGCCAGCAGCACGAGGAACAGGCCCGCGGCGAGCAGCACTGCTCCGGCCCCGGCCGAGGGGGCCAACAGCGTCCTGAGCGTCGCGCTGCCCGTCTGGATGGACAACGCCAGCACGCCGGCAATGATCGCCGCCTCGGCCAACACCGCGTAACTGACTTCGCGCGCCGCGCCCATGCCCTCGAAGGCCGACCCGGTTTCCATGGCTGCCCAAGCCGTGCAGAACCGCGCCAGCGCCAGCAGATAGATCAGCACCAGCACGTCGCCCCGAAAGCCCGTCAGCCCGCCGGCCGGGCCGAGCGGGAGCAACAGGGCCGCGCTCGCCACCGCCACCCAGGCGACCGCCGGGGCAATGATGAAGCCCGGCGAGGCCAGCGTGCTCAGCACCACGCCCTTGCGCGCCAGTTTGGCCAGGTCGTAGTAGAGCTGCAGCACCGGTGGACCGTGCCGGCCCGCAACCCAGGCCTTGACCTTGTTAATGATGCCCGGCAGCAGCGGCGCGAGTAGCAGCCAGACCGCCAGCCGGGCCATGAGTTCGAGCACGATCATGGCCTTCCTCCCATCAACACCAACAAGCTCAGCGCCAGCAGCCCTGCCACCACATAGAGAATGTAGGCGGAGAGCCGCCCGTGTTGCAGCCGGCGAGCCGCACCCGAGAGCCGCATTACCCACCCCGCCACCGGGGCCAGCACCCGCTCAAGCACGGTCTCGGGCACGCGCTCGAAATGGTGCGCGCCCGCGGGCAGCAGCCCTCGCGGCCGACGTGCCACGCGCTCCGGTCGCAGCAGCCAGGCGAACCAGCCCGTCGCAATCCCGGCCAGGGCGCCGCTGGTGTATTGCATCCGCGCCGTCGGCTGCGCGTAACCACAATCCCACGTCGCGCCGCGCCGCAGCCCGTTGCCCCGGGACCAGCGCCACAACCCCGCCCCCGCCGCGATCGCCAACAAGGCCACCGCGGCCTGCACCGCGCTCAACGCCGCCAGCGGCGCCGGGGGCGCCGCCGCCCGCCAAACCGGATTCCAGTCGCCCACGGCGCGCGCCACCGCCGGCCACACCAGCAGCGGCGCCAGGCCGAGCAGCCCGCACAGCGCCGCCAGCGCCAGCATCGGACCGCGCAGCAGCGGCCCGCACTCGTGCGCGTGCGCGACGGCCCGGGTCCGCGGCGCCCCGAGGAACACGATGGCCCCCGCCTTGACAAAGCACACCAAGGCCAACGCCCCGGCCGCGGCCAGCAGGAGTGCCGCCGGCACCGCCCCTCCCGCCACGCCGCCACGCTGGCCGGCGGCGTCGAACAACCCGAGGTAAAGCAGCCATTCGCTGACGAAACCGTTGAGCGGCGGCAGGCCGGCAACGGCGAGACATCCCACGGCGAAGAGCGACGCGGTCCACGGCATCGCGCGCCACAGCCCGCCCAGTCGGCTCAGCTCGCGGGTGCCCGTCGCGTGCAACACGGAGCCCGCGCCAAAAAACAGCAGCGACTTGAACGCACCGTGATGCCACACGTGCAGCAGCGCGCCCGCCAGCGCCAGGCGTCCCCACGCTGCGTGGCCATGCGCTGCGCCGAGCAGGGCCGCGCCCAGACCGGAGAGGATGATCCCCACGTTCTCCACCGAGCAGTAAGCCAGGAGGCGCTTGAGATCGTGTTGCGCGAGGGCGAAGGCGATGCCCAGCAACGCGCTCAACGCGCCCAGCAACAGCAGCACCCAGCCCGCCGCCGCCGGCACCGGCAACCAGCCACTGAAACGCACCAGGCCATACACGCCCATTTTGATCGCCACCCCCGACATGATCGCCGAGACATGGCTGGGCGCGTTCGCATGGGCCGACGGCAACCAGATGTGCAGCGGAAAGAGACCGGCCTTCACCCCAAAGCCCGCGAGCGCGAACCAGAACAGCGGGCGCGCGTCCGCCTGTTCCCGCAGCGGCCCCAGCTCCCAGGTGCCGGTGCGCGCGGCCAACCCGGCAAAGAAAGCGAACAGGCACATCGTCCCCGCGTGCGAGGCCGCCAGATAGAGCCAGCCCGTCCGCCGCACTTCGCGCCGGTCGCGGTCGAGCGTGATCAGAAAGAAGGCGCAAACCGCGAAGCTTTCCCAAGCGAGGAGAAAGTGCAGTCCGTTGGCCGCGAGCAGCACCAGCCCCATACTCAGGCCGATACCTGCCCACCATGCCCGTCCCCGTGGCGCTGAATCGGCCCGCTCCGCGTCCGGCCAATAGCCCCGGGAGTAGATGGCCCCGAGGCCGCTGATTGCGCTCAGCAGCACAAGAAACCACGCGCTCACGCCATCCAGCCGCAGGACCACGCCTTCGCCCCCGAGCGGAAATCCGACCTGCCATTGCCAATCCGCTCCGCCGGTCAGCACCCGCAACGCCGCTGCCAGCCCGCTGGCCGCGCCGATCAACACCAGCGCCAGCCACCCCCGGGCGAACCGGGGACCCACCACGATTCCCGTGGCCAGACTGACCGCGGCGAGCAACAGAAGCGCGCCGGTCATCTGGGGTCGGCCTTTCCTGCGGGACCGCCTTGCGCGGCCGCGTCCGCGGCGGCGACGGCGGCGAATAACTCCGCGTCCGGCGCCGCCTTTTGCACAAGTTCCCGCAACCCGCCCCGGTTCAGGGCGCGCGTGAGCCGCCCCAGCAGTTCGAGGTGCGCGCGCGGCGAGGGCGCGATGAAGAAAAACAGGCGCGTCACCGGCACGTCATCCGGTGTCGGTCCCGCCTCGGCGAGCGGCTCGCGCAGCAACAGGAGGGCAAGGGTGCCGGACGCGCGGCCTAGGGCCACCCGCGTGCTCAAGTGGGGCAACGCCAGCCCGCCGCCGACCGCTGCCCAGACCAGGCCGCCCGGCGCGCGCAGCCTCTGCCGCAGCAGTTGCAGCACTGCCGGCGAGGTGCCCGGCAGTTTCTGCACCACGCCGTCCAGCACCTCCAGAACACCCGCCGCCGGCACGTCACGATGAATCCCGCCCACCCGCAACCACGGCGCCAGCTCGCCGCCCGCCGTCCCGGCGTTTTGTTCGGGGGTGAGGAACCCGGCCTTGGTCGCCAGGCCGCGCGCCGCGGCCCAGTGCACCACCTCGGCCCGGTCGAACAGCAGGCGCCCGCGCTCCGCCGTGTGCGGCATCCCTTCGTTGCGCACCCAGCCCTCCACGACGCTCTCAGAGACGCCGAACGATTCCGCGATTTGTACCAGGTTCAGATACATGGTTCAGAGCCTCATTCCGCCCCACCCAGCCACACCAGCAGCGCCAGCGCCGCTGCCCCCGCCATGGCATACACGAGGTAGGATTGCACCCGCCCGTGCTGAAACCGCCGCGCCAGCCGCGCCACTCGCATCACCATCCCCCCGGCCGGCTCGACGACGAATTCAAGCACGGTCTCGGGCGTATGCTGCGCGAAGGCCGCTCGCCCCGGTAGCTCGCCTTCCGGCAACCGCGCGTGCCGTTGCGGACGCAGAATCCAGGCGAACCACTCGGTGATGATGCCGGCGAACGACCCGGCCGTGTATTGCATCCGCGCTGTGGGCGCCGCGTAGCCGCAATCCCATGTGACCGTCCGGGACAACGCCCCGCGCCGCACCCGCCACCAAAGCCAGGCGCCCGCGCCGGCTGCCAGCGCGGCCAGCGTGACGTGGACCAGGCCCAAGGCGCCCAAGGGGACCGGCGCGGGCCCGGCAGCCCAGGCGGGTTGCCACACCGCCACCGCCCGCGCGACGGCGGGCCAAAACGCGACCGGTGCCAGCCCGATCGCCACGCAGCCCGCCGCCAGCGCGCCCATCGCGCCGCGCATCGCCGGGCCGCTCTCGTGAGCACGCGCGGCTTCCGGAGAACGCGTCGCGCCGAGGAACACCACTCCGCAAACCTTCACGAAACACGCCAGGGCCAGCGCGCCCGTAACGCCGAGCAGGACCGCCGCTGGAATCGCCGCCCAGGCGGCCGGGCTGTGCCCGGCGGTCGCGTCCAACAAACCCAGATACAGCAGCCATTCGCTCACGAAGCCGTTCAACGGCGGCAGCCCGGAAATGGCCGCGGCACCCAGCGCAAACCATCCCGCCGTCCAAGGCATCGTCCGCCACAGGCCACCCAGGCGGCTCATTTCGCGCGTGCCGGTGGAGTGCAGGACCGAACCAGCCGCGAAGAACAACAGGGCCTTGAACAGACCATGATTCCAGACGTGCAGGAGCCCGCCCGCCAGCGCGAGCTGCCCCCACGGCGCGAGGTCTTGTTCCATCGCCACCAGCGCGAACCCCAACCCGAGCAGAATGATGCCGATGTTCTCGACACTGTGATACGCCAGCAGGCGTTTGAAATCGTGCTGGCCGAGCGCAAAGGCCACCCCCAACACCGCGCTGGCAGCCCCCAGCATGGCGACGATCCAACCCGCGGACGCTGGCACCGGCAGCCAGCCGGTGAACCGCACCAAGCCGTAGATGCCGATCTTCAACGTCATCCCGGAAAGCATCGCCGAGACGTGGCTCGGCGCGTTGGCGTGCGCGGACGGCAACCACACATGCAGCGGAAACATTCCCGCCTTGAGCCCGAAGCCCAACAGGGCGAGCCAGAACAACGGGGCCAGCTCCGCCCGCTCGCGCATCGGTCCCAGCGCCCAACTGCCCGTCTGGGCTGCCAGCGCCGCAAAGAAGGCGAACAAACTCAAAGCGGCCACATGCGAGGCGCCCAGATAAAGCCAACCCGTCGCACGCACCTCCGCCGACGCGCGGTGCAGCGTGACGAGAAAGAACGCGGCGACCGTGAACAGTTCCCATGCGATCAGGAAATGGAGGCCATTGGCGCTGATCAGCGTCAGCCCGAGGCAAAGCACGAGCACACTCCACCACCCGCGACCCGCGCGCCCGGATTGGGGATGTGCCCGGTCATTCCAGTACTCCCCCGCATAAATCGCACCCACGCCGCCCAGGACGGCGAGCAAGGCGAGAAACAGCGCGCTCAACCCGTCCAGTCGCAACGCGAGAATTTCTCCCCCGGGCGCCAGCGGCCCGCCTCGGGTCCATTCCCCGCCGGTGATCAGGACCAGCAACGCCGCGCCCAGCATCGCCCCCGTGCCCGCCAGCACCGCCACCAGCCAGAGCCTGGCGTCGCGCCGGCCAAGCGGAATGCTCGCCAGCAAACCTACGCCGGCCACCGCGAGAAGGATTGAAGTGGTTAACATGGCTGGCGGCGGCGCTCCCCTGCCCTGCCCGCGGTGCGGCCGGTTCGACGACCGCCAATGATCCCCTTGGCCCCCCAGGTTCCGAATGGTTCGCGTACCACGGCCGCGAACCTGCGCGGCGCGGCCCACCTTGGATGGGGCCACCGCCCCTCAGATCGGCCGCCTATGCCATCTTCATCCACCGCCGGACCCGTTGCGACTCCAGTGGAATCACCGGCCTCGACACGGGAAGCTGGGTTGTGGGAATTCACTTCAACCTCGGGAAAAACGATGAGCCAGCTCATCGGCGCGGTGTCCTGCGCGCGAGGGCATCTAAAGAAAGCAGCGCCGGGGAGTCAAGGGGGCCAAGGCGGAACGATGCTGGCGAAATGCGCGGGGAACACCGCCGCCCCTGCGGTCGTTCCGCGCGCCTTCGCGCCGACCCCGAGCGCACGCGGAGGCGCCCAAGGGCGAAACCATCTCGTCCGCACGAGCGGGCCGGGCGGCGCGGCCCGCGGCGCCCGGGGCGGGCGCGCTCCCCACTTCTAAGGTATCGTTCCGGACGAGGGCCCCGCAGCTTCCCAGTGTCTCGCCGGACCGCGGACTGCCAGCCGGCGGAGACCCGTCATCTCGAGCCGCGCCTGCAAACTTTACATTCCGCCGGCGCCGCTTGAGCATTCAACGCACCGGTATGAAGCTCGCCATTCCGCCGCTGGTGTCGTTCTTCCTCCTGCCACTCGCATTGCCGTTGCTCGCCGCCGAGCGCTACTTCGGCGAACCCGTCGCGCTCAAGGGCCGCGCGATCTACTTCA
>CAYNCT010000167.1:0-6119 GCA_964396005.1 uncultured Verrucomicrobiota bacterium | reverse complement strand
CCCGCACCACGTTCATCCTCGGCGATCCCACCTTGCGGCTGGGGGTCGTGGCGCCGCCCCGCGAGGTCCGGGCCGCGCGCTCGCCCGCCGGCGTCGAGCTCCGGTGGCGGCCGGCCGACGGCGACACCCGGTTCCACGTCTATCGTGCGGCCGCGGAAACCGGCCCCTTCACCCGGCTGACTCGCGAGCCGCTGTCCGAGCCGGTCTTCGACGATGAATCCGCCGGGCGCGGCCGGCAGTTCTATCAGGTGCGCTCGGTGGTCCTGACCACGACGGGAGCGGGCGCTTACACCAATCTGAGTCAGGCGGCGGCGGCGGCGGTGGATTGACGGGCAACCGCGCGAGGGGCGGGAAGTTCGAAGTCCGAAGTGTGAAATCTGAAATCTGAAATCTGAAATCCGAAATCCGGGTTTCGGCGAGCGGGAGAGCGGTGTTATCGCCGCTTGCCTGTGAGTCGGCCTCTCCGAACGCTAATCACCAGTCGGGAAGTTGAGAGGCGCGAGATGGGGGCGGAAGCGCGCATTCCCGCTTTCGCCGCCGCCGGGGGTGTGTCAGGCTTTCTCGGTCACAACATCCGGAACGTCATGTCTGCTTTCGCCAACCTCATCCCGCCCAACGAGGCCGAACGCCTGGCGGCCCTCCGCGAGTGCTGCATCCTCGACACCGAACCGGAGGCCGCGTTTGACGACCTGGCGCGGCTGTGCGCGCAGCTCTGCGAGGTGCCGATGGCCGTGGTGGCGCTGGTGGACGCGGAGCGCGTGTGGCTCAAGGCTCGCGTTGGCGTGGACATGGTCGAGTTTCCCCGCGCCCGCTCGCTGGCCAGCCTGGCGGTGCTGCAACCGCAACTCTTCGCCTTCAGCGACATCCAGACCGATCCGGCGCTCGCCGGTCATCCGCTGGTGGCGGCCCAACTGGGCGTGCGTTTTTTTGCCTGCCAGCCGCTGGTGCTCCACCGCCACATCATCGGCGGCCTGTGCGTCATGGACCGGCGGGCGGGCCAGCTTCGCCCGGAGCAATCCGAGGCGCTCGCCATTCTGGGCCGGCAGGTCGTGGTGCAATTGGAACTGCGCCAGAAACTCCGCCAGCACGAGGAAGCCGAACAGGCGCTGCGCGCGGCGGAGCACAAGTACCGGGACATCTTCGAGAATGTGGTGGAAGGCATCTTCCAGACCACGCCCGACGGCCACTATCTGGCGGCCAACGCCCGGCTGGCGCAAATTTACGGCTACGCTTCGCCCGAGGAACTCATCGCCGCCGTGTCGAACATCGGCCATCAACTCTACGTCGAGGCCGGCCGGCGCGAGGAGTTCATCCAGGCCATTCAACGCGACGGCGAGGTGCATGATTTCGAGTCCCGCGTGTACCGCCGCGACGGCAGCATCATTTGGATCGCCGAGAACGCGCGCGTGGTGCGCGATGCCGCCGGCGCCGTCCTGTACTACGAGGGGACGGTCGAGGACATCACCGCGCGCCGCGAGGCGGAAGACGCGCGTCGCAATTCGGAGTTGCTCTACCACTCGCTGGTCGAGCTGCTGCCGCAGAGCCTCTTCCGCAAGGACACCGGGAGCCGCTTCACTTTCGTCAACCGCCATTTTTGCGACGCGCTGAAGCTGGAGCCCAACGAAATCATCGGCCGGACGGACTTCGACTTCTTCCCGGCGCCGTTGGCCGAGCAGTACCGGCGAGACGACCAGGAGGTGATGCGAACCCTCCAGCCCCGGGAGCAGGTGGAGGAAAACGTGCTGCCGGACGGCAGCCGCCGCTACGTCCACGTCATCAAGACGCCGCTCTTCGACAACGCGGGCCGGGTGATCGGCGTGCAGGGGATGTTCTGGGACGAGACCGAGCGCCGCCGCACCGAGGAGGCCCTGGCCCACGAGCGCGACCTGCTCCGCGCGTTGCTCGAGGCCGTGCCCGACTCCATCTACTTCAAGGACGCGAACTCAAAGTTCCTCCGCTGCAGCCGGGCCATGGCGGAGAAGTTCCACGTGGCCGACCCTGAGCAACTGATCGGCAAGTCGGACTTCGATTTCTTCAGTCAGGAGCACGCGCAAGCAGCGTACGAGGATGAACAGCGCATCGTCCGCACCGGCCAGGCGCTGCCCAGCTTCAAGGAAAAGGAAACCTGGCCCGACGGTACCGAAACCTGGGTCCTCACCTCGAAAATGCCCCTGCGCAACGAGCACGGCGAGGTGATCGGCTCCTTCGGCATGTCCAAGGACATCACCGATCTGGTCCGGGCCGAAGAGGACCTCAAGCAAGCGCACGCGGCCGCCGTGGAACTGGCCAACGCCAAGGCGCAGTTCCTGGCCAACATGTCCCACGAAATCCGCACCCCCCTCAACGCCATCATCGGCATGACCGGTCTGCTGTTGGACAGCGAACTGCGCCCCGAGCAGCGCGATTGCGCCGAGACCGTGCGAGAAAGCGGCGAAGCCCTGCTGGAGATCATTGACAACATCCTCGACCTCTCGCGCGTCGAGGCCGGGCGCATGACCCTCGAGTCCGTCGAGTTTGATTTGCGCGAAGTCGTCGAGAAGACCACCGAGTTGCTCGCCGACCGCGCCCAGGCCAAGGGGCTGGAGTTCGTCTGCTGGATGGATCCGGAGATGAACTCGCAGGTGACGGGCGATCCCACGCGCCTGCGCCAGGTGCTCATGAATCTGATCGGCAACGCGATCAAGTTCACCGAGCGGGGCGAAGTGGTTTTGAAGGTTGCCACCGTCCTGGAGACTGCCCGGCAACTCTCGGTGCGGTTCGAGGTTCAGGACACCGGCATCGGCATCACGGCCGAGGCGCGGGAGCGCATCTTCCAGCCCTTTGTCCAGGCCGACGGCTCGACCACCCGCCGGTTTGGCGGAACGGGCCTGGGATTGTCCATATCGCGGCAACTGGTGGAGCTCATGGGGGGCCAGATTGAAGTCCGCAGCCAGGCCGGAGCGGGCACCACCTTTGCCTTCGAGCTCAGTTTCCCGCGCCCGGCCGACGCCGCCGCCACCGCGCCCGCGCTCCCGGCCGGTCTCGCGGGCAAGCGGGTGCTGCTCGTGGACGACAGCGCCAGCAGCCGGGTGGCGCTGGCCAGTCAACTGACCGCGTGGGGCGTCGAAGTCGCCGAGGCCGCCACCGCGCCGGACGCCATGTCGCTCCTCCAGACGGCCCGTGACGCCGGCCAGCCCTTCGACCTCGCCTTGGTGGACATGGAAATGCCTGAAACCGACGGGATCGTGCTCACCGAGGCCATCCGGTCCGACCCCGCGAATGACCGCGTCAGGATCGCCCTGCTGGTCTGGCTGCGGAATCGGCCGGACCTCACCGTGCTGCGCGCCCTCGGTATCAACGCCTGCCTCATCAAACCCGTCCGCCGCAGCCGGCTGCTCACCGGCCTGCTCAACGCGCTGCAAGACACTCCCCCCGCCGCCTCCCCGCCTGCGGCTACGCCGGCTCCGGCCGCCCCGCCGCCGGCCGAAGGCGCCCGCTTGTCCCTGCGCGTCCTGGTGGTGGAAGACAACAGCGTCAATCGCAAGCTCGCTCTCCAGCAGTTGCACAAACTGGGCTACACCGGCCACGCGGTGTCCGGCGGTCTGGCCGCGCTGGCCGAACTGGAACGCGAGCCGTACGACCTCTTGCTCCTTGACTGCCAAATGCCGGAAATGGACGGCTACGAAACGGCCCGCCGGCTCCGACAGGTGGAGGGCCCGGCCACCGCCGCCGGCACGGCGCGGCGGCCCCTGCATATCATCGCCATGACGGCCAACGCGCTCGAGGGTGACCGCGAGAAGTGCCTCGCCGCCGGCATGGACGACTACGTGAGCAAGCCCGTGCGGTTAAGCGACCTGGAAGCGGCGCTCCGCCGCGGCGCCGAACGCCTGCTGGCCGGGACCCCGCCGCGAAGTCCCGCCCCGGCACCCGCGCGTCCCGCCGGTCCTGTCCCGGCGGCAGCGGCACTGGCGCTGGCCAATTTGCCAACGCTCGACCGTGAGGCCATCGAGGCCCTGCGGGGGCTGGCCCCACCGGGCGAGCCGGATCCCCTCCCGGAATTCATCGGCCTCTTCCAGACCGAAGCCCGCGCGGCCCTGGAAAAAATTCGCGCCGCGGTCAACTCCGGCGACGCCGCCGCCCTGCGAAACGCCGCCCACAACCTCAAGGGTTGCGCGAGCAACCTCGGCGCCCGCCGCCTCGCGGCCGTTGCGGAGCAGCTCGAAAAGCGCGCGCGGACGGGCGACGCCGCGGTCCCCGCGGAATGGTTGCGGAGCGCCGAGGACGAACACGCCCGCGTCACCCATGCTTTGGTGGGGGAAGCCCGGCCGGCCTGAGGCGCGACCGCTGCGGGGCTCGACCGAGCGCCCAATCAAGCCGCGGCCGGTCCGGCCGGCGTGCGGGCGCGGTACTCGATCACCTTGACCTTCTCGAGCGTGACCATCCCGCCGCCCAGCATGCCGTCAAGCTGGGGCAGGAAGGCGTTGATCTTTTCCTCGCTGTCCACGATCTCGATGACCATCGGCAGATCGAGCGACAACCGCAGAATCTTGGCCGTGTGCAGCCGGCTGGTTTTGCCAAAGCCCATCGGCCCGCGCAACACGGTGGCGCCCGCCAGGTGCGCGGCCCGGGCCTGGAGCACGATGGCCTCATACAGCGGCCGGCCCTGCCAGCGGTCGCTCTCGCCGATGAAGATGCGCAGCAGCAGCGCGTCGCGCGGAATTTGCATGTCAGGAGCCCGGAGAGGAGGTGAACTGCGCGCCAAGCTGTGCTCCCAGCCACACGCCGGCCAGGCAGAGCCCCACGGAAGCGGCGACATTCCCGGCGGCGCCCAACCATTGCCCGTCTTGCACCAGCGTGAGGGTCTGCAAGCTGAACGAGGAAAAGGTCGTGTAGCCGCCCAGCAGCCCAATCAGGAAAAAGGGGCGGAACCAGTCGGGCGCCAGCCAGCGGCCGTCGGGTCCGGTCAGGGTTGCCAGCAGCCCGATCACAAGGCAGCCGGAGACGTTCACCGCCAGTGTCCCCAGCGGAAACGTTTCGCCATAGCGGCTGGCGACCGCGCCGGAAAGCCAGTAGCGCGCCATACTTCCGAGGGCGCCGCCCGCCGCGACGATCAAGTACGTTCGCATCACCGGCACCAACGATACTTCGCCCGCCCGGCCTCGCAGCAAGAAAAGTCCGGCGCCGGCGGCCCCTGGCTTGCGGGCGGCGGTCGGATGCTGAATTGCCCCGGCCGCCAGCCTTCCGGCATATTGCGGGCGCGATGGACGCCAAACCCACCTTGTTGATCGTGGACGACGAGAAGCCGACGCGCGAGGGCCTGCGCGCCGCGCTGGAGGATCGGTACGACGTCTATGTGGCCGAGGACGCCGCCAGCGCCATCCAGTTGCTTGAACGGGAACGGTTCGACGTGGTGCTGACCGACTTCCGCCTGCCCAAGGAGGACGGTATGAAGTTGATCGCGCGGGCCAAGTCGCTGTCCAAGCCGCCCATTTGCATTCTCATGACGGCCTACGGTTCCGAGGAACTGGCGGTGGAGGCCATGCGGCGGGGCGCGGACGATTACATCGCCAAGGGCCGGTTGCAGATTGACGAGCTGGAGATGCGGATTGCGCGGGCGCTCAAGCAGCAGCGGCTGGAGGTGGAAAACGTCGCCCTCCACCAGCGGCTGGACGAGCAGTTCGGCCTGGAGAATCTGGTGGGCCGCTCTCAGCCCATGCAGGAGGTGTTCGAGGTGATTCAGCAGGTGGCGCCGACGCCGGCCACGGTGCTCATCCAGGGCGAAAGCGGCACGGGCAAAGAGCTCGTCGCCAAAGCGATTCACCAGCTCAGTCCGCGCGCCCGGCAGCCGCTGGTGACGGTGCATTGCGCGGCCCTGCCCGCGAACCTGCTGGAGACCGAGCTGTTCGGGCATGAAAAAGGGGCCTTCACCGGCGCGCACGAACGCCGCATCGGCCGTTTCGAACAGGCGGATGGCGGCACACTGTTTCTCGATGAAATCGGGGAGATTGACGCCAGCACGCAGGTCAAGCTGCTGCGCGTGCTCGGCGAGCGCACCTTCGAGCGCGTGGGCTCGAACAAGACCATTTCCGTGGACGTGCGGCTGGTGGCCGCCACCAACAAGAACCTCGCCGCGCTGGTCA
>CAYNCT010000166.1:0-6129 GCA_964396005.1 uncultured Verrucomicrobiota bacterium | reverse complement strand
ATCGGCCTCAGCCCCATGATTCCTGCCTCAGAGCCATCTCATGCATACGCGCTGATAGCGCCCCGGGCGGCCCTCGCCAATCCCGTTGCACCCGCCCGCTCCCGCCCCCCCCGCAACGGGAGCGTTCGCGGCTTCACATTTTGGCGGCGGCGTCCATCCTCGAACCCGAACGGATGAACGCCCCGAAGCCTTATCGCCCGTGGCGGCGCCGGCTCCTCCGCGCGGCCGGCATCGCCCTGCTGGTCCTCACCGCGTTGGTGCTGGCGCGCGCCGTGTACGCGTTCCGCGACCGCGACCCGACGGCCGCCTTCACCCTCCAGATCAGTGACGAAGCCTGGCGGCAAAACCCGCGTCCGCTGCGCGTGGGTTTTGGTCGGGTTAAAATCACGCCGGATCTGAGCGATCCCCGACGCCCGGTGTACCTCGCTGGATTCGGGCAAAACCGCCGGGCCACCGCGGTGCATGACGATCTCTGGGCGCTGGCGTGCGTCGTGGATGACGGGCATCACCGAGTGGGCATCGCCGCACTTGACGCCATCGGGCTGTTCCACGAGGCCGTGACCGAGGTGCGGCGGCGGTTGCGCTCCGGGGACCTGCTGGACTACGCCATCGTCTGCACCACCCACAACCACAACACGCCCGACCTCATGGGCCTGTGGGGACCCCATCCGCTGCAGAGCGGGGTGGATCCCCGCTACCTCGAGAGCGTGATCGCGGCCACTGCACGAGCGCTGGGCGACGCGGCGGCGGCGCTCGAGCCCGCCCGGGTCGCCTTCCACGAACTGGCGGTCCCGACCGAGGGCCTCGTCACCGATACGCGCCGACCGATCGTCCACGACCCGGACCTGCGGGTCATGCACTTCACGCGACCAACCACCGGGGCCACGATCGGCACCGTGGTCACGTGGGCCAACCATCCGGAAACCCTCTGGTCGCGTAACACGGAAATCACTTCGGACTTCTGCGGACACCTGCGGGACGCTTTGGAACACGGCGTGACCATGAGCGGGCGCCGAGCCCTGGCGGGGCTCGGCGGCACGCACCTGTTCATCAACGGCGCCCTCGGCGGCTTGATCACCACGCCCGGCAGTGTGACCGTCACCAATCCCTTCACGGGCTCGGCGCTGGACCAGCCCTCGCACGACAAGGCGCGGGCCCTCGGCTGGCAGCTCGCCGCGCGCCTGCTGCCCGTGCTCGCTTCACCCGGCCCGGCGACCGACCGCGCGCCGCTCACCGTCAAGGCGCATACGCTGGAAATCCCGCTCGACAACTGGGCCTTCCTGGCCGCGCCCTTCCTCGGGCTGCTCGAACGCGGTCATGCGAGCTGGCTGAAGCTCCGCACGGAAGCGGCCCTGCTGACCTTCGGCGACGCGAGCATCGCGTGTGTGCCCGGCGAGATCTACCCGGAGCTGGTCAACGGCGGTATCGAACGGGCACCGGGCGGCGACTTCGACTGCGAACCAGTTGAGGTCCCCGTGCTGCGCGAGATGATGCCGGGGCGGGTGAAATTCGTGTTCGGCCTCGCGAACGACGAGATCGGCTACATCATTCCCAAGAGCGAATGGGATCGAAAGCCGCCCTACCTGTACGGCGCGCCACGCGGTGTCTATGGCGAGATCAACTCCGTGGGACCGGAATGCGCGCCCACGCTGCACGCCGCGTTTCGCCAGCTCACCGCCCCGTCACCCGGCTCCCTGGAGCGCCCCGCGCGCCCGGTCTCGCCGGGCAACGCCGCGCAAGAGGCCCCCAGGTAATCCACGCCCCTGCGCCGCCGCCCCCGCGCTGGAAACAGCCTTCCGTCACAACTCGGCCTGCAGCCCGGATTCACAACCTCAACCCCCTTATGCCTCCCCGCTCCAAAGCCCTCGAACAAGCCTACACCCTCGCCCGCGAACGCTATGCCGCCCTGGGCGTGGACACCGACGCCGCCCTCAAAACGCTCGCCCGGGTCAGCATATCGATTCATTGCTGGCAGGGGGACGATGTCGGTGGATTCGAGCACGCCGGCGGCGCGCTGGGGGAAGGTTTGGCAGTCACCGGCAACTATCCCGGCAAAGCTCGCACTCCGGCCGAATTACGCGCCGACTTCGAGCAGGCGCTGGCGCTCATTCCCGGCCGGCATCGCTTCAATCTCCACGCCAGCTACGCCGAGGTGGACGGCGGCAACGTGGATCGCGACGCGCTTTCCCCCGCGCAATTCCAGGGCTGGATCGCCTGGGCCAAGCGCCTCGGCATCGGCCTGGATTTTAACCAGACGTACTTCTCGCACCCGAAAGTCAGGGGCGGGCTCACGCTGACGTCGCCCGACAAAGCCATTCGCCAATTCTGGATCGAGCACGGTATCCGCTGCCGGGAAATCGGCGCTGCCTTCGGCCGGGCGCTCGGCAAAACGTGCCTCACGAACCTGTGGATCCCCGACGGCATGAAGGACACGCCGGCCGATCGCAAAGGCCCCCGCGAACGCCTCATCGAGTCACTCGACGCCATCTTCAAGAAACGCCTTGATCCGAAACTGAATGTGGATTCCGTCGAACCGAAGCTGTTCGGTATCGGCGCCGAAAGCTACACGCCCGGCTCGCACGAGTTCTACCTCGGCTATGCGGTCAGCCGCGGCAAGCTGCTGACGCTGGATGCCGGCCACTATCATCCGACGGAGGGCATCGCGGACAAGATCTCGTCGGTGTTGTGCTACCTCCCGGAAATCGCGCTGCACGTGAGCCGCGGCGTGCGCTGGGACAGCGACCACGTCGTGACGCTCACCGACGATTTGCAGGCGATCGCGCAAGAGATTGTCTGGGGCGGCTACCTCGGTCGGGTGCGGCTCGGGCTCGACTACTTCGACGCCAGCATCAACCGCGTGGCCGCTTGGGTCATCGGCACCCGGAACCTGCTCAAGGCGCTCCTGCTCGCGCTGCTCGCTCCCTCCAGCCGGCTCAAGCAGGCCGAACTCGAAGGCGACTACACCACGCGTCTCGCGCTGATGGAGGACGCCAGGCTTCTGCCCGCCGGCGCGGTGTGGGATCAGTTCTGTCTCCAGGAGGAGGTGCCCGTGGGCGACGCCTGGCTGGCGGAGGTTAAGCGTTACGAGCGCGGGGTCCTTTCGCAGCGCGCCTAGGTTTTTCACCCGGGCAGTCATGGTATTACCTTGCGCGCATGAGAACACTCGCCGAAGACACCAGCCCCGAGGCCGAGCGGGTGCTGATCGAGCTGTGGCGGCAGGCGTCGCCCGCGCGGAAGGTCGAGTTGATCTCCGCCGCGAATCGCATGTCGCGCGAACTGGCCCTGTGCGGGCTGCGGATGCGGTTTCCTGCCGAATCTCCGGAACGGCTCAATCGTCGCCTTGCCGACCTCTTGCTGGGGGTGGAACTGGCCGCCAAGGCCTACGGTCCCCTTGATCCCGCATGACTCCGCAGGAGCCTGAACTGGTAGCGGCGCTGCGCCCCGTGGTGACGGTTCTCGAGGATTTGGCCATCCAATACTGCGTCGGCGGTTCCGTCGCTAGCGGGGTGTATGGGGAACTGCGTCAGACCCTGGATGCCGACCTCGTGGCGGCGGTCTTTGGCAAGCATGTCGCCCCGCTCGCCGAACGCCTGAAGGGCCAGTTCTACGTGGATGAGCCGATGATCCTACGCGCCATCACGGCCCAGTCCTCGTTCAACCTCATCCATCTTCCCACGATGCTGAAGGTGGACGTTTTTGTTTCCTGGCGAACGGATTTCGCACGGTCGCAGCTTAACCGGCGCATCCGAGCCAGCATCTCCCTGGAAGCGCCGTTAGAGGTGTTTCTTGCCTCACCCGAGGACACCATCCTCGCCAAGCTGGACTGGTATCGGCAGGGCGGCGGCACGTCGGACCGGCAGTGGCGCGATGTGCTGGGCGTGCTCAAGGTGCAGGCCGAGCGACTTGACCGCGCCTACCTGCGCGAGTGGGCCGCGCGACTCGACGTCGCTGAACTGCTGCGTCGCGCCGTGGATGACGCTGGCCTGCCGCCTGATCCCTCCTCTCCGCCGTGAGAAAACCGTGACCGGCTCGCCAGCTGGAGATGGTCCGGGGCGGTACCCCCGAACGGGTTCGCAAAGCTATTGCTTCCGTTGACGCCAGCATCAACCGTGGCGCAGCAATGAATCCTTTCTGGGTCCAGCCTGACGTGCCCGTGGGCAACGCCGCGCTGGCGGAAATCAAGCAGCATGAGCGGGACGTTCCGTCGAAGCGCCGCCCGGCAGGCTCCCCCACGGCAGCCTTCCTACAGCTTCTTCAGGTACTCCATGCTCTGGCGGATGCTGGCGAGGGGATCGGGAGACTGGTCCTGTTCGACGTGGCAGTGCTTCACGCCCGCAGCCTGGGCGGCGACGATGATCGGCTCCATCGGGATGATGCCGTCGCCGAGTTCCTGGAAGGCGTCGTTGGGCAGGCTTCCGAAATTCGGGAGCGCCAGGCCGGCCTTGAGGTCCTTGAGATGGATCTGGGAGACCCGACCCGAGAGCTTCTGGATCAGGTCCAACGGCTCCGCTCCGCCCACCTTGACCCAGAAGATGTCCAGTTCGAACTGCAGGTCCGGACCGAACTCGGCCATGAACACGTCGAAGCCGGTGCGGCTCCCGGCGAGGGGCTTAAACTCGAACGCGTGGTTGTGGTAGGAGAGTTGCAGTCCGGCCTTCTTGGCCAGCGCGGCGGCCCTGTTCGCATGGGCGGCCACGCGCCGGTAATCGTCGAGCGTGGTGCGGTCCTTCTCGGCCAGGTACGGGATCACGAGGTGGCTGAGGCCGGTCTTGACGGCTTTCTCAAGGATCCGTTGAAAGTCGGAATAGCCGGCGTCTTTGGGGTTGACCACGGTTTCCCATTCGAAATGGGACGAGCGCAGGGCTAGCCCGGCGTCCCGGGCCGCGCTGATGACGGGATCGCAGTTCGGGAAGCCGAACATCTCACCCTGCTTGTACCCGGCGGCAACGACGGCTCTGATGGTTCCCGGGGTGTCCTTGGCCAGCTCGTTTCGGAGGGTGTAAAGCTGGAGGCCGATGTTCTGACGGTAGGCGTTGTTTGCATCGAGCGCCCTGAGGACCGGGCTGACGGCCAGGGCGCTCAGCGTAGTGTACCCAAGAAATGTGCGGCGATTCATGGGCACAAGGATGCCGGCGGGTCGCCGGCCCCGCAAGCCCGCAACGCGGGGCTGCCTACCGCAACCTGAGCAAGCCCTCCGGATCGGCAAACGCCCGGCGCTTGGCCTCGTAAACCTTTGCACCGGGGCGACGGGCCAGCGGCGTCACGTCGCCGTCGAGCGCGAGGCTGTGCTTGGGGGCGGTCTCAAGCCCTCGACAGACGTGGCGAGGTTGGCCTTGGCGTCATCCACTGGCCCCACATCGCAGTCGAGAAACTCTGCGCGGCAGACAGTTCACTCGGCGCTCTTGAGGCGCTTCTGTCCTTCCACCAATTTGTGCCAGCCGTAAGTGAGCGAGATACGGAAGCCGTCCATCTGGAGATCTGTGGGGTCACTGTCGTTCACGGTCGCCATGTAGCCGGCGGTCAGCGAGAGGTTGTCGTTGATCTGGTAGCCGAGGGTGAACCCGACGCCCAGGGTGTTGAGCGAATCACCCGCGACTCCGTTCAAACTCGACTTACCGCCCGCCAAATAGGTTGTGTCGAGGGAACCCCAAAAATGTTCGGTGAAGTCCCGGGTGAGATGCGCTTCCAGTTGGAACTTGGGATCCGTGCTCAACGTCTGGCCCACGAAGTCGTCGTTATCACTGAAAAACCAGACCGAGGGAAACACCTCAAAGGTGGTGCGCCGGCCGGGCACCCACGGACCGAGCTGCCAGACGATGGGCGCACCCACCCGGCCATACCAGCGGTTCAGGCCGAGGTTCAGCGCCTGGTCGCTGTCATATTCGCCGATGGGGAACACGACATCCACGATCAAGTCGAGCGAGAACTTCGGTTCGTAGCGCAGCATGTCGGGGATGTTCTTGATCGCCTTGGGGCCGATCAGGTTGTAACCCACTTCCAGCAGCGGGTCGCCGAAACCAGTGGCGGACTGGTTGTAGCTCTGGCCGGCGACGGTGGTTTCGCCGGAAATCCGCCCCACCGTCTCGAGCACGGCCAGGGTGAGGGTGCGGTCAAACAGGGGCAGCATTT
>CAYNCT010000165.1:0-6148 GCA_964396005.1 uncultured Verrucomicrobiota bacterium | reverse complement strand
CCCTGGCGAACGGGCCCCGCTGGGGGTTGGACGTGGCCATCTACGAATACGAATGACCGGCCATTGCCGCCGCGGTTGCCGCGGCCCGGCAGACGGGTGCGCAGGTGCGGGTCGTGTACCACGCCCGGCCCAGGGATCCGCAAACCGCCCACAACGAGCAAGCCCTGGCTGGAATTCCCGCGGAGTCCAGGCGCGCCCGCGTCACCAGCAAGATCTGCCACCACAAGTTCATGGTTCTGAGCAAGGTGCATCACGGGCGGCGCTATCCCGCCGCGGTCCTGTGCGGCTCGGCCAACTTTACGGAGAACGGCGTGTATCGGCAGGCGAACGTGGTGCATGTGGTGCGTCGCCCCGCGATTGCGGCCCAATACCTCGCGCTGTTCGAGCACCTCTTCTCCACGCCCGCAGATCCGGCCGCCACCCGCCAGTTCATTGACGCCGCCAACCCCATCGTCGCCGACACCCCGGTTTTTGCCGGCTTCTCGCCCCGCTCGCACCGGCCGGATCTGGTCGAGTTCGCGCGCATCCTGACCAGCGCCCGGCGCGACGTGCTCTTCTGCACCACGTTTGACCTGGACGACACCGTCGAAGACGCCCTGCTCGGCCAGCCGCGGGACTGCGTGCTCCGCTACGGCCTGGAAAACTCCCGCAGCCGCATCACCGGCTTTCACGCCGACCGCGCCGCGAACTTTGCCACCCCGGCCCTGCTCCCCTCTGGCCTCGAGGGTTTCTTGCGTGAAACCACCGCCGGCCAGCGCGGCAATCTCCTGATTCACACCAAGGTGCTCCTCACCGATTTCACCTCTCCGGCGCCGACGGTCATTACCGGATCGCACAACTATTCCCGCGCCGCTTCGGAGGCGAACGACGAGAACTACCTGATTCTGCGCGGTGACACGGACGTCGCGGATGCCTACGGCTGCGAGATCCTCCGCCTCTACGATCACTACCGCTTTCGCTTCTACATGCGCGAGGCCAGCCGCTCTCCACGCCTTCTCGATCCGACGGACGCCTGGACCGCCAAGTACTTCGCCCGCGGCTCGATGTCCGCGCTCGATCGCCTGCGCTTTGTCGGCGAAGCCTGAAGCGCGGCCCTTCGGCGACTCCCCCGCATTCGGGCCTCCGGGCTCTCCGTCATCATGGCCGACCGCCTGCCCATTTACGAAATCGAAGCCGAACTCATCGGGCGCCTGCGCGAGCAGCGCCGCTTGATTGTTCAGGCGCCAACCGGCTCCGGCAAATCCACCCAGGTGCCGCAAATGCTCCTCGGGCAGGGGCTGCTCAACACTGGCCAGGTGGTCATCCTGCAACCTCGCCGCCTCGCGGCGCGTTTGCTCGCCGCCCGCGTAGCGAGCGAACGGCAGGTCGCGCTCGGACGCGAGGTGGGCTACCAGATCCGCTTCGAGAATGTCACCGGTCCCGAGACGCGCATCCGCTTCGTGACCGAGGGCGTCCTCCTGCGGCAGATGCTCGGCGATCCGGAGCTGCGCGGCGTTCAGGCGCTGATTTTCGATGAATTCCACGAGCGCCACCTCTATGGCGACATCACGCTCGCCCGGGCCTTGGAATTGCAGCAACACCGGCGCCCGGACCTCCTGCTTGTCGTCATGTCGGCCACGCTCGACGCCGGCCTGCTGGAAAACTACCTGCACCCCTGCGCCGTGGTTCGCTCCGCCGGCCGCGTCTTCCCGGTGGAGATCGCCTATGCCGGCTCGCTGCGTGCCGGACACGCCGAGACGCCACCCTGGGACGCCGCCGCCGCCGTGTTCCAGGACTACGTCAACGCGGGCGGCTCGGGTGACGTGCTCATCTTCATGCCGGGCGGCTACGAGATTCAGCAGACCCTCAACGCTGTTCGCGCGTGCCGCGAATCCAAGGGTTACGTGCTCCTGCCGTTGCACGGCGAACTGCCGCCCCGGGACCAGGACGCCGCGGTCGCCCGCTACGATCAACCCAAGGTGGTGGTCGCCACCAACGTGGCCGAGACTTCGATCACCATTGACGGCGTGCGGCTGGTCATTGACAGCGGTCTGGCGCGCGTGGCGCGGTTCGACCCCCACCGCGGCATCAACACCTTGCTGATCGAAAAAATCAGCCGCGCCGCCGCTGACCAACGCGCCGGCCGCGCCGGTCGCACGGCGCCGGGTCGCTGCGTCCGGCTCTGGTCCGCCCGCGAGCACGAAAGCCGCCCGGCGCAGGAGCTGCCCGAAATCCGCCGGCTGGATCTGGCCGAGGTGGTCCTCACGCTCAAGGCGGCCGGCGTGACGGATCTGCGCGCCTTCCGGTGGCTCGAGCCGCCCGCCCCACAGAGCCTGCTTGACGCGGAAACCCTGTTGACCGATCTCGGCGCCCTGGACGCCACCGGTGGCATCACCGCCATCGGCCGCCAGATGCTGGCTTTTCCGCTTCACCCGCGATACGCGCGGATGCTCCTGGCCGCCGCCGAACATGGTTGCGTCTATCAGGCCGCGCTGGTGGCCGCCCTCACTCAGGGGCGCGACCTCCTCCTTCGCAACCCGGGGCGCGAGGTCGCCGAGTTTCGCGAAGAACTCTTCGGCGCCGACGCCGCCTCGGACTTTTTCGTGTTAATGCGGGCCTGGACGTACGCCTCGAAGAACGGATTCCGGCTGGATCTCTGCCGGCGCGCGGGCATCCACGCCCAAACGGCTCGGCAGGTGGGCCCGTTGCACCAGCAGTTCCTGCGCATCGCCGCCGACGAGGGGCTTGACGCCGCACCCCGGCCCCTGAACGAAACCCGCCTGCGCAAGTGCATCTTGATCGGGTTTTCCGATCGCGTCGCCCGGCGGCTGGACGGCGGCACGCTGCGGTGCGAGGTCGTCCACGGACGGCGCGGCACCCTCGCGCGGGAAAGCGTGGCGCGCGAGGCGCCGTTGCTGGTGGCCGCCGAAATCAGCGAGGTTCAGGGCGCGGCGGGCGCGGTTAACACGCTCCTCTCCCTCGCCACCGCCATTGAACCCGCCTGGCTCGAGGAACTCTTCCCCGGGGACATCGTCCGCGACGTGCGGGTCGAATACGACCCCGTGGCCCGCCGCGTCACGGCGGCCGAGCAGCTTCGGTTTCGCGACCTGGTGCTGTCGGCCCGTCGGGTGGACCCCCCGCCCGCCGACGCTGCCGCACAACTCCTGGCGGAGGAAATCGCCGCCGGTCGTCTTGCCCTGCCCCAGTGGGACCACACGGTCGAACAGTGGATTCTTCGCCTGAACCTGCTGGCCCAAGCGTGTCCGGAACTGGCCCTGCCACCGATCGGCGAGAGCGAGCGTCGGCAACTCCTGAGCCAGCTCTGTCATGGCGCGACGAGCTACAAGGACCTGAAAGACCGCGACGTCAAACGCGTCGTCCGATCCTGGCTCTCGCCCGCTCAACGCGACCTCCTGGACCAACATGCGCCGGAACGATTGCCGCTCGCCAACGGCCGCACACCCCGCATCACTTACTCCGCCGAGGCCGGGCCGTTCATCGCGCTGCGCATCCAGGAATTGTTCGACGTGGACACCCTCCCGCGCATCGCCCTCAACCGGGTGCCGGTGGTCGTTCATATCCTCGCCCCGAACCATCGGCCCGTGCAGATCACCCGCGACCTGGCCGGCTTTTGGCGCGATCACTACCCGCGCGTGAAGCGGGAGCTCCAGCGCCAGTACCCCAAGCACCAGTGGCGTTGACGCAGGGCCGTCAGGCCGGGCCCGCGGCGCGGCGGTCGCGCAGGTAATTCAGCCAGGCGTCCATCCCCTCGCCCGTCCGGGCCGAAACTTCAAACACCCGGGCGTGATGGGCGATGCGCCGCAGGTTGGCCAGCGCCTGGTCGCGCGCGAAACCGCACGCGGCCGCCAAATCGGTCTTGGTCACCACCGCCACGTGAGCCGAATGGAACATCGGCGGGTACTTCAAGGGCTTGTCCTCGCCCTCGGTGGTGGCAAGCAGGACGACGCGCACATCCTCCCCCAGATCGAAATCTGCGGGACACACGAGATTGCCGACGTTCTCGATGATCAACAGGTCGAGTTGGTCCAACGGCAACTGGCTGGCCGCCTTCGCCACCATGTCGGCCTCCAAATGGCAGAGCGTGCCGGTGGTCACCTGAACCACCGGGATCCCCGCCCGCCGCAAACGCGCAGCGTCGTTGTCCGTCGCCAGGTCGCCCACGATCACGCCCACCCGCAACGTTCCCGCCAGCGCCTCGGCGGTCTTTTCAATGAAGGTCGTCTTGCCCGAGCCCGGCGACGACAGGACGTTGAGCACCAGCAGTCCTTTGGCGCGGAAAAAACCGCGATTGCGTTCCGCCAGCCGCTCATTCTTTTCGAGCACTGACCGCTGAATCGGAAGGGTCGTATGCTCGTGCCCGGCGGGGTGGTGGTGGCTGTGAGGATGCTCATGCGGGTCGCCGGGGCCGTGAGCCCCCTGGTGGGAATGCGGTTGCGCCCCGCCGTGCGCGTGCCCGCCCTCGTCTTCGCGCACCCACGGAATTCCGCCCACGGTCATCTCACCGCCCGCCTGTCCACAGCCGCAATCTTTGCACATAGGTAAAAGCTGCCAGAGAGAAGCACTTTAGCGGGCGGGCGTCGAGACCGCGCTGCCGGCCGCTCCCTGAGCCGGAACGATGCAGTAGGTTTGGAGTGGAACGGCCAACTTGGCCGATCTGGGCGGCAATTTGCTGCCCAGCCGTACGCACGGCATCCGCGCCCCGTTCAGGGGCAGCCTCGTGCGTTCAACGGTCGGGCGGCTCGCCCGCGAGAACGGGCCAGCGGCCCGTTCCACCCTGCCTTCAATTGAATCGTTCCGGCTAAGACCATCGTCGCTGCCGGTTGGCCTCATACAGAAACACCGCGGCCGCCGCGCCCACGTTCAACGAATCCACCTCCGGCGGCATCGGCACCGCCGCGCAATCATCGCACGCGGCCCGCACCGCCGGTGACAAACCGTAGCCTTCGCTGCCGAACAGCACACACACGTCGCCGCCCAGATCCGTGTCCGGAAGAATCTTCCCGTGTTCATGCGGGTGGGCTGCGACGCACCGCACCCCGGCCGCGCGCAACCGGAGCAGCGCGTCCACCAGATCGTCCACGTCCACCACCGGCAAATGGAACACGGTGCCCATCGCGGCCCGCACCGCGCGGCGGAGATACGGATGACTGCTGGTCGGCGGGACCAGCAACGCCTGCACGTTGAAGGCGACGCAATTCCGCACCAAGGCGCCCAGATTTTCGGCGTTGGTCAACCCGTCCACCGCCGCCCACAGCCGTGGCCCGCGCCGTGCCGCCAGCGCGTCGGCCACGCTCAGGGCGGCGGGCCGGCGCCCGACTGCCATCAGGCCCTGATACATGGTGAAGCCGGTCAGGTGCTCCAGCAGACGCTTTTCGGCCGTGAACACCGCGACCGCTTCCGGCCGCTGCTCGATCAGCAGACGCAGCGGCTCCAGCCAACCCGGGGGCAGCAACACCGAAAGCACCGGCAGGCGGCTTTCGAGCAGGCGCCGAACCACCTTTTCCCCCTCGGCCACGAAGATTCCCTGACGCCAGTGAGCCTCCTGCATTCGCATGGTGGCGTAGGGGGCGAGTTCCGGACGATCGAACGCAGTGATGGCTTGAATCGAGGCAATGGCCACAGGCGAAGTGTCCGCCATGCCCGCTCCAGGGAAAGACCAAAAGGGTATGCCCCGTCGCAGGCGTGGGCGCAAGACGGTGGCCGCCCAAGCGATCTTCGCCAGCGGCGGCGCCGTGCCCTGGACGCCAACATCGGATGCGACTTCGCCCGATCGAACAACCGGTAGCAGCCGGCCCCGAAAGCGGCCGCGGGCCAACCTAAAACTCCGCGTTGCCCGGGGTGCGGGCGAAGGGGATCACGTCGCGGATGTTGCTCACGCCCGTCAGAAACATGAGCAGCCGCTCGAAGCCCAGTCCGAAACCGGCGTGCGGCACGGTGCCGTAGCGGCGCAGGTCCCGATACCACCAGTAATCCTCCGGCCGGAGTTTGTGGAAGGCCAGGTTGCGCTCGAGCACGTCCAAGCGCTCCTCGCGCTGCGAGCCGCCGATCACTTCGCCAATGCCCGGCACCAACACGTCCATCGCCGTCACGGTCCGTTCGTCGTCGTTGAGCCGCATGTAGAACGGTTTGATCTCGCGCGGGTAGTTGA
>CAYNCT010000164.1:0-6269 GCA_964396005.1 uncultured Verrucomicrobiota bacterium | reverse complement strand
TTCAGGTTCTAGTGGGTAACACCGTGCAGGTTCAAGTCCTGCCGCGCGCACCAAACCTCCCCGTCTGTCCCCAGACCCGGCCGCACTCGAAATCGCGCCCACCGACTGCGCTGCCGCTGGCGAACGGCCCTTCCCTGAGATATTCTCGGCATGTGTTGCCGGGGGCGCTCATCCAGGAAATCCGCGTTGCCATTGACCCGTGGGGGGCGGCTCAACCACTGTTGGGTACGCCGGGCATGGTACTCCTCGAAAGCCAGCAGCCGGGCCACCCCTGCTCGCGCTTCTCCTTCCTGGCTGGCCGCCCGTTCCTCCGATTCAGGTCGTACGGGTCGCTCTGTGTGGTGTTCAACAGCGGCGTGCGGTCGTTGTTCTACGGCAACCCGTGGCAGGTCCTCGGACAGCTCCTGGCTCGTTACGAAATGCCGGTCCAGCCGGACGTCCCCTTTCCCGTCGGCGGCGCCTTCGGTTTCTGGGGATTCGGACTGGCTCCGTTTTCCGAACCGGCGCTGCGGGGATTGAAAGACGACAACCGGGAGCTGCCCGACTGCGACATCGGTTTCCATGACAGCCTGCTGGTGTTCGACCACGAACTCGGTCGCGTGCTCATTGTGGCCAGCGGACTGGGAGCGGACGGCTCGCGCACGCGAGCGCGCGCGATGGAACAGCGCGACCGTTGGCTGCGCGTGCTCGATCACACGCCCGCGACGATGCCTCCGGCTGCCCCCGTCCCGCTGAGGATGGACTCCCGGCCATCCTCCGTCAGCGGCACGGGCGGGAGCCGGGAATGGTTCGTCCGGGCGGTCACACGCGCGCGAGAGTACATTCGGCAGGGCGACATCTATCAGGTGAACCTGTCGCGGCGCCTCCGCGGCCCCACGGGCGTTTCATCGGCCGGGCTGTACCACCGGTTCAGGCAGATGTCGCCGGCGCCGTTTGCCATGTACATGGAAGGGGGCGACTGGCGGCTGGCGTCGCACTCTCCCGAACTGTTCCTGCGGATGAGCGGCCTCGACATGTTGACCCGACCGATCAAGGGCACCCGACCTCGGGCCGGCGCAGCCGAACCGGACGCCGCGGCCAGGCGCGATCTGTTGACCAGCGAAAAGGAGCGGGCCGAGTTGCTCATGATCACCGATCTCATGCGGAACGACCTGGGACGCCTTTGCGAGTATGGCAGCGTCCAGGTGCCCGAATTGCGGCGCCTGGAGCCGCACGGCGCGGTACATCAGGCCGTGGCGACAATCTGCGGGCGCTTGCGGCCGGATCTGGATCATGTGCGCGCCCTGGCCGGCTGTTTTCCCGGTGGAAGCGTCACCGGAGCCCCAAAGATTCGGGCGTTGGAACTGATTGATGAGCTGGAACCGGTCGCTCGGGGCCCTTACACCGGCTGCGGCGGTTACCTGGGCTTCAACCGGGAAAGCCAGGTCAATCTCCTGATTCGCACGGCCATTTTCGAGCGGGCCCGCGTTTGGTTCCACACCGGGGCGGGAATTGTCGCCGACTCGTGCCCGGAGGCGGAATTCGCCGAAACGGAAGCCAAGGCAGCGGTCTTTCGTCGGGCGGCAGCCCTTTGCGTCGGAACCAGCTGGCCGCGGATCGGTGAGTGCCCACCGCCAACCGTGACCGTCAAATGATCGCTTACGTCCAAGGGCGCTTCGTGGAGGAGAGCGACGCGCTGATCCCGGTCTTTGACCGCGGGTTCCTCTACGGTGATTCGCTGTTTGAAACCCTGCGCGTGGCGAACCGCCGGCCGTTTCGCTGGCCGTTGCACATCGAGCGCTTCCGCAAGAGCGCGACCTTCCTGGGACTCTCCGTGCCCGCCACGCCGCGGGAATTGCGCTCGCTCATGGCGATCTTGGTGGACCAGAACCGGCTTTCCGAAGGCCTCCTGCGGATCACGCTCTCGCGCGGCGTGGGCCCTCGCGGCTATTCGCCCAAGGGCGCCGACGTCCCGACGCTCGTGATCACGGCCCACGAGCTGCCGGCGCCGGCGCAGAATTGGCGGCTGCGCACCGCCTCCTTCCGCCTCGCGGTTGGGGACCGCCTGACGCTGCACAAGGTTGGCAGCCGCGTGCTGAACGTGCTCGCGCGAGCAGAGGCGGAGGCGGTCGGAGCGGACGAGGCCCTGCTGTTGAACACCAACGGCGAAGTGGTGGAGGCGGCCAGTGCCAACATCTTCTGGGTGCAACGCGACGTGGTTCTCACGACGCCCTCCGCGTTGGGAGCGCTCCCCGGTGTCACCCGGGCGGTAGTGCTCGAAATCTGCGCCGGCCTTGGGATCCCGACCCAGAAGCGCAAGATCCCCGGCGAAGCGCTGCGAAAGGCGGATGCGGTTTTCGTGACCAACGCGGCGCACGGCATCATCAACGTCTCCGCCGTGGACGACCAACCGCTGCGCGGCTCGCCGTTGGTCGCCACGCTCCAAGCGGAATACGCGCGTTTGCTGGCGCGCGAAACCGGGGGCCCGACAGAATCCCAGACACCGGATGCCGGGCCGGGCGACTCGCCAGCCGGCCGAAGTCCCGCGGGCGGCTGATCCACCCGCCTGCGCACGCGCCGGCCCCATCGAATCGGCGAGAGCGCGACGCACCCGGGTGCGTCGCCGCCCGGCCTTACCTCACGGTGGGTAGGGCGCCGCTGCGTCGGCGCCGCAATCGGCCGCGTCGCAGCGCGGCCCTACCCTGCGGCGCCATTTCCCCGCCACGAGGGAGGCACGACGAAAGACTTTCGTCTAAGAAAGTCAGGGGTCGGGTGTCTTAACCTGTGAAGCGCATGCACAGCAGCGGCGAACAGCGGGGCCGGAATTTGGGCGACAGCCGGCGGTGGTTCGAGTAACCTCTCACGCACTTGGCCACCCCGGAACCCGTTGCGCCACCGGCGCCGCCCGAGACCATTGAGAGCCTGTTCGCGGCACTCGAGTCTCCTCTGCTCAGCTATGCCCGGCGTTTGCTGAAGGATACCGAAATGGCCGAGGATGTGGTTCAGGAAGCGTTTGTCCGTCTGCACGGGCAGTTTGCCCAGGTCCGCGAGCGGCGCGCGTGGTTGTACCGCACGGTCCACAATCTGGCGCTCAACCATCAGCGCCGGGAGCGCAACGTGTTGCCCCTGCCGACCGTCGGCTCGCCGTCCCGCAACTCGTCCGCCGCCAATCCTCCCGACGCGCAGTCCGCACCCGACGAACAACTCATCCGCGAGGAAAGCATCGGCCTGGTGCGGGCCGGCCTTGAGAAGCTCGATGCCCGCTCGCGCGAACTGGTCCGGCTCAAGTTCCACGAGGAGCTTTCTTACCGGGAAATCAGCGAACGCACCGGCCTGAAGCCGGGCCACGTGGGGTATTTGCTGCATCACTCACTAAAAGCCCTGGCTGCCGAGCTGGCGCGCGCCGGACTTGTGCCATGAATCCATCGCCCCCCGCCCCGTTGCCGAACGATCCCGAAACCCGACTGACCGCCTGGCTGCTGGGCGAGCTCGACCCCGACGAAGCCGCCGCCCTCGCGCGGGAGGTGGAGCAGGATCCCGCCCTGCGCCTCCTGCGCGACCGGCTCGCTGGCACCATTCACTTTGTCCGCGCTGCCACCGCGGCCTCCGCGACCGAAGCGGCCGGCCCGGCAAAACCGCGCCCCAGAATGTCCACCGGGCGTCGGGAGAAGCTGCTGGCGTCGTTCAGGGTGCTGTCCCTGCCGGCGGCGCAGGCAACACAGTTCTTCGGACCGAACGGACGCCAGTGGCTGGTGGCCGTGGCAGCCAGTTTGGCCCTGGTCGTGATCGGCGCGGGTATGCTCCTGCCGGCGCTCTCGCGGGCGAAATCCAAGAGTCTCGAGGTAGCGTCCCGCCAAGCGGAGCGGCAACTGGCATTCGAACGCGAGTTCAGGGCAAACGAGCAGCCCGCCGTTGACGGCCAAAACCGCCCTGGTGAGGCGCGACCGGGCGCGCCGCAGGCGCCGCGCCAGGACATCTTCCTGCCGGGAAGATCGAGCGAAGGCACGGCGGAACCGGCGGACGACAAATCCCCTCGGCCGGCGACCGACCTGTCCCTGTTGACACGCTATGCCCTGTTGGCACCCGACCAGGTCAGCCGACTCGCCGAGACCAGCAAGGAAAAAGAAACAGCCATCGGCCAGCTTACAGGTTCCGGCGGTTCCCAGACCGCCAAGTCAGATCAAGAGAGCTACCCCAACGCCGGCTTCGGCCCATTTGCTCCAGAGAACGGCATCGCCACGGCCGGGGACGGCCCGGGCGGTTTCGGCGGTGGAGTCGGACCAAACAGCAGCTCCCGGCGTCTTCGATCTGAGGCAATTTCTTCCGGGAAGGAAGCGCAACCGGGGCAGGCAGTCCGTGGCCTCGTGACCAACCAAGCGTGGGCAGACTTCGACAACGCCGGTGACCTGGATCTTTACTTGAACGCGCCCCGCTTCGCCAGCGGGCGAACGGCCGAAAGCCGGAGCGACAAGCAACGGTTCGAAGACCAGACCGCCTTGGGACGGGAGGTGCGGGACTCGGGCCTTGCCCCCGACGGTTCCAGAGCGCCAGCGGTCGCCGCGAATTCGGCAGCAGAGGCGGAAGATCTCGCGCCCCTGCCTCTCAAGCTGCCGGTGCCGGCGTTCATGGGGACGCCCGCGGATCTTCCCGCCAGCCCGCCCGCCAGCGCCTCCCGGGAGGTGGACCGCAAGGACCTTGCCTCGCCACCCGCTCCGGAAGAACGAGGTGCCAGCGCGCCCGGTCTGGGAGGCGCCGACACCCTGGCCCTCGCCGCGACGCCGGCTTTGAAGACTGCCATTGCTCCCACGGCTCCGGTCCCGGGCCCCACGGTCGCCGCGGGCCTGCCGGTCTCGGCTACGCGCGGCGACGAAGCCGCGCCGCGTCGGGACGCGCCGCCACCCACGCCGCAGCCGGAGGTCGCAACCGCGGAGAACGCCTTCTCCACCTTCTCGCTGAATGTGAGCGATGTCTCTTTCAAGCTCGCCGCCGCCAGTCTCGAGAACGGGCAATTGCCCGACCCGGCTTCCATCCGTGCCGAGGAATTCATCAACGCCTTTGACTACCGCGACGCGCAACCGTTGCCGGGCGCACCGTTGGGATTCCATTGGGAGCGGGCGCGGTATCCCTTCGCCCACAATCGCGAGCTGGTTCGCTTCGCCGTGCGGGTGGCGGCTGCGGGGCGGGAGGCCGGTCGCCCGCTGAATCTGGTGCTGTTGCTCGACAACTCCGGCTCGAAGGAGCGGGCCGACCGCGTGCAAATCCTGCGGGAGGCGCTCCGCGTGCTGGCGGGGCAATTGCAGGCGGCGGACAAGGTCAGCGTCGTCGCGTTCGCGCGCACCGCGCGGCTGTGGGTGGATGGGCTGCCGGGCGAACGGGCCAACGAGCTGCTCGGGCGGCTGGGCGAACTAGTGCCCGAAGGGGGAACCAATCTCGAGGACGCCCTCCGGACCGCCTACCTGACGGCGTCCCGGCATTTCAACCCGGAGGGAGTCAACCGCGTGGTCCTGCTGACCGATGGCGCGGCGAATCTGGGCGACGTAAACCCGGACTCGCTCCAGGCCGGGGTGGACTCGTGGCGACGCCGGGGCATCGCGTTGGACTGCTTCGGCATCGGCTGGGAGGACTACAACGATGACCTGCTCGAAGTGCTCGCCCGCCATGGCGACGGCCGTTACGGCTTCCTGAACAGTCCCGAAGAAGCGGCCAGCGACTTTGCGCCGCAACTGGCCGGCGCGTTGCGCGTGGCGGCGGCGGATGTGAAGGTGCAGGTCGAGTTCAACCCGCATCGGGTCACGACCTGGCGGCAGATGGGCTACGCCCGGCACCAACTCGCGAAGGAGCAGTTCCGCGACAATACGGTGGACGCCGCGGAACTCGGCGCGGCCGAGGCGGGCAATGGCCTCTACGTGCTTGAAGTCAATCCGCAGGGACACGGCCACCTCGGGGTGGTCCGGGTACGCTTCCGGGAACCCGCTGCCGGCCGCCACCGCGAACTCGAATGGACGCTTATCTACGCCGGCTCCGCGCCGCCCTTGCAGCAAGCCAGCCTGACGCTGCGGCTCGCGGGCACGGCAGCGGCGTTCGCCGAGTTGCTGGCCGGCAGCCCCTTCGCGGCCGATGTCACCGTCGGTCAGTTGGTGAGCCTGTTGCACGGCGTCTCGCCCCAGTTCCAGCCCGATCCCCGGCCCGCCCGCTTGGAAACCATGCTGCGACAAGCGCGGTCGCTGGGTCTCAATTGACCGCCGAGTTCCGCTGCGCCCCCTGCCCTTTTATGATCCCGATCCTTCCCA
>CAYNCT010000163.1:0-6556 GCA_964396005.1 uncultured Verrucomicrobiota bacterium | reverse complement strand
ACACGCGGGAAGTGGGGCGCGCGTGCTTCGCGATGGCCTTGGCGCCGGGCAACGATCGCCTGGTGCTGGGCCGTTACGATGCCACCCTCGCGGTGGCGGGGCTGCCGTTCTTCCTTGAGACGCGGCCAGCCGGCCCGGGCGAGATCGTGGTCACCGCGCGCGGTCCGACCGGACCGCTGCATTGGGAGACACGCGGGGACACCGGCGCTTGGGAGCCAGTTCCCGACCACATCGGCCCGGAACTGACCCTGTCCGCCACCAGCGGACATCGTTGGGTGAGAGCCGGGCTGGCGAACATCGGGAAGACTTCGGCGCCCGAGGGTTGCCCAGACCAATGAGCGCCACCACCGACACCAGCAGCGCTGCCACCCCGAATCTGATGGACACCGCGCGCCATTGCCAGGCGCACGATGCGCACCAATCTCATCCGCACCCATTGTCCAGCCCTGCAGCCGACCTTCGACCTTCGGGCGCATCCGCAGTGCTGCCCCGCGCATTGCCGTTCCGGCGTTCGAACCGACTTGCAGAACTCAGTCCCGCCGCCGCAGCCAAATTCCGCAACCCAACCCCACGCTGGCCAGCAGCCACGCTGCCGCGGCAGGCTCAGGCACGATGGTGATCAGGTAGATGGCACCCGAAGGCGTGCCCGACAGCGCGCCGGTCGTGGCCATGTCAGCGATGAAAAGTGAATTGCCGGTGACCAGCAACGAGTTCGGGTGTCCCAATCCGGACTGCTGGCCCTTGACGAACTCGAAATAGCCACCGGTGACCGGATCCACGTAGAGAACTCCATTCTCCTCGTTGCTCACCCCGCCTAGCTGGGAGCGCCCGTGGAACCCCACGAAGAAACCCGCGTTCAATCCGGGCGGAAAGCCTGACGGCGCGAATGCCAGTTCTGTCGCCCCCTCAAACTCTTTGCCGAGGGGACCGCCCAAGGGTTGGAAGGCGACCGCTGGCGCTAGGGATGGGTCTCCAAACAGCGTCCCGGTGCGATACGCGGTGTAACTGCTCGCGAAACCGAAGTCACGCACCCCACCACCCAAGTCGGCAGCGGCGATCCGGTTGAGTTCATCCGCGCTCAGCGGCTCGTTTGGATCCGTCAGCCCGTCAATGCCATTTTCTGAGAGCCACAGGTCGCCAGTTTGCGGATGGAAGGCCAAACCGAACGCGTTCCGCAAACCGCTTGCCACCTGCATCAGTGCCGCGGCCATCACCCCCCCGCCCGGGTCCGGACTCAGCCGGAAACTGTACACCGAGTCCGCATTCAAGTTGACCGCGTTCAGCAGTCCGCTGACTGCCACCTTGTCGGTGGTCGCCACGTTGTTCCCCTTGGCGCCCAGGTTGAAGAACACATCGTACGACCCGGGTTGCCCCGGCGCGGAGCGAACGCCCAAGGTCAAGAAGCGGTGAGACCAGGGCGCCGGGAAATCGAAATTCAGAGCGCCCACCTGCGAATAGCCGGAAGACGGAAGCGACCCTCGTTTCAACACCAGAATGCTCTGTCCCGACCCCGCCAGCAGATAATCCCCAGCAAACCTTAGCGCCGTGGCTGGCCCGACCCCTCCGGAAAATACGGACGAGCCCGGTCCGTCGGCCACACCGTCATGGTTCGCATCGGTAAACCGCAGCAGATCGAAGGTCGAAGCGAAGGCACTGCCTCCCGCGGTGTTCGGACGGCTCGTGGCCACCAGCAGGGAACCTGGCGCCTCCCACTGCATACCGTAGGGATAGTTCAATCCGGCGGCGAACTCAGTGATTCGAAACTTGGACGGGTCAATCGCTGGATTACCGCCAAGTTCCAAGCCGTGAGTCACCATCGGCAGGAACAGAGCGAAGACCGCACGACCGAAGCCAATTCTTGCTTGCATGCACCCTGCGTATGGCTGACGGACGTGCGAGTCAAGCGAGTTCAGCGGCCGGACTCAGGACTGTGAACCTTCGCGAGTGGTTCTGCACACGCTTCGCTGTGCGGGGGGGGCGCACACTTCCCGCGAGACTGACCGCCAGGAGTCTCCGTCCGGCTTGGGGCATTCGACAGACCGACTGCGAGGCAGAAGAGCCCCCCGCACCTGCCCTGCCCGATCCGCGGCAGCCACCCAGCACCCAAGGAGGTCGAAGTTCGTCGCCGGTCGGCGGGCGGGTCGTTCTCACGACAGCGCTGGGTGCGTGCCGCACACGGGGAAGCCTCGCCGCTGACCGCCATCGGCTCGCCATTTACCGCGACAACTCCTGCGCATTGCCCAACCAGGTCTTGCATCCGCCCGCCGCCGACTCGCCTTGACGCCGCGCGAAGTTCGCGGAATTTGACGCCATGAAGATCGGTCTGTGCCTGCTCATCGCCGGCGTGTCGTTGGCTCCTCCCAGCAGCGCCGCGGACTGGCCCAGATGGCGCGGTCCGAATGGCGACGGAATCTCCCCCGAACGCGGCACTCTCTCACCGTGGACCTCGGACCAGGAGCCCCGCGTCTTGTGGCGCGCGCAGGTGCATACCGGGTTCTCCGGACTGGCGGTGGGCGGCGGACGCGTCTTCACGCTCGGCAATTCCAACAACTGGGACGTTGTCACGGCGCTGGACGCCGCGTCCGGCGTCCCCGTCTGGCAACACGCCTACCCCGCCCGGCTGGACCCGAATTTGTACGAAGGTGGCCCGGGGGCGATGCCGACCCTCGACGGTGACCGCCTGTACACGTTGAGCAAGTGGGGCGATCTGTTTTGCTTTGAAGCAGCCAGCGGCCGGGTCTTGTGGTCGCGTCGCCTCACCAACGACGCCGGCATCACGCTGCCTTTTTGGGGATTGGCCAGCGCCCCGCTGGTGCTCGGCGACCGGTTGTACCTCAATGCCGGCGGCCGCGGCGTGGCGCTCGATAAACGGGACGGTCGCACCCTCTGGGCCAACACCGACGGCCGCAACGGCTACACGGCTTGCGTTCCTTACGACCACCAGGGCACGCCGGCGCTCGCGCTCCTGGCGCATCGCGAGGCCGTGGGTGTCGCGCAGGCTGACGGCCGGCTGCTCTGGAGCAAGCGCTGGTCCACGCAATACGACATGAACTGCTCCGATCCCTTGCCGGTCGCCGGCGGCATCCTGCTTACGGGCTACAAGCGCACGGCGGAATTGCTGGAGGTGGGCGGCGCTGCGCCTGCTGCACGCTGGCAAAGCCCCGGCCTCTCCACGCACCTCAGCCCCGGGGTCGTGCTCGACGGCCACTTGTACACCTACGTGGGAGATGCCGAACAACCGGGCGCGTTCGTCTGCGCCAACCTCGCCACGGGCGCCATACGGTGGCGACGCGACAACGCGCCGCCCGGCTCGGTCATCGCCGCCGGCGGTTGCCTGCTGTTGTTCGACGGCGACGGCCGCCTGCTGCTGGTCCGCCCGGACCCGACCGGCTACCGTGAACTGGCCCGGGCGCGCCTGCTGCCCGAAGGTCGCGCCTGGACGCCGCCTTCCTTTGCCCGGGGTGTCGTGTATCTCCGCAATGCGCGCGGCGACGTCGTGGCTGCCGCCCTTCCTTGGCAGGCGGAGCCCCAGGCACGCCCCCGCCTCGAGATTCAGGGGCTGCCCGGGGAAATCGAGATCACGTGGACACCGGCGTCGGACGAGTGGTCCCTCGAACAATATCTGCCCGGACACCCGCAGCGTGGCTGGCATCCGCCCGCACCCGAGGCCGGCGAGCTGGCGACGGGACGCTACCGAACCGAGCCGGTGGAGCAGGTGGCGTGGTATCGTCTGCGGCAGCCGTAATTGAACCACGGCGCGCTGCCCGCCCGCTGCGCGACGCTTGCCGCCAAACTAGCGGCCAGGCGCCGCGGCCCTCCCCCTGGAAGCGCCAGGCAGCGCAAGGCCCCGCGCCCGGGCGCGCCTCCAAAAAGCTTTTGTCCGCCGCCGGGTGCTTCGTTAGCCTGCGGCCCGTGATGAGCACACTGACCCTGCCCTTGAAGGTTTGGCGCTGTTTGGTGGCTGGCGCGTGCCTGTGGACTCTGGCCGGCGCCGCCCAAGCGGCCACGCAGGTCCTCAATGACGGCACCGCCACCGCCGGGTTGACGCGCGTCCAAAACCACTTCGGCAACGGTGGGCAGTCCATTGCGCTTTTCGCCGAGAGCGCCGCCGGTGGCCTGGTGGCCGAGCAGACCGACGGTTTCACGGATTTTCCACTGCACGCGGCTTGGTATGTGCCCTCGATCCGCGTCGTGAATCCGGCCTGCGCGGTACGCGCCGAGGCCCGGCCGGCGGTCGAATACCCCGAGACCCGCGTGGGCGTGATGGGCTGGTTGGATCCGGACCGCGGCCGGGGGATCGCGCTGCGCGCGCGCCCGAACCCGGCCGACAATCGGTTCGAGGTCAGCGTGGTGGACTTCGCCGCCGCGACGGAATTCGAGAATGACTCGCTGACCGGGTTGTTCAACCTCGACGGCTCGCCGGCCGATGCCCTGCCCGGCTCCGCCCAGGCCGAGGGCGGCGCGTACACGCCGGATGCCTTCGCCACCTTTGAGCTGGAGTTCGCCCTTCCGTCGCCGGGCCACCTGGCGGTGCTGCCCGACGCCACCGCCGTGGTCCGGGCGCGGGTTTTTCAACTCGATGGCAGTTCGCAACTGGTCCAGGTGGGGGGCACCATCGAGTTGCTCACCAATTTCCCGGTGCCGGCCCGGCACCGGGTCGCCTACTATGCGAACTGGAATTCCAATCTCATCCCCGGCTCGACCGTCGGCACGGTTCGGATGCTGACGATCACCGGCGACATCGAGCAGGTGAATCAGAGCCCGGCGGTCGCTCTCACCAGTCCGGCCGCCGGTGCTACCAGTCCGGAGCCGGGCTCGTTTCAACTCGCCGCCACGGCGAGCGATCCGGATGGCACCGTGCTCAGGGTGGACTTCCTCCAGAATGGGCAGGTTGTAGGCACGGTCACCACGTCGCCTTATCAATTCACGCTTTCCGGACTGCCTGCGGGCGACTACCGGTTGGCCGCACGCGCGACGGATAATCTCGGCGCCACGGCAACCACGGACCCGGTCACTGTCGCGGTGTTGCCCAATCAACCGCCGACCGTCGCCATCACCAGTCCGACCGCCGGAGCGGAGTTCTTTGCGCCGGCCGAATTCGACATCGTCGCGCAGGCCAGCGACCTCGACGGCACCGTGGCGCGGGTCGAGTTCTTTGATGGCGCAACGCTCCTGGGCGCAGTCACGCAAGCGCCGTTCGTGTTCCGCGTGACAGATCTCCCAGCCGGCCAGCACAGCCTGATCGCGCGGGCTACCGACAACCGGGGCGCCGCCACCTCCTCGGCGCCGGTCAACGTCCTCGTCCGCGCCAACCTGCCGCCCACCGTGACCATCTCACGTCCGGCCGACGGCGCGCGATTCGGCGCCCCTGCCGCCTTCACGCTCACCGCCACCGCCGCGGACGCGGACGGCCAGGTTGCGAGCGTCGAGTTCCGGCGCGACGGCGCGAGCATCGCCACCGTGACCGCGCCGCCTTACGAAACGGCCGTCACGGGTCTGCCGGCCGGGCGGTATGTGTTCACCGCGACGGCCACGGACAACCGCGGCGCCGCGTCCGCTCCGGCCAGCGTGACGATCGAAGTGGTGAGCGCCGATGTGCCGCCGCGCTTCGTCAGCTACCGACCTCTCCCCAGCGCGGAGAACTTCCAGCAATTGCAGGTCACCATTGTGGGCAAGGTCGGCGCCACCTACGTGGTCGAACGCACGGCCGACTATCGCACCTGGACGCCGGTGGAAACGGTCACGCTCCAGACTGCGACGCTGACCCGGACCTACCCGCGCGACGCGGTAGCGCGGCTCACGGTGCTTCGGCTGCGCGAGGGCTCCGTCCCCGCACAGCCGCCCGTCCTCAGCACCCCGCAAGCGCTCCCGAGTTCGGAGAACTTCCAGCAGTTCCGTTTCACCGCCAGTGGCCTGAACGGACGCACCTACCGCGTCGAGTCCTCGACCGACCTGCGAAACTGGACCTTGGTCGAAACCCGGACTGCCACCGCCGACACCGTGACCCTGACGTATCCCCGCAGCACGGTTTCGGCGTTTCTGTTCTATCGCGTGGCGATTCTGCCGTAAGGCCGGGGCGCGGCGTACCGGCCGCCGGAATCTCGAAGCGGCGAGGTGGCGCTTCCCGTCGCCCGCGGCCGGGCTTGTCACGACCGGGACTGGCTCTAATCTTCCCGCCAGTTGAAGTCTCCCAGGCCAGCCCGGTGGTGCTGGGCGCCGGCACAGGCCGGCGCGCGGGGAATCCTTTGGCCGGTGGTGTTGGTGCTGGCGGGCCTGGCGCTGGCCGGGGAACGCGTGGATTTCAATTCCCAGGTCCGCCCGCTGCTGTCGGATCGCTGCTTCGCCTGTCACGGCCCGGACGAAGGCAGCCGCAAGGCCCGGCTGCGCCTCGACCTCCCGGAAGGCGCGCTGGCGACCAATCGGGCCGGCCAACCGATCGTCAAACCCGGCGATCCCGACGCCAGCGAGCTGGTGCGCCGAATCCTGACCGACGATCCCGATGACCGGATGCCGCCACCGGAATCGAAGCTCGCCTTGTCGGCGGACGAGCGGGCCG
>CAYNCT010000162.1:0-6985 GCA_964396005.1 uncultured Verrucomicrobiota bacterium | reverse complement strand
GCCGCTTACACGTTCAGCCAGTACGACAGCTTGACGAGGAAGACGTTGTGCGCGTGGTCGTCGGTTTTGGTTGCGATGTGGGCGTAGTAAAAGTTCGCCGGGTCCTTCGCCGCAAACACCACGACCATGTCGCGGTGGCCGTATTCGCGGCCCGTCTGCACCATGTCCACCTCGAGGACGAAATCGCCAAATTCGTGGCCGGCAATCAGCGCGAGGTTGAGGGGCGAGCGAACGCGCGGGGCATACTGGCTCTGTTGAAACAGCTCCAGCGCGCCCGGCCGGCCTTCGGCGGACCCGGACCAGCGCCAGGCGGCCGGATCACTGAACTCAAAGTCCCGCAGGGCATCGGCTGAGGCAAAATCCTGCTGATAGAGGAGCCGATAACCCGCCGGGATGCCGGCGGCGGGGGCATCCGCCGCCCTCAGGACCGGGCCCCCGATGAACCCGACCAGGCCAATCGTCAGCGCCAGCCCGGCTGCGACCCAACGTCGGCGCCGGGGTCGCGAGTCGCTGAACTCTCTTCGCGCACGGCCGATCAGCGAGCAGTTACCACGCGGTGCCGCAGCGGCAGCAGGCGCACCGGTGGCGGCACTTTGCGGGAGGTTCGGGATGGTTCGCCGGCTTCCGAGAGTCTCCGGAAGGCGGACTGCGAGGTTGAAGTGCGATGCTGGCATGTCGAGAAACGCAAGGCCCGGCCTCGCGGAAGGCCGGGCTTCAAAACGAGCGCCAATCAGACTTTCGCCGGCACGACGAACGGCGCACGGTAGTCGCGGGTCAAAAGCCGGTTGGCGTCCGGCGCGTGAGCCCCGGTGAATCGCTCCTGCTTCGGGTCCATGGTCAGGACCGGACCGACCGTGAGCGGGGTGGCGTTCACATCCACGTCGTTCGCCCGCAGGTGGTCGAGCATCCGTTGGAAGGTGGCCTCCGCGTCGGGTTGCGCCTTGATCGCCGCGCGGATTTCGTCCGGCGACGCCGTCCTGCCCAAGCGGTAGGAGATGTTTCCGGTGTGACAGAGGGCGCTGGAAATGTGGCCCTCGAGAATGTCCGCGTGAAGGTCGGTTGCCTTTCGACTGCGGACGGCGTTGAAGAAGTTTTCGTAGTGGTCTTCCGCGCCCGCGAACTTCTGGATTTCCTTTCCGTCGTGATCCAGCGCCATGGCGCTGTTGTAGTTGGGGATCACCACGATGCCGCCCTCGCAATGAATGATGACGCCGACGCCCGCGCCCATGAACTGGTCCATCTTGTTCGAGCCGGTCTTCTCGGGCAGTCCGCGCACCTCGAAAATCAGCGGGGCACGCGGGTAGTCGTGGAAGATGATTTGGGTGTTCGCGGTGGTGCCGTCATCCACATAGCCCAGGCGGCCCCCCACGCTGCAGACCTGGGGCGACAAATGTTCCTCGCCGAGGAACCAGCGTGCGATGTCCATTTGATGGATCCCCTGGTTGCCGAGGTCGCCGTTGCCCGTGGGCCAAACCCAGTGCCAGTCGTAGTGCAGCCGTTTGCGCATCAATGGTTCTCTGGGCGCCGGTCCGCACCACAAATCGTAATCAATCTCCGGCGGAATCGGCTGCGGCCCGTCCACCTTGCCGATGCTCGCACGCCGCTTGTAGCAGAGTCCGCGAGCGATCTTGATCTTGCCCACGTTGCCGGCCTTCACCCAGTCCACTGCCGCCTGAATGCCCGCCCGCGAGGACCGGCTTTGCGTGCCGGCCTGGACCACGCGGCCGTACTTGCGCGCCGCCTCGACCGCCATGCGACCCTCCCAGACATTGTGGGAAACGGGCTTCTCGACATAGACATCTTTCCCGGCCTGCACGGACCAGACCACGTTCAGCGCGTGCCAGTGGTTCGGCGTGGCAAACATCAGGGTATCCACAGCCGGATCTTCCAAGGCCTGCCGGAAATCCGTGAAGCCCTTCACTTCGACGCCCTTGTCGCGCTGCGCCTTGACGGCCCGGTCGAGAATGTTGCGGTCCACATCGCACAGGGCGACCAGCCGGAGCTTCTGTCCCTTCTCGCGCAGTCGGAGCACGCCACCAATGTGGTCGGCTCCCCGGCCGCCAAAGCCGACCACGGCCACCCCGATCTCCTCGTTCGGGCCGATGACGCGGCCGCCCTGCGCCGCTCGCGAAAAGGCCGGGCTCAAAGCGGACGCCAGGACGGCGGCCGCGGAGTTTTGAAGGAAGGTACGACGGTTGATCTGAGTCATAGTGATGAAGCGTTGGACAGTTGCGGGTGACGAGGGTTCAAGCTACGGGGCCACGGCCGCGTATTCGGCGTACAGGTGGGCAATGCCGGCCTGCTGTTCATCGCCGCGATGGAATACGAAGCGGTAGCGGAAAGTGACACTTTCGCCGGCGGCGAGTTTCAGGTTGCCAGTGCCCGCGGGCCGTTTTTCGAAATCATGCACCCCGAACGGATTCGCGGCGAACAGGCCGTAGTCGCGCACATGCCACCAGGTCGGATGCCGGGGATTGGACGGGTGATCGAAGATGGCCACGCCAACGGTCTCGCCGCCGACGGGGCCGTGATAATCCACCCAGGTCGCGCGCTTGCCCCAGGTGTCACCGTCGCGTACGCCTTCGCTGTTGACGATATGGCCGGTGGGCTTGCCCGCATGGTCCTTGTTTGGTTTCAGCCGCATGGACTCCGCCAGACGGATCGCCATGGTGCCCTCTTTGGTGTCGCCGAATTCCACGGGCCCCTCGGAAGCGCGAACCGTGACTGTAAAATCGAGCAGGCGATGCTCGCCTCGGGCCGCGAAGCGGAGGGTCCGCTCGTCCGTGGCGATGACCTTGCCGTCGGGCCCCACCAGTTTGTTGGTGGTTCGAATGATGCCGGATTCCGGCCCGGACTTCGCCTCGACCAACTCGCTCTGGATCGTCTTGCCGGCCTTGCTGGACTCCGACCAAAAATCCACTCCGTTCACATCGCCGTGCGCCCACCAGAGCGACCGGTGATGCGGGTGGTCGCGGTCTTCGCCCGGCGCCTCGCGCATCGGCCAGTTGCGCGTCATTGCGACCCCGCCCGGGAGCAGGATCGGGTAGAGGTACGGACGCGACCCGCCGGCGTAATGATACTCGGCGAACAATTCTCCGCCGATTTCGACGCGCAGCTTGCCGCCCACCTCCGCAATCCGCACGCCTGCAGGCTCACCGCTCAAGCCGGTCGCAAGCGGACCGGCCAGCCAAGCCGCCACGACCACTGAGGCCATCTGCCCTGCCCATCTGCACCGGAGAATCATGCCTGAAGGGTAGAAACCGTCCTCAAATCGGGTCAATTCCATTCCGCTCGGCCCTTGGGGCCGGCGTGAACGCGGAGGGTGTTCACCGACCGCGCTCGCCCGCGGACGGACGTTGGATTGAATCGCCCCCGGGGGCCGCGTAGCCTCTGCGGCGTGATCGCGCTCATTGATTACGGCGCCGGCAACCTGCGAAGTGTCCACAAGGCCCTCCTGCATGTTGGCGCCGCGGTGCGTCTGGCCCAAGAACCGAAGGACTTGCGCGAAGTCTCCGCCGTTGTCCTGCCCGGCGTGGGGGCTTTCGATGACTGCGTCAACGCGCTCCGCCGACAGGAGCTATTCGCAGCGGTCGGCGACTTCATCCGCGCGGGCCGGCCGTTTCTCGGGATCTGTGTGGGCTACCAGGCGCTCTTCGAAGGCAGCGACGAGTTCAACAGTTGCGCCGCCGGCCTCGGGATTTTTGCCGGCCGCGTGGTCCGCTTCTCCGGCGCCGCGGGCTGCAAGGTCCCGCAAATCGGCTGGAACGAAGTCATCCAAACCCGTCCGGACTGTCCGTTGTTCCGAGGCATTCCTGACGGCAGCCACTTCTTTTTCGTCCACTCTTACTATCCGCGGCCGGCGGACAACTCGATCATCGCCGGCAAGACGACCTACGGCGAAACGTTCGCCGCGGCCATTTGGCGAGACAACCTCTTCGCCACCCAGTTTCATCCGGAGAAAAGCCAGGCAGTGGGACTGCGGCTGCTGCGGAATTTCGTGGATGGGGTCGCGACAGGCCACTGACTGCCACGCCGCGTTCGGTGAAGCGTCCGCCAGCCTCGCGTTGCGCGGCGGGCTTGCCACCGGGGTTTCGCACGAGATTTTCGGCCATGTCCAAGAGCACCGACATCCGCGTCATGGCGGCAGCGCTGTACTTCCTGCCGGTCACCACCCGCATCCCGCTGAAGTTCGGACCGGAAACGCTCACTTCGGTCACCTGCACGCGGGTGCGGCTGGTGGTGGCGGACCGCCGCGGTCGCTCGGCCGTCGGCTGGGGGGAAACGCCCTTGAGCGTGCAGTGGGTGTGGCCCGGAACGCTGCCGTACGAACCACGCCACCAGGCGCTCAAGGAATTCTGCCGCTGGTTGGCTGCGGCGTGGCCGCAGTTCGACGCGCAGGGTCATCCGCTCGAAGTGGGTCACGATTTTCAACGCGATCGGTTGACCGACCTGTGGCGCGAGTTCAACGGCCATCCCGACGCGACACCCGGCCCGATGCCCTGGCTGGCCGCGCTGGTCTGCTGTTCGGCTTTCGACCTTGCCCTGCACGATGCGTACGGCCAGCTCCTTGGTTGCCCCACGTATGCGACCTACGGCCCCGACCACCTGAATCGCAATCTGGCCGATTTCCTCGAGCCCGCCGCCGGGATGGCGGTTGGCTTCGCGGGCCGGTTTCCAGCGGATTTTCTGGCGCCCGAGCCCCAGACCCGACTGCCCGCGTGGCACCTGGTCGGCGGCCTCGATCTTCTCGACGACTCGGAGCGTCAGGGTAACGAGCCCGACGACGGTCATCCCGTCACGTTGCCGGAATGGATTCGCCGCGACGGGCTGCGATGTCTCAAGGTGAAGCTGCGCGGCACGGACGCGGCCTGGGATTACGCGCGTCTCACCCGCGTGGCGGCGATTGGGCTGGCCCACGGGGTGGACTGGTTGAGCGCCGACTTCAACGCCACCGTCACGGATCCCGGTTACGTGAACGCCATCCTCGACCGGTTGCGCGCCGAACACCCGCGCTATGACGAAAGGCTGCTCTACGTCGAGCAGCCCTTTCCGTACGAGTTGGCCGAACACCCGATTGACGTGCGCAGCGTGTCCGCACGGAAGCCGCTGTTTCTCGACGAAAGCGCCCACGACTGGCGTCTGGTCCGGCGCGGACGCGACCTGGGTTGGAGCGGCGTGGCCCTGAAAACGTGCAAGACGCAGACCGGGGCCATCCTCAGCGCCTGCTGGGCGCGAGCGCACGGGATGGCGCTGATGGTGCAGGATCTGACCAACCCGATGTTGGCACAGATTCCGCACGTGCTCCTCGCTGCGCACGTCGGCACCATTATGGGGGTCGAAACCAACGCCATGCAGTTTTATCCGGAGGCGTCGGCGCCCGAGCGCCGGGTGCATCCGGGGTTGTATCTGCGCCGGGACGGTAGGGTGGACTTGAGCAGCATTCGCGGACCGGGTTTCGGCTATCGGCTGGGCGAGATCCGGCGCGACCTGCCACCACCGGTTGTCGAGGCGGGCCGCTGACGCGGCGGAAGGACCCGGTCAAGCCGGCTGACGGGCGACGAGTTCGCGCTCGTCGGGGTGCGTCAGCAACGCGACCGCTTCCTGCGGGTTCAGCCAAACCAGATCGCTCACTTCCTCGGAGCGCTCGAAACCGTGGTCGGCGACCAACCGCATGTTCCAGAACAACACGATCTTTGGCCGGCCGTCGTGTTGGTAGGTCAGCCCACCGGCGAACGACTCGATGCGCGCCTCGCACCCGGTTTCCTCGCGGACCTCCCGCAGCGCTGCCTCGGCCCATTCCTCGCCCGGATCCAGCTTGCCTTTGGGCAGCGTCCACTCCGCGCCGTAACGCTCGCGGCGAATCACCGCCAATCGCCGCCCGCGCGACGTCACGCGCCACACCAGGCCACCGGCGGCGCAGATGACCCGTGTTACCGGGCTGCCCCGGATCGCGTCCCAGCCCGACTCTTCGCGGGGTTCGCGCCGGTGCGTGGCCGGGTGGCGTCGGGGCAGACTGGCCTCGATCGCTTTGCGGCGGCGCTGCTCACGGCCGGTCGCCGACTCCGAGGCGCCGGCCCGCCCTCCCCGGCTCGACCGCTCCGCGGGGCGGGGGGCTGCTCGTGCGCGAATGGTTTGACCGACGCTGGACCTACTTCGTGTGGCGCGGCCGGCGGTCGCGCTGAGCCGAGCTTGCCGGGGTGATGGGTCGGGCATGGCGCGGATGGGTTGGATGCTGTCGGAGCAAGTTCCGCAAGCGAGTTTGCCCGCGACGGGCGTGCTGGCAACCACAAGTCGTCGCTTCGCCCCGCGCGGGCTGGAAGCGCGGCGGGTTGATTCCTGGTGGCTGCGGCAGTCTGATGGGCCGGCATGGAACCGCTGTCCGAAGCTGACGCCGCTCTGGTCCGGGCAGCCGATGGCTGGGTGAGGCTGGATGCCCTCGCGGAGGCCGAGGGGCTGTTGGCCGGTCTCTCGTCGGCAGCCGGCGACCATCCCGAGGCGCTCCAACTCCGCTGGCTGATCGCCTCCAAGCGTGGCGACTGGTTAACCTGCCTCGACTTGGCCGAGCGCTTGGTGGCGGTCGAGCCGGGGCGTCGTTTCGGGTGGCTGCACCTGGCCGAATCGCTGCATCGCCTCGGGCGGACAGAGGAAGGCTATGCGCGATTGGCGACCGCGGCGGATGCCCTCGAACCGAATGCCACCGTGCCGCTCCAGCTCGCGCGATATGCCTGCTGCCTCAACCGGCTCGGCGAAGCCCGGCAATGGTGGTGGCTCGCGCTGGCTCACGCCGCTCAGTCCGGACACGCCGACCGGTTGCGCGCCCGGGCGCTCGACGACCCCGACCTTGCCCCGCTGCGGCACGAAATCGGGTCTTGCGTTGAAGCCGACGGCGGGTAAGTCTTTCGCCGCTTTTGGACGCGAGCGTAGCTCAGTCTGGTAGAGCGCAACCTTGCCAAGGTTGATGTCGAGGGTTCGAATCCCTTCGATC
>CAYNCT010000161.1:0-7055 GCA_964396005.1 uncultured Verrucomicrobiota bacterium | reverse complement strand
CTGCACGTCGGAGCTTATTCCCCAGGTCTCTACCGGCAAACCGCCGGGGGGAGTGTCCACCTCGCGGGCGGCAGCCTCGCGTGCCTGCAAGGGCTGGAACTGGAGGGCGGCGAGCTGACCGGCGCGGGCAATCTTTACGCCGACCTCACCAACCCGGGCGGCGTGGTGTCGCCGGGCGGAGAAGGCATCGGCACGCTGGCGCTGGGCCAGGAGCCGGACAGCGGGCGGGGAGGGACATTCCGCCAAAGCGGCAGCGGCCGGCTGGTGCTGGACATCGCCGCCCGTGACCGCCATGACCGGGTCACCGTGGCGATGGGTGTGTTCCTTGGGGGCGTACTGGAAGTCCGCCTGGCCGAAGGGTTCACGCCGTCCGAGGGCGAGTCCTTCGCGTTGCTGACCTGGGCGGGCAGCCGAACTGGCACCTTCGATGAACTTCGTCTGCCCACGTTGCCTGGCGGCCGGCGCTTCGAGGTCGGGTACGAAAGCCAGGCGGTGCGGCTGGTAGTGCGTTGAGCGCGGCGATGCCGGGCGCGGCGGTGGGCGCGCGGCGATCACCAGCGGCGCAGACCGGACGGGCGCGCGCGACCAGAATCGCGTTGCGCGGCGACCGACTTCGTCCCTAGTTTTCGGCCGACGTCTGGTCCGCGACGCCGGGCGAAAACTCTAATTCGTCGCGCAGCAATCCCGCATGGAACATGATCACGACCATTGAAAAACTCCTCGGCGACAAAGCCGATTACCTCAAGTTCAGCACGCCGAAAATCCCGAAGGATCGCTTGCATCTGCCCGGGCCCGACTGGGTGGACCGCATCTTCGCTCCATCGGATCGCAATAACCGCGTCCTCGCCAACCTCCAACGGCTCTACGGAACGGGGCGGCTCGCGGACACGGGCTACCTCTCGATCCTGCCGGTGGACCAGGGCATCGAGCATTCCGGCGGGGCGAGCTTCGCCAAGAACCCCGACTACTTCGACAGCGAGAACATCGTCAAGCTGGCCATCGAAGGCGGCTGCAACGCCGTGGCCTCGACCTTTGGCGTGCTCGGGTCGGTGGCCCGCAAATACGCCCACAAGATCCCGTTCCTGGTGAAGATAAACCACAGCGAGCTGCTCACCTATCCGAACAAGGCCGACCAGATCCTGTACGGCACGATCAAGCAGGCAGCGGATATGGGCTGCGCGGCCGTGGGGGCGACGATCTACTTCGGCTCTGCGGAGAGCGGCCGGCAGATCGTCGAGGTCAGCCAGGCGTTCGCGCTGGCGCACGAATTCGGCATGGCCACCGTCCTGTGGTGCTACCTGCGGAACAACGCCTTCAAGGTGAAGAACGCCGACGGCAAGGCCACTGATTATCACGTCTCCGCCGACCTCACCGGCCAGGCCAATCATCTGGGCGTGACCATCCAGGCGGACATCATCAAGCAGAAGCTGCCGGAGAACAACGGCGGCTACAAGGCGCTGAACCTCGGGAGTTCCGGGTACGGCAAATTTGACGAGCGAATCTATACCGACCTCTGCAGCGACCACCCCATTGACCTTTGTCGTTATCAGGTGGCGAACTGCTACATGGGGCGTGCCGGACTGATCAACTCGGGCGGCGAATCCAAGGGCAAGGGAGACCTCGAGGCCGCGGTGCTCACGGCGGTCATCAACAAGCGCGCCGGCGGCATGGGGCTGATTTCCGGTCGCAAAGCGTTCCAGCGACCGCTGGCCGAGGGCGTGCAGTTGTTGAACGCCATTCAGGACGTGTACCTCTGCAAGGAAGTCACCGTGGCCTGACGCCCGGCTGTTGATCGCATTGGCTTGGAATCAGTCACCCCGCTCTCTATTGGGGGCGGGGTGACCCGCTTGGAGACGGCCATGGTTGCTGTGGGCGTGCGCGGCGTGCCGTTCGGGCCGCCATCCGCCTGACCGTGCCGGCGGCAAACCACTTGACCTTGGAGGCAAGGACGACAGAATCACAACCATCTTGGGTGACATAATCATGATTCAGCACGAAGCCAAGCGGACCCATAATGAGGTCATCAAGGAGGCGATCCCGACCCTGGCGGGCACGATTGCCGCCACGTTGAAGGATCCTGCAGCGGACCGGTTCTCGGAGGATGACCAGCAGTTCATCAAGTTTCACGGCATTTACCAGCAGGACGACCGCGACCTGCGCAAGACCGGCAAGAAGTACATCCTGATGGTGCGAGGGCGGATTCCCGGGGGCGTGATGACGTCGGCGCAGTGGCTGACGTTCGATGACCTGGCCGCGCGCTACGGCAACAACAGCCTCCGGGTCACCACCCGGCAGAGCATTCAGTTTCACGGAGTGGTGATGTCGGGCCTGGGGCCGCTCATCAAGGCCATCAACGACTCCCTGCTGTCCACCCTTGCGGCGTGCGGCGACGTGAACCGCAACGTGCTCGCTCCGCCGACGCCCGCTTACACCCGGGCGCGCGAGGAGGTGTACCGGGATTGTGTGCGGGTGGCGGACGCGCTCAAACCGCAGACCCAGGCGTATCACGCGATCTGGGTCGAGGGAGTCCAGCTCGACCTTGAAGACCCGGCCCACAAGGAATTCCTGGACCCGCTTTACGGGAAGACCTACCTGCCGCGGAAGTTCAAGACGGCCTTCGTGATTCCGCCGGTGAACGACCTCGACGTGCTCACCAACGACCTGGGATTCATCGCCATCGTCGAGAACGACCGGCTCACCGGCTACAATCTGTCCGTCGGCGGCGGCCTGGGGCGCAGCCACGGCAACGAAGCCACGTACCCGCGCCTGGCCGATGTCATGGGCTTCCTTACCCCGGACAAGCTGGTGGACGTGGCGAAGGCCGTGCTCACGATCCACCGTGATTTCGGCGACCGCACGGACCGCAAGCACGCGCGGCTCAAGTACGTGGTGCAGGAACGGGGTGTGGCCTGGACACGCGCGGAGATCGAACGGCGCGCGGGCCTGACGTTTGAACCGGCCCGGCCGTGGCATTTCACCACCACGCACGACCTGCTGGGCTGGCACCGCGCGGTGGACGGCTCGTTGTTCTTTGGATTGCACGTCGAGAACGGCCGAATTCTGGACGCGCCGGGCCGGCCCATGAAGACGGCGCTACGGCGCATTGCCGAGCGGTTTCCGCACGTGGAGTTTCGTTTGACCGGCAACCAAAACGTCATCCTGGCCCGGGTGACGCCGGCCGACCAACCGGCGCTCGACGCGCTGCTCAACGAGCACGGCGTCAACACGGCTCGGCAAACGTCCGTGCTACACGCCGCGGCGATGGCCTGCGTGGCGCTGCCCACGTGCGGCCTGGCCCTGGCCGAGTCCGAGCGGTTTTTACCGGGCTTGCTGGATCGGATCGAAAAGCTGCTCGCCGAGGTGGGGTTGGCCGGGGAGGAAATCATCATTCGCATGACCGGCTGCCCCAACGGCTGTGCGCGGCCTTACACGGCCGAGCTGGCCTTTGTGGGCAAGGCACCGGGCCGCTACCAGGTCTGGCTCGGCGGCAATGCGGCCGGCACCCGCCTGAACCGCGTGTGGAAAGAGGTCGTCAAGGACGCGGAAATCGAGACCGAATTGCGGCCCTTGCTTGAGCGGTATCGCGACGAACGCCAACACGGCGAGCGGTTTGGTGATTGGGTCGCCCGCGCGGTGTGGACCGCCGCCGCGGTGGACGCGGGCGCCGCAACCCCGGAAGCGCAATGACGCCCGCCGAGATCGCCGAGGCCAACGCCGCGCTGCGCGGGCAGCCGCCGCTCGACATCATCCACTGGGCCCTGGCCCGGGCGGAGGGCCGCGCGGTGGTGTCCACCAACTTCCGCCCGTATGAGGCGGTGCTGCTCCATCTGGTGACCCGGGCGCAGCCGGACATTCCAGTGCTCTGGGTGGATCACGGCTACAACCGCCCCGCCACTTACCGTCACGCGGAGGACTTGAAGCGGCGGCTGAATCTCAACCTCAAGCCCTATGTCCCGCGCCTGACCGCGGCCCATTATGATGCGGTCCACGGCGGCGTGCCCGAAGCCACCCCTGAAAATGAAGCGCGGCTGCAAGCGTTCAGCGCGGTGATGAAGTTGGAGCCGTTCCAGCGCGGCCTGCGGGAGCTCGCCCCCCGGGTTTGGTTCACCGCGCTGCGGCGCGTCCAGAATCCGAACCGCGCGGGCCTGGATCTGCTCTCCCTCGACACGAATTTCGGGACGCTCAAGGTGTCGCCAGTGTTTTACTGGTCGGACGCCGACATGGAAGCCTACCTCGCCCGGCACGACCTGCCGAACGAGTGGGATTACTACGACCCCGCCAAGGCCGATGAAAAGCGCGAGTGTGGCTTGCACGCGAACTGGGGCGGGGCCGCGGCGGCTGCAGTCCGCGGATGAGAATCGTGGTTTCAGGAGGGACCTTCGCGGCGCCCCCGGCGCCGGCAGTTGACTCGAAAACGGGTTTCCCTGCCCGGGGGAATTGGGCTCGCGGTGGGCCGCTGGAACCGGCAGTCTCCGCGGCGGCGAGCGAGCGCCACTCCGGCACCGGGCGCGGAAGGTGAACCGCGCCACCGGGGCGCTCCGACACCGTTTCCTGCATGTCGTCGTACCATCTTGATCATCTGGCCTACCTCGAGACCGAGGCCATCCACGTTCTGCGGGAAGTGGCGGCCGAGTTCGAGCGGCCGGTTCTGCTGTTCTCCGGCGGAAAGGATTCGATTTGCCTGCTGCGCCTGGCGGAAAAGGCCTTTCGCCCGTCGGAGCTGCCCCTGCCGTTGCTCAACGTGGACACCGGCCATCACTTCCCGGAGCTGAACGAATTCCGTGACCGCCGGGCGGCCGAGCTGGGGGCGAAACTGATCGTCCGCAAGGTCGAGGATGCCATCGCCGCCGGGATTGCCACGCCCGCCCCCGGTGAAACCAGCCGCAACCGGCTGCAAATCCCCACCTTGCTCGCGGCCCTCGAGGAGTTCCGGTTCGACTGTGCGATCGGCGGTGCCCGCCGTGACGAGGAGAAAGCCCGGGCGAAGGAGCGGTTTTTCAGCTTCCGCGATGCCTTCGGGCAATGGGATCCGAAAAACCAGCGGCCGGAGCTCTGGAATCTGTACAACGCGCGGGTGAATCCCGGCGAGCACATGCGGGTCTTTCCGCTCTCGAACTGGACCGAGATGGATGTCTGGGAGTACATCCGCCGGGAGCGCCTGGAGGTGCCGAGCATTTACTTCAGTCATCGCCGGCAGGCCGTCCGGCGGGGCGGCCAATGGTTGCCGGTGACCGACCTGTTGCCCCCCAAACCGTCCGAGCCCGTCAAGGAATTGGTGGTGCGGGTGCGCACCATTGGCGACATCATCAGCACCGGGCTGGTCGAGAGTCCTGCCAACACCGTGGACGACATCATTGCCGAAATCGCCGCCGCGCGCGTGACCGAACGCGGTTCCCGGGCGGACGACAAGACCAGCGAAGCCGCGATGGAGGACCGCAAGAAGGCCGGGTATTTTTGAGCCAAGGTCCCGCTGCCTGGGCTCCTCCGGAGCCGCACGTTCCTGCCCTATGCGCAACATTCTCCGTGTCCGCCTGCCGGAAGACCTCGCGTGGTGGTTGAAGGAAACAGCGACGGGGGACGGGCCGCCCGCCTCTTGGCGGAAGAAGAGCGTCAAGAACGGCTGGCCGATGAGGCCTGTTGGAAACCGTTGAAGATCGAACTCGAACAGATGCGTCGCGCCCGTTTGGACCCCGAAAGACGCTGGCTCCTTTCCAAATCGTCTGCCCCCATGCTCGCCAATCCTCCCATCGAAATCCTCCGTTTCAACACCTGCGGCTCGGTGGACGACGGTAAGTCCACCCTCATCGGCCGCCTGTTGTACGACTCGAAAAGCCTGATGGAGGATCAGCTCGAGGCGCTGGAACGCTCGGCCGATATCACCGGGGGCGGCCAGATCAATCTGGCCAATCTCACCGACGGACTGCGCGCCGAGCGCGAACAGGGGATCACCATTGACGTCGCCTACCGGTACTTCGCCACGCCGCGCCGGCGGTTCATCGTGGCTGACACGCCGGGGCACGTGCAGTACACGCGCAACATGGTGACCGGCGCGTCCACGGCCAACCTGTCCATCGTGCTGGTGGACGCGCGGCAGGGCGTGATCGAGCAGTCGCGCCGTCATACCTACATCGCCGCGCTCCTCGGCATCCCGCACGTGGTCATCGCGGTCAACAAGATGGATCTCGTCGGGTGGAGCGAAGCGCGTTTCCGCGAAATCCGCGAGCAGTTCGAGGCCTTCCTGCCCCGGCTCAACGTGCTGCGCGACGTCAAGTTCATCCCCATCAGCGCCCTCAACGGCGACAACGTCGTGGACCCTTCGCCGCGCACGCCCTGGTACGAGGGTCCCCCGCTGCTCCGACACCTCGAGAGCGTCCACATTGCCAGCGACTGGAACCTCGAGACGCTCCGTTTCCCCGTGCAGTGGGTGAATCGCCCCCACTCCCCGCGCGACCCCGCGCTGCACGACTTTCGCGGTCTGAGCGGCCAACTGGCAGGGGGGATCGTCCGCGCGGGCCAGAAGGTCCTGGTCCTGCCCGGTGGCCAGCCCTCGGTCGTGAAAGAGATCAGCACCTTCGACGGTCCGTTGGCCGAGGCCTTTTCCCCGCAATCGGTCACCCTGCAACTGGCCGACGATCTGGACGTGAGCCGCGGCGATCAGATCGTTGGGCTGGACAACCTCCCGGGCGTGGACAGCGACCTGCGGGCGAAGGTGTGTTGGATGCACCAAAAACCGCTTTTGCGCGGCCGCAAGTTCTGGCTCAAACACACGACCCGGACCGTGCAGGCGCTGGTCACGAGCCTGGATTCCAAGATCCACATCGGAACGTTCGACGAGGAGCCCGAGCCGGGCCAATTGCTCCTGAATGACATCGGGGAAATCCGCCTCCAGACCAGCCAGCCGCTGGTGTACGACGGCTACGCCCAGAACCGGCTCACCGGCGCGTTCATCCTGATCGAGCCGGGCACCAACTTGACCGTGGCCGCCGGGATGCTGCAGCCGCCGACCCAGCACTACAAACCCGAGTACACTGATTTCGCGATTTGAGCCGGGCGCG
>CAYNCT010000160.1:0-7100 GCA_964396005.1 uncultured Verrucomicrobiota bacterium | reverse complement strand
AAGAGGTCTTGATGCGTTTCATCGTTCTTGGAGAATTCAACTCTAAGGTGGCTTTGTGGTCCTCCGCCTATCGCCCCCGGACCTCCGCCCATTCAAGGCGGCCGTCGTCGTTACGGTCCAGCGTGTGAAACATGCGTCCCAAAGCCTCTCGCTTCCGGTCGCTCGAATCGAATTCCTCGAACCCGAGTTGGCCGTTCGCGTCAAGGTCCAGCGTCTCGAAGAGCGCCACCGCTCCGGCCTCGGTTTCCTTCGCCCGCCATTCATCAAACTGGATCACCCGGTCGCGGTTGGTGTCGAACATCTGGAACGACTCATGCACCAGATGTGTGGCGAACTCGTCCTCGGTGATCGCGCCGTCGCCGTCCAAGTCAATCCGGTCGAAGCCGGCGCGACCCGAGTCGCGGGCGGTTGTGGCGCAACCGCCGGCGCCAAAGGCGAGCAGGGCGAAGGTCAGGGATAGGCAAAGTCCCCGGGTTCCGGGGCACAGGGTCGGTCTCATTCGATGGGGTTGGTGGTTGGTGATCCAGGGCAGATTCTCGCGGCCAAGCCGCGCGGCGCCATCGGTCCTTCCGGCCGGGTCACTTCCGTCCTCGCAGCAGCGAAATCACGAACAGGACGAGAAATACGAGCACCAGCACTTTGGCAATCCACGCCGCCGTTCCGGACAGTGCGCCGAAACCCAGCGCACCGGCGACGATGGCCACAATCAGGAAGATTAATGCGTATCGCAGCATAACGATTCACGGAATAACATAAAACCACAGCAACTGAGTGGAGTCAAGTCGAAAACCGTGGAAAAGACGCACAGCACACACTTTGAGACGCAGGGAATATCACTCTGCCGGTCGCCTGTGATATAGAGATGGCCTCCGAAGGCGAGTTGCCCCGGGGGCGGTCGGGTTCGCGCACTCACAGAACCGCGACCGCTGGCGAATTCGTGAAACGAGCCGGCGGTCGGTCACGCAGACGGAAACACCAACCAACAACAGATAAACAAACCGAATCGTCCTACGTGTTTGGGCCTCCTTCTCACGCCAAAGTGCGGAGGAGGCCCTACTTGTTGCCGCCGCCCCGTGCCGCCAACCTCCGGAGCAACCCTTGGAGGGCGGACTTCACTCCGCCCAAGCAGAGTGAGCGCAACCGAGCGGAATCAGTTCCGCGCTCCCGGGCGGATTCGCCCCGCGCGCGCATCGGAGCACGGACTTCAGTCCGCTCCAGCCCAGTCACCGCCACGGAGCGGAATAAACTCCGCGCTCCCACCGGTCGGATTCAACCGCCGCAACCCATCGGCGCGCAGACTCTAGTCCGCACTAACCCGGTCACCGCCGCCGAGCGGAACAAATTCCGCGCTTGTGCCGAGCAGAATCATCTCCGCGCGCCCGTGCCGCCTGGAAAGGCGGCGGAATTGCACGACACGGCGCCGGCGCCTGGATGCACGGTTGCGGGCGTGCTCGTAGTCCCGGCTTTGGCCGGCTGCCAGGTCACCGACCGGCTGAAGCCGGCACGACCGACCGCCAGACAAAAACGGGCACCGGGAAGCCGTGCTTGACACGCCCAACACGGTTCGCGAGGTTGGTCACACACACTGAAACGGCTTATGAGAAAACGTGGCTTCACTTTGATCGAGTTGCTCGTCGTCATCGCCATCATTGCCATTCTTGCGGGGATGCTCCTGCCCGCCCTCTCGAAAGCGAAAGGCAAGGGCCAGCAGACGGTTTGTCGCGGCAACCTCAAGCAGCTTGCCTTGGCGATGCTGATGTACACCGAGGACAACAACGACACGTTTCCGGGCACCGCCTCCAAGGGGGCGTACGTGGCGATGAAGGAGGATTGGATTTTCTGGAACCTCACGGCCCGGCAGGGCAACGACCCGAGCCTCCCGGCCAGCTACTACACCAACGTGCAGAACAGCGCGATTGCGCGCTACATAGGCAACTTCACCACCAACCTTTTCCGCTGCCCATCGGACCGCGATGCGCTGGAGCGAGAGCTGAGGTGGCGCAAGGCGCCCGCGGGACAGAACCCCTACCTCTACTCGTACACGCTTGTGAGCTACGTGTTGGGCTCAGAAAACCGCGGCATCGCCTCGCTCTACGGCCAGGGAGTGCCGCCGCTGCACTTCAAGACGGCGTCCATCCGCAATCCCACGAAGAAGCTGATGATTGTGGAGGAGAACAGCGACAGCGCGAACTGGTCCGACGGGGATCCGGTGGACGACGGGCGGTTCGTGCCGCCGGGCAACACTCTTAGCGGCCGGCATCAATTTGCCCGCAAGCAACGGGTCCCCCAAAACGAGTTCCTCAAAAAGGGCAAGGCCTGCGTCAGCATGCCGGACGGTCACGTGGAGACCGTCAATCCCCAGTACGGCAAGATTCAGGAGAACTACGACGCCATGTATTGAGCGGCGGTTCGCCCCGCTGGATATCGCTGAGCCTCCGCGGGCGCAGCGTTTTTGTTGAACGACTCTTCCGCGCCGCAGAGCCAGGCGGCGCGCGCGCCGGGTGCCGCGGCCAGGCGAACGAAGCCGAACCAACTTCCGCTGGTGGAACTTCCCGCCACGGGCTATTCGTTGCCGGTGATTTTCAGTGGGCGCCTTTTACGATCGGCAGCAAAGGTCGGACAGTTGGCAGGCTCGAGGTTGGCTCGCGCGCTGGCTCTGACCACGGCCTCGGCGGCCCTCGCGAGCTCTCCCGTTCTGCGGGTGATTCACGTCCCTCCCGCCGCGACCAACCTCGTCCGCAATGGCGGTTTCGAGGCGAAGCAGGGGGCCGCCCTGACCTCCTGGCAGGCCGCCCCCAATGGCTACCGGATCGCGACGGGCGAAGGTCGCGAGGGCTCGCAGGCTCTGGCGTGCGCGGCCGCCGACACCACCGGCTGGCGCGGCGCAAGCCAGACCCTCAACCTCAACCGCACCCAGCTCGCGCCGTTAAAGGTCAGCGGTTGGAGCCGGGCCGAGGGCGTTACCGGCGGTCGTGACAGCGGCTATTCGCTCTACGTGGACCTGATTTACGCCGACGGGTCCCCGCTCTGGGGACAAACGGCAAACTTTTCGACCGGCACGCACGACTGGGAGCTGCGCGAGGTGACGATCGTCCCCGAGAGACCGATCCGCTCGCTGACGGTCCACTGTCTTTTCCGGGGCAAGGCGGGGCAGGTATGGTTCGACGACGTGTCGGTCACCGAGACGGCGGCGGGCGGCGAAGCCATTCTGTTTCAGGGCACGCCAATGGAACGGGTCTCGCCTCCGCCCCCGCTGACCGGCGACGCCCGCGAGTACGCCACGGATGACGGCGTCCGCCTGGTGATGCGCCAGCACCGCGTGGCATCCCTTCACATTGCGTCGCGCGATCTGACGGCTGACACGCCGGGCGGCTTTTTCGCCCGCGACGTGGCGGCGAATTCGGACCTGTACAGCTTCAGCGAAGGCGTGTGCGCTGCGTTGGGGCTCCAGCTCGAAACCACCGTTCACGCCGCCAGGGATCACCTGGCCATCGAGGGCGTCCTGACCGACACCCGGGGCAGCGACCGCGCCGTCATGCTGGTCTTTGCGTTGCCGATCGACGCGGCTGGCTTTACCTGGGGCGACGACATCCGCACCGGGCGAACGATCACCGGCAACCTCGAGTTCACCCGCGTCAACGCGGTGGGCTGCGGCACGACCGGCACCCTTTCCGCCTATCCGCTGGCCGCCATCCACGACGACCGCTCCGGCCTGGCCCTGGCGCTCGACATGGGCCAGCCGGCGCAGTTCCGCCTCGCGTATCATGGTGGGACCCGCCAGCTCTTCCTCGCTTGGGATTTCGGCCTGGTGCCGGAGACCCAGCGCCTGCCCGGCGCCGCGAAGTTCCGGCTGGTGCTCTACCGTTTCAACCCCGAGTGGGGCTTCCGTGCGGCCTGGGAGCGGCTGCAGCAAATCTTCCCGGACTACTTCACGGTTCGTTCTCGCGAGCAGGGGATCTGGATGCCCTTCACCGACGTGAGCACGGTCGAAGGTTGGGCGGATTTTGGGTTCCGGTATCACGAAGGCGACAACAACGTGGCGTGGGACGACGCCCACGGGGTGCTGAGCTTCCGCTACACCGAGCCGATGACCTGGTGGATGCCCATGGCGCCCGAACTGCCGCGAACCGAGGAGGAAGCCCTGCGCCTGCGCGACGAATACGCCTCCGGCCCGGATGGTCGCCAGCGGCAGATGGCCCGGGCGACTCAGGCGGCCGCCATGTTCGAGCCCGACGGCCGCCCCGCCCTGCTCTTCCGAAATGAGCCTTGGGCCAATGGCGCCGTGTGGAGCCTCAACCCCAACCCTTATCTGCCCGCCTCGCCCAACGGGGCCACCGTCCACTGGAACGACGCCCTCAAAGACCAGCTTTACGGACCCGCGGCAGCGGCGCGGCTGGACGGCGAGTATCTGGACTCACTGGAGGGATACGTCACGGCCGATTTGAACTTCCGGCGCGAGCACTTCCGGCACTCGAGCATCCCGTTGACGTTTGCGCTCGATACCCGGCAGCCCGCGCTCTTCAAGGGCTTGGCCGTTTATGAGTTCACCCGGTGGATCAGCGATGAAGTCCATCGGCTCGGCGGACTGATGTTCGCCAATGGCGTTCCGTACCGGTTCGGTTTCCTCTGTCCCTGGCTCGATGTGCTGGGCACGGAGACGGACTGGCTGAGCTCCGGCGCTTACCAGCCCATCGCGGACGCGCAAGCCTGCTTGTGGCGGACGCTGTCCGGGGCGAAACCGTACCTGCTGTTGATGAACACCGACTTCAACCGCCTCCCGCCGGACCTGGTGGAGCGTTACTTCCAGCGCTGTTTGTTCTACGGCTTCTTCCCCTCGATGTTCAGCCACAACGCCTCGGAGAATCCGTACTGGCAGAATCCGACCTGGTACAACCGCGACCGGCCGCTCTTCCGGCGCTACCTCCCGCTAATCAAGCAGGTTGCCGAAGCGGGCTGGCAACCAGTGACCGGAGCGGCCTGCGACAACCCGGCAATCTTCCTCGAACGATTCGGCCCTGACGCGCAGGGCGTGACCTACCTCACCTTGCTTAACAACTCCGCCCGGCCCCAGACCGGCGTAGTCCGCTGGCGCGACGACACGGGACAACCCGCGCGGTCCGTTGTCACCGATCTGCTTTCCGGCGCGCGGCCGCAGCCGGTTGCGGGCGGCTGGCCGGTGTCGCTCGGGGCGGGTGCGACCGCCGTGCTCCGGATCGAAGCGGGACCGCGATTTGTCGGAGCCGCGGCCGCGCCGGATCGTGCCCTGCGGCTGACCATCGCGGCCCCCATCGGCCTGCCGCAGGTGTTGGAGACCTCGACGGACCTGCGCGCCTGGCTGGCGGTGGAAACCAACTCGCCCAGCGCCTCGCTTTACACGATCACGCTGGCCCAATTCGCCGAGGCGGACGCGCGGTTTTTCCGGCTGCGGTGGTGACGCCCGCGGCGGACCGGGCGCACCGCGACCGGCGGCCGGTCAGCGCCCCGCGCGTTTCTTCCCGAGGGCCTGACGCAGCTTGGGCAGCGGGAGAGTATTGATGACGTCGGCTTTGGTCAGGCCGCCCTTGCGGGCCACCCCCGCGCCCAGCCGCAGGAATCCCGCGTGCTCGTGCCGGTGGGCGTCAGGATTGATGACGCACTTCACGCCCCGCGCCCGGGCGTAGTGCCACAGGCGCCAATCGAGATCGAACCGGTGCGGATTGCAGTTGAGTTCGATCCACGTACCGGTCTCGGCGCAGGCATCAATCACCGCCAACTGGTTGACTTTGTAAGGCTCGCGCTGGAGCAGCAGCCGACCGGTTAGATGGCCGAGGATGTGGACCCACGGATTCTCGGCGGCGCGGATCAAGCGTTTGGTGTTGTCGGCCTCGTCACTGCCCGCCACGTGCAGACTCGCCACCACGACGTTCAACTCCGCCAACAACTCGTCCGGCAGGTCCAACCCTTCCCGGAGGATGTCCACCTCGATGCCGGACAACAGTCGGAACTCCTCGCCTGCCGCCGCGCAGGCTTCGTTCACGCGAGCAATTGCCGCCTGCTGTTCGCGAACGCGCTCCACGGTCAGGCCGTTGGCTTGAAACGACGCCCGCGAATGGTCGGTAATGGCCCAGTAACTCAACCCCAGCTCGCGCATGTGCGCCGCGATGTCCTCCAGCGAGTGGCGGCCATCGCTCCAGTTCGAGTGGTTGTGCAGTGAGCCCTTGAGATCCGTCCATTCGATCAGGCGGGGCAGGGCCCCCTGCTCCGCAGCGGCGAACTCCCCTTTGTCCTCGCGCAGTTCCGGCGGAATGTACGCCAGCCCCAGCGCAGCGAAGATTTCTTCCTCGGTTGCGCAGCGCACGCGCAAGGCCGGATCGCGCGTTTCCTCAGCGGAACGAAAGAGACCGTACTCATTGAGCCGCAGACCGCGCTGGATGGCCCGCTGGCGCATGACGATGTTGTGCTCCTTGCTGCCGGTGAAATACGCCAGCGCAAACGGGTACTCCTCATCGCTGACCACCCGCAGGTCGGCCTGAATCCCGCCGGCCAGGAGGACGCTGGCCTTGGTGTCTCCCTTGGCTGATACGCTCAACACGCCCTCCTGCCGGGTGAAGCAGTCAATGATGGCAGCGGGGTCCCGCGAGGACACCAGGAAGTCCACGTCGCCGATGACCTCCTTGAACCGCCGAACACTGCCGGCGGTATCGCAGCGGATCACGTCCGGGTGCGCGCGGAGACTGGCGAGAATCGGCTCCGCCACGGCCAGCGCGTCGCTGAGCAAATGCCGCGAGGCGTATTGCCGGCGAAGCTGGATGCCCTCGAGAATCTTGGCCTGCGTCTTCTCGCCGAAACCGTCAAGAGCGGCGACCTGCCCGGCGCGACAGGCGGCCTCGAGCTGTTCGACGCTCGTGATGCCGAGCCGTTCCCACAGGGCCTTGACCTTCTTGGGCCCCACGCCGGGCAGGCCCAGCATCGCCACCAGTCCGGCGGGAATCGAGGAGCGCAGTTCCTCGTAGTACGGGAGGCGCCCGGTGGTCACGAGCGTCGCGATCTTGTCGCGCAACGCCTCGCCAATCCCTTTGATACCCTCGAGAGGTCCTGAAATACCTTTAGGATTTCCGGTC
>CAYNCT010000159.1:0-7222 GCA_964396005.1 uncultured Verrucomicrobiota bacterium | reverse complement strand
GCTCACCCGCTACCATCTGGTTCAGGAGCAGGCGGGGCCGGCGTGGGCGGCAGGCGGACGCGGCACGATCCTCGATCCGCCACGCGGCGCGGCCGTGCCGCCGCCGGAAGTCGAAGTCCGATTCACGCGACTCACCGCGCCGGCCCAGGAGGCGACGCTGGCGGGCCCGGGAGTGGGGATCTACCGGTTCCGGGACTGTCAGTTTGCCGGCGGCGAGCTTGCGCTCGACACGCTGGGCGTGGGCACCAGCGGGATGGTGTTGAACCTCGAGAATTGCCTCCTCGAGGGCGTGAAGTGCTCGTTCGCCGACCATGAAGATCCGGTGCTCTTGGCAGTCCGCCACTGCACCTTCGAGCACGGCGAAGCGTGGTTCCGTCCGGGCCGTCCGGGCGCCTTCCTGGTCCGGGACACGTTTTTTGACGCGACCCGCATTACCGCCAGTGCGGGCGTGGATCACGACTACAACGCCTATGTGGTGGGCGCGCCGCGCCTGATGCCGGCAGCTCCGCACGACGTGCCATCGCTGGCCGAGGCGCCCGCCTACGCGCGCGGACCCCTGGGCGACCGTTACCTCCCGCCGCTTTCCGTTCTTCGTGACGCGGGAAGTCAGTCCGATGCGGCGCGAGCCGGGCTCTATCATCACACCACGTCCGCCGCCGAGGGCAGCCGCGAGGAGCACAGCCGCGGGGACGTGGGTTTCCACTACGTCGGCTGCACGGGCGGCCGGCCGACCGATACCGACGGGGACACGCTGCCTGACTGGCTGGAGGACGGGAACGGCAACGGTTCGCTGGATGCGGGCGAAACGCAGGTGACCGCGGCCGACACGGATCCCGCCGACGCGCTGGATGACCGGCAGACGCACGCGCTTCGCTTCAACGTGCTCGTCAACGATCCGCGGCAGGACCGCGGCAACGAGCAAAACAGCCAGTGGCAGCCAAAGGTCGTGGCCACGGCGGAAAGCGTCGTGGTGGCCTACTGGGACTCCAACCAGGGGCTGTACGGTCTGGCCAGCGGCGCGGATCGCGGCCTCAACCGCATGGTGGGTTGGGCCGTGTCGCGCAACGGCGGCGTGACCTTTGCGGATGGTGGGCAGCCCCCTCTGGCCTCAGCGCCGCCCGCCGGGGAGCCGCCCTGGCCACCCAACAGCCGCTTACCGTGGGGCGACGCCGGTGACCCGTTCCTTGCCGTTGATCGGACGTCCGGTGTGGTCTATTTCGCCGGCACCTCGGAGCGGCGCGAGGAGGCGTTTCGCGGGGTGCCGTTGTGGAAGTCCACGGATCACGGGGTGTCGTTCGTGCGCTGCGACACCGCGCTGCCAGATCTCGAGCAGACCGATTACCCGTGGATCGCGGTGGATGATTGGCCGGCCGGCGCGGACGGCGGTTTTCACGACGTGTACCTTGTGATCCGCACACTGGGACCGGGAACCGGCAACATGAAGTTGTACCTCGCGGTCGCCCGGAACGGCGACGTGTCGGCGGGCGCCTGGACCCGGCAGGAATTGGCCGGGTACGGCGCCACGCTGCAAACGGTGGCCGTCGGTCCGGACCACGTCGCGTATGTGGCGTGGCTGAAACAGTCCGGGCAAAGCCCCGATCTTCAGTGGTCGCTCGAACTGCGCGCCATCGGAGATCGGGGCCGGGATCCGAATCGCCTGGGAGCTGCGCCCCGGACCATCTGTGACTTGAGTCCGGGACCGACCGCTACACTGCCGTTGTTGCGGTCCAACGCCGGCGCGCCGGAGGACTACTTCAAGGCTTTCCGGCATCCGGTTTTGGTCGTCCATCCTGCCCGGCCCGGCCATCTGTACGTGGCCTTCGCAGACCGCGGGCCGGACGGCGACCGGGCGGAGGTCTATTTCACCTACTCGACCGACGGCGGCCTTACCTGGTTGAGCACCCCGCAGCGGCTGGCCTCGCTCGACGGCCGGCCCGTGCCCAATGACCAATGGGCGCCGCTGCTGGCCGTCAAGCCCGACGGCCGACAGCTCCTGGCGGCGTGGTTTGACCGGCGCAACGATTCCGCCAATTCGCTCATAGACCTGTACGGGCGTTGGGGTGAAATCGCCGCTGACGGCGCCGTGACCTGGGCGAAGCAGGTGTTCCGCGTGACGACCGAAAGGTTCCCGCCGGCCTACCCCGGCACGCTCGAGGCCAATCGCCAACCGGGACGCTACGATCCGGTCTGGCCGCCCAGTGGCGTGACCCTCGAGTGGTGGTATCCGTGGTGGCCGCTCGAGTTCCCGCCGGACGATTACACGCAAACGGTCTTCACGTACCGTCACGAGGTGGGCGAGCACAACGGCGCCTTTGCCACGCCGGCCGACGCCTGGGTGGTCTGGGCCGACAACCGGCGGTCGTCTCCCGGAAGCCGCTACGATCCCGAGCGCAGGCAATCGGACGTGCGGCTCGCGCGAATCCCCTGGCCCGCGCGGTGAAATCGCCACCCGCCAACGTTCCATGAACGCTCGCTCACGCATCAACGTGCGGCGGTTTTGGGCGGTTCTCGCGTTGGGTCTCGCCTGTGCAGGGAATCCGTCGGCGGCAGAGGCGCAAGGTTTCCAATTGAAGAACCTCGACCGCGCGGCGGGCGTGGATGCGCCGGTATTCGCTTGGACCGGCAGCCTGTTGTGGGGACCGGAGTGGTGCGTCGAGTTGTACGGTGGGCCGACGCCCGACGACCTCGCGCCCGCGTTGATCGTTGGGCCGGAGCCGGCACGGGAAATCATCCCGCTGTGGCGGCCCGGGTATTTCCGCTCGACGGTGGGCGTGACGCCGCCGGGGGTGAACGTTGGAGACTGGGCCTGGCTGCAGGTCCGCGTCTGGAGCGTTACCCTGGGTGCCACGTACGAGGCAGCCGTGGCGGAGGGCCTGGGCGGCTATGGGGAATCGGCCGTGTTCCTTGCGCTGGGGAGTCCGCCGGAGGCGCAGGTTCCGCCGGCGCCGTTGCTGGGATTGCGGCCGTTTACGGTGCGCGAGATCATTCCCGAACCTTCCACTTGGGCGTTGGGGCTGTTGGCGGTGGGCGGCGGGTGCGCGTGGCGCCTGCTCCGGCGCCGTTGGTTGAGCCAATCCGTCGCTGACAGCCGGAGCGGGGCCGCTGGCGGGTTGGTCCCGGATGAGCGCGCCTGGCCGGAACGATTCGATTGAACGCGGGGTGAAACGAGCCACTGGCCCTTTCGGTCGGGCGACCCGCCCGACCGTCGAACGCCCATGGCGGCCACTGAAGGGGGACGGCTGCCGGGCGCACGGCTGGGCGGCAGGTTGCCGCCCAGAACGGCCAAGTTGGTCGCCCGGCCGCAAACCTACTGCATCGTACCGGCTCAGGACCGCGGGGCCGTGCGGCCCAGCCAACTGGCGATGCGTTCGGCCACGTCGTGCCCGGCGATGATCGAATCGCCGAGCGAAATGCCGTTGCGGAAATGGCCGGCGAGGAAGAGGCCCGGGGCCCGGGCTTCCACGTCATCCATGAGCGTCTTGAAACGCCCGTAGCCCACCTCGTATTGAGGGATGGCCTTCGGATACACCACGCAATGGCGGTAGGTCGGTTCGCCGCGCACGCCGAGAATGGCCCGCAGGTCGGCCACGGTGAGCGCGACCAGTTCTGCTTCGGGTTTGAGCGCGAGTTCCGGAGCGCGCACCCCGCCCACGTACGTGGTCAGCAGCACGTGGCCCGCTGGCGCCCGGTTGGGGAAGAGGGACGACGAGAAAAGCGTGCCCAGAATCTGAAACCGCTCGACCGCGGGCACCAGCATCCCGAACCCGTCCAGCGGATGCGGCACCTCGTCGCGGCGAAACCCCAGTACGACGCTGGCCACCGGCGGATAGTGAATCTCCTCGAGCGGGGCGAGGCTCGGCGCGTGGGTCCCGCGCAGTTCGATCCGCGCCAACCGATACGTCGGGGCGGCCAAGAGCACGGCGGCATGTTCCGCGACGGTCTCACCGCGGGCGGACTGACTGGCCACGCGCCAGACGCCAGGGCCCGCCTCGAGCCGGGTGACGGCCGCGTTGAGGCGCACGCCGGAGCCCAAAGCGGCTCCGAGGGTATCGGTCAACACCTGCAAGCCCTCGTCGAACGAGACCTTCTTGGCCTCCTGCTTCGAGACCTCGCCGCGCGCCTTGCGTTCCCGGGCGCCGAAGATCTGGCCCTTGATGAGCGAGCCGTACCGCTGCTCGAGCGCCGCGAGTTTCGGAAAACCATGTTGGACCGACAACCGGGCCGGGTCGCCCGCGTAGATGCCGGCAATCATCGGGTTGATCGCGTAATCCAGCCATTCCTGGCCCAGCCGCCGCAGGACGAACTGAGCCACGCTTTCCTCGACGTCCGCCGGACCGCGGCGAATGAAGGGCTCGCGGAGCAGCCGCCATTTGGCCCCGATCGAGAACAGCTCCGTGCTGAAAAACTTGAGCGGCGAAGCCGGCAAGCATACCGGGCGGCCGCCGCGCACCAGATAGCGATTCTCGGCCGCGGGATCTGAATACAGCCGGCGGCCCGCCAGCCCCAGGTCGCGGATCAGGCCGCTGATCTTGGGCGAGGTTTCGAGGATGGAGTTGGGGCCGAATTCAGCCAGGTAGCCGTTCTCGCGGATGGACTCGATCACGCCGCCCACCCGCGGGCTGGCTTCGTAAACCTCGACCGGCACGCCGCGCTGCGCCAGCCGGTAGGCGGCCACCAGGCCGGTGATCCCGCCACCGATGACGGCGACCGGAGGGGCTGCGGTGGGCGGAGAGGACGCATTCACAACGCCGCATGGTCGCCAACGGCATCCGGCGAGTCAAATGGCCACCTCGGTCCCGCGACCTGCCCGGTCGCCGCCACTTGCCGCTTGAAGGCGCGCCGCCTTCCCCGCTTACTTCCGTGGCCCGAATGACCCGCCTCGTCAATGGCCCTCGCGCACAACAGTCCGCGCCCGCCAGCCGGGCCCCGCAGCGTTGGTTGGTAGCGGCGCTCGCGGTCGCGCTGTTCGCCGCGGGTTGCGCCCATCCCATCGGCGCCAAACGGGTGTCCGGGCGCGAAGTCCACCGCCAACTGACGGTCAGCGCCCTCACCGGTTCGTCGTACAGCGACGCCACCCGGCAGGTATTGCATCGGTTTGACCTCCAGGCCGCCTACGACCGAAAGCCCGACGAGACGCTGCTCGCCTTGCACGAACGGGCCGCCGCGGATGCTCGTCGCGACCTGCTCTACGCGCTGGCGGAACTCAGCTTCCTCCGTGGCGAACGGCTGGCCCATCAGGTGCGCGCGGACGCCCGCGCTCGCGCGCCTGACCATCATCTGGCCGCGGCCATCTACGCGTGGCTGTACTTGCTCGGCGATCATCCCGAACCGCCGCCCGGCCCCTACGACCGGCGGTTTCGCGTCGCCTGCGATCTCTACAACCGCGCGGTCGCCCTCGCCTTCGCCGAGGGACCGCGCACCAATTCCACCGTCCGCCTGGCGGGCGCCACCCGCCACCCGGGCCCCGGTCCGATCCGGGTCGAATTCCTCCCGGCGGCCTTCAAATGGGGCCCGGACGAGATCAAGGCGTTCCTCCCGGCCGATGAATTCGCCCTGCGGGGGCTGACGGTGCGGGATCGCCGTCACGGCCTGGGCGCGCCGTTGATCGCGGTGGGCCGGGAACTGGACCAGCGCCGGTTCGTCCGCCACATCCCGGCCACCGCCCTCCTGCGCGTCCACGGCGACGCCCGCGCCTGGAGCATGGGAACGCTGGCTGCCACGCTGGAACTTTACTCGCGGCTCGAGGTGGACCACGTGAGCGTGAACGGGCGCGACATCCCGCTGGAGGGTGACACCACCGCGCCGCTGGCGTACTCGCTCAACGCGGACTGGGTGTGGAAGCTGGGGACGGCGCAGTTCTTCTCCGGCCGGGAGAAGGTGCGCAGTTCGATCTACCTGACCCAGCCCTATCAGCCCGGCCGGGTGCCGGTGGTGTTCGTGCATGGCACCTTCAGCAGCCCGGTATGGTGGGCGGAAATGTGGAACACCCTCCGGGCCGACCCAGAACTGCGCGGGCGCTGCCAGTTTTGGAACTTTGTCTATCCCAGCGGCCAGCCGATTGCCGTGTCCGCCGCCCGCCTGCGCGACGAAATCAACCGCAAGCTCGCCCAGCTCGACCCGCAGGGACAGGACCCGGCCCTCCGCCAGATGGTCGTCATCGGCCACAGCCAGGGCGGGCTGCTGGCCAAGCTGACCGCCACCGACACCGGCGACGCGCTATGGCGGGCGGTCTCGACGGAGGACTTCGATCAACTGCCGCTTTCGGCGGAGGAACGGGAGGAATTGCGGCAGTTCATTCACTTCACTCCGCTGGCAGCGGTGCGGCGAGTGGTGTTCATCTCCACGCCGCATCGCGGCAGTTATCTCGCCACTTCCCTCGTCCGGTCCCTGGCCGCGCGGTTCATTCGGTTGCCCGATCAGGTGGTGCGCTCTGCCGGCGTGTTGCTGACCTGGCGCCAATCCGCGCCCGGGGCGCCGGCCCGCCTGGGGCGCGTCCCCACCAGCCTCGACAACATGGCGCCCACCAACCCCTGGCTGCTGGCGCTGGCGGAACTGCCGGTGGCGCCCGGGATCGCCGCCCACTCGATCATCGCCGTCAAAGGCCGCGCCCAGCCGCCGGCAGGCGGTGACGGCGTGGTCAAGTACCGCAGCGCGCATGTGGATTACGTGGAATCCGAGTTCGTCGTGCGCTCCGGCCACGGTTGTCAGGACAAAGCGGTGGTAATCGAGGAAGTCCGGCGGATCCTCCTCGAGCACCTCGCCGAGACGTCCGGAGGGGCCGGGGCTCCGGCGAACCCGTGAAGGGGCGGGCCGCTTCCCACTCCAACTGAATCGTTCCGGCGTGGCGCGAACGATGCGGAAGGTATTCGGTGGAACGGCCAACTTGGGCGTCCCGGGCGGCTACTTGCCGCCCAGCCATGCTCGGGCAAGCCGTACACGCTTCCGTGCCAGCCTCGTGCGTTCGACGGTCGGGCGGGGTGCCGGGCCGATCGGGCAGCCGCCCGTTTCACAATTCTTTCAAGTGAACCCGAAAACCGGGGTCGGACTCACAGAAGACAACGAAGCGAACGAAGGGAAAAGTGCTTCCACCGGGATTGGACGGTAAGGAAAAGTTCCCGGAGGAGAATGCCATTCCCGTTGGTCCTTCGTTCCCTTCCTTGTCTTCTGTAAAGGGGCAAGTGTCATCAGCAGTTGGTCAGGCGAGTGAGTGAAAAACGAGATG
>CAYNCT010000158.1:0-7275 GCA_964396005.1 uncultured Verrucomicrobiota bacterium | reverse complement strand
GGCGTGAGGGACTCGAACCCCCAACCAACGGTTTTGGAGACCGCTACTCTACCAATTGAGCTAACGCCCTAACCGCCGTGCGGTTCGCGGCTCGCGGAGGCGCCGACGCCCCCCGAACGCTCTACTCGATGACTTCCGTGACCCGACCCGCGCCAATGGTTCGGCCGCCTTCACGGATCGCAAACCGCTGCCCTTTCTCCATGGCGATGGGCGCAATCACCTTCACCTCCACCGAGACGTTGTCGCCCGGCATCACCATTTCCACCCCCTGCGGCAAGGTCACCGTACCGGTCACATCGGTGGTCCGGAAATAAAACTGCGGGCGGTAATTGGTGAAAAACGGCGTGTGCCGACCGCCCTCATCCTTGGACAACACGTACACCTCGGCCTTGAAGTGTGTATGCGGCGTGATACTGCCCGGCTTGGCCAGCACCATGCCCCGTTCCACATCCTCCTTCTTGGTACCGCGCAACAGCACGCCAACATTGTCGCCCGCCGTGGCCTTGTCGAGCAGTTTGCGGAACATTTCAATGTCCGTGGCGACGGTTTTCCGCGTCTCGCGGAGCCCAACGATTTCCACCTCCGACATACGGTCAAGCTGCCCGCGCTCGACCCGGCCCGTGACGACCGTACCGCGACCCTCGATGTTGAACACGTCCTCGACGCTCATCAAGAACGGCTTGTCCACCTCGCGCGTCGGCAGCGGGATGAACGAATCCACCGCGTCCAACAAGTTCTGGATGCAGCCGGTCCACTTCGGATCCTCCGCCAGGGCGCCCTTGGCGCTGCCGCGGACGATTGGAGTCTTGTCGCCCGGGAAGCCGTACTTGGTCAGCAGGTCCCGCAACTCCATCTCGACCAGTTCGAGCAACTCCGGATCGTCCACCAAATCCACCTTGTTCAGGAACACCACGATCGCCGGCACCCCCACTTGGCGCGCCAGCAGGATGTGCTCCCGGGTCTGGGGCATCGGCCCCTCGGAGGCGTCCACTACCAGAATCGCTCCGTCCATTTGCGCCGCGCCCGTGATCATGTTCTTGATGTAGTCGGCGTGGCCGGGGCAGTCCACGTGGGCGTAATGCCGTTCGTTGCTCTGGTATTCCACGTGCGAAATGGCAATCGTCACCGTCTTGGTCTCGTCCCGCACGGTGCCGCCCTTGGTGATGTCGGCGTACGAGATGGGCGTCGCCAGACCCTTGGCGGCCTGAACCTGGACGATGGCGGCCGTCAGGGTGGACTTCCCGTGGTCAATGTGACCAATCGTGCCGATGTTGCAGTGAGGTTTGGTCCGTACGAATTGCTCTTTTGCCATTGCGATTCCTGTAGTTTTTGAGTTCCAATCTGACTGGAGCCCATGACCAGGTTTGAACTGGTGACCTCGTCCTTACCAAGGACGCGCTCTGCCGACTGAGCTACATGGGCCAAAATTTTTCACACACCCGCCCGGTTCCTATCGTTGACGACAAAAAATTGTGCCCTGCGCTCGACTCTTTCTCGGCACAGGGCCGCAGCACACTTGTGTTTTCCGAACCGGGGGGAGACGCTAGCCGGTTTCGGAGCGACTTGTCAACGGTTATCATGGAATCAACGGGTGATTCCGCGCCCCCCTCCCGAGACGGTCGCCGGCCAGCCGAAGACGAGGCCCAGTTCTCGTGACCTGCCGTCGCAGAAATGCCCGTCCGGCAGCAGCTTACCATCGCCGGCCGGAGGCTTGAGGGCGGTTCTCGAAGACCGCGCTTGCCGAGTGAGGCCGTCGCCGCCCGACCCAAGCGACTGGTTTTGTTGCGCTGGAAGAGGCCGGACCGGGCGCGTTGGCCCGCTTGCATCGGTCAGCCTCCGCGTCTGACGACAGGCCGAGGCGGCTGGACTGCGACGGCTCATTAGCCCCCGGGCCTACGAAGCCCGGCGGCCAAATGTCGCTCCGCCGGAACCAAGACGCGCCGGCCGTGGTTGTTCCTCGTTCGCGGCACGCTCCGTGGCGGCCATTCGTCGAGCTGGAGCACTCCTTCCCCCGCTGATTTTCCGGCTTTGAAACACGGAACTGAAGCTTGCGCAACCAACGCCAGGTGTTTAAGTGCCGCCCGGCCATCAAACCCATGAAGACCTCATTTATCGCCTTTCTCGCCTTTGCTTTGACTTTAACGCCACGGCTCGTGGGGCATTCAGCCAACGATCCGGCGCCCCGAACGGATGACGCGTGGGTAAAACGTCAGGAGGTGCTTAACCAGCGAGCAGCGGAGTCCGGCAGCAAGGCGCAGGTCATCTTTATCGGCGATTCCATCACGCAGGGCTGGGAGGGCGCCGGACGCGAGGTCTGGGACAAGTACTTCGCGCCGCGCCACGCGCTGAACCTCGGCATCGGCGGGGACCGCACGCAGCATGTTCTGTGGCGGCTGCGGAACGGCAACCTCAAGGGCCTCCAGCCGAAGGTGGCCGTCCTGATGATCGGCACCAACAACTCAAACGGCGAGGACAACACCGTCGAACAAATCGCCGACGGCGTTACCGCCATCGTCAGGCACTTGCGCGAGACCTTGCCGAACACCGCCGTGGTGTTGGTCGGCATCTTTCCCCGCGGCGAGAACCCGGGCGCCCAGCGGGGCAAGGTGCTGCAAGTGAATCAGATTCTCCAGAAACTCGACGACCAATGGACGGTTTACTTCGTGGACTTGGGACACCGGTTTCTCACCACCCAAGGGCTGATTCCACGCGAACTCATGCCCGACTTTCTCCACCTCTCGCCCGCCGGGTACGCCATCTGGGCCGAGGCCCTCGAACCGCTCCTCCGGCGGTTGGTGGGCGAATCCGCACCCGCCGCATCATCCGGCGGTGACGACGGGCTCAGCGGTGACTGGACCTGGACCATTCAAGGACCTGACGGGAACCCGGTCTCCGCGCCGCTAATTCTCAAGCGCGAAGGCGATCGAGTGACCGGCCGTTTCGCGCGGGGCCAGGACGGTTGGCTGGAAATCGAAAACGGCCGCATTACCGGCAACGAATTCTCCTGGACGGTGAACCGCGACCGCCCCGGTTGCGGCACCATGACGTACCAAATGACCGGCCGCCTCGAAGGCAAGACCATCACGGGCCGGGCCAAGACGATGCTGGACGGCAGCACGGTGGACGTCGAGTGGAGCGCGGAGCGCAGGTGAGGCCCAGCGATCGCACGCCCGAGCCAACGCGCCCTGCGAACCCCGCCGAAGGACTGAACTACCGCCGTCTCAACCGCAGCGCGATGTCCTCTTGGAAGGTCGGCGTGGCCAGCAGAACCTGGCGGCCGTCACTCGACACCGGATCGCGCGCTTCCACCAGGCCGGTTCGCGGGTGGATCCATTCCAGCCCGTAGCTTCCCTCGGGCAGGGCCAGGTGCAGGGTTGCCGTCCGGGGGCCGGTTGGCGCGTCTTTGGCCCTGGGGTCCTGCGCGAGATACAGCGCGTAAGTTCGGCCCGGCGCCGCAAGCGCGTAGGCCCGATGTTGGGGTGGCACCCCACCCGCGATCACCCCGGGGGCGGGATTCATACGAATGAAGTCAATCCTGCGTAAAAAGTCGGCAAGCGTCTTCAGTTGCCGCCGGAACGCCGGGTTTCCGCCGCCAGGTTGCTTTTCTGGGTACACGAACGTCCCATCTTCGTGGCCCGCCACAAACGAGTAATCCAGGTGGTTGAACAAACCGCCGCCCGCCAGCAGAAAACTCCAGGCCTCGACGCGGTAGGGCAGGTCATTCGTGCCCCGAAACCCGGTCTCATTGTCGCCGATCACCTTGTTCCAATCGTAGTTCAGCGCCACCGTGTCGGGCGGATACGCGTAGTGGAAATTGAAGATTGAAACGGCCGGATGCGGCTGCTCCACCCGGGCCTTGTCGTTGGCGATGTTCATCGAGATCAGATGCCGCACGCCGAGGGCCTGCTCCGTCTCGACGATCACGTCCACGATGCGGTGCTGCCACGCCTGGGTCACCCCGCCGAAATACGGTTCGTTGCAGATCTCGTAGTAGAGGTTGTCGAAGTCCTTGAGCTCGGTCACCACCTTGCGAGTCATGGCCTCCTGAACCGCGAGGAGACCTCCATGCCGATCGAGCGTGTACACGTTGGTGCGGGCCACCTCGCCGACGCCGTTGATGTTGTTGAGGGCGTTCATCGGGCTGAGCACCCACATCGCTTCCTCGTAAAACGGGCAAAACAAGTTCAACTCCACCACCACGCCTCGCAACGCCGCATGGTGCAGGAAGTCCTTGAGCCGCTGGAAGTACTCCCCGTCCCAGCGGCTCAGATCGAACTTGTTGCCGCCGTTGCGGTAACCGGCCTGGTCCGAACGGGCCCACGGGCTGATCAGCCGGCCCGGCTCCGGCGCCAACGTGTTGCGGGCAATGTTGAAAGCCCCGGGCGGCTCGCAGTACGCACCGGTGAACGTGCGGGTATTGTTCAACCCATCCTTCGCCAGCGTGTCGAGATAGCGGCGGAAATCGAAATCCCGATTCAGTACCGCCCCGTAGTGCTCGCCGGACGCAATCAAGATCGTCGGCTGGCCACGCCACAGGAAATAGTGCGGATTGTGGGGATGCAGGGCGATCGGCGCTGCCGCCAGAACCACTCGCGCGCACACCAAACCCAGCGCCAACCATACCGTGCGGGTGAAAATCATCGCCAGACGCTACCGACCGCCAAAGCCTCTGACAAGCGGCTCCCTTTCCGAACTTCCCGCCGCCCCACGGCCCGTTTCCGAAGCGATCGGGATGCTCGGGCGGCGAGCCCTGAGCCGAAACGCTTCAACTGACGTCAGGGTGCAACGGGCGACCGGCCCGTTCGATCGGGCGACCCGCCCGACTATCGAACAAACGAGGCTGCCACTGAAGGGTGTGGGGCTTCCCGCCTGCGCCGCGCTCGAGTGGGGGGCCGCCACCCGTTTGGCAACCGACGCTACGCCGGCGCGCCAGCGCCACTGGCATGGTGATCCGGGAGGGGAGCGGGGACCGGGCGCACGAGTTGGGAACGGTGGTGTCGGACCACAGCGGGAAGCGGCAGTTGCTGCCGAGTAGCAGCACGCGGCGACGACGTCGCTCGTCGCCCCAGCCGATCCACGCGTCGCAAGCGTGCAGCCGGCAGGCGCGGGCTAGGACTTGGAGCGCGGGAAACCGTTGGATTTGCTCCGGGCCAGAGCTTGGACCCCGGGCCGTGGGTTGGTGGGAGCTTTGGCCGGCACGCCCGGAGGTTGAAACACGTCCGGGGCAATCGTCAGCTTTCGCCGTCAACTCGCGATCCCTCGTTCACTCGCCCCGCAGGAGCATGGGGCGCGGGTTTGGTTTTGCGTTTTCCCGGTCCGGCTCTACAAGAGGCGCCGCCAAAGCGCGTACGCTTACGCCCCATGACCACCCGCCAACTTCAGTCCCTTGCCCGCCAGCACGGCACGCCCGTGGTGGTGGTGGACCATGCCGTCCTCCGCCGCAATTACGCCGAGTTCCGGCGGTATCTGCCCAAGGTCCAGGCGTACTACGCGGTGAAGGCCAACGCGGATCCCGCCATCATCCGCACCCTCTTCGAGGTCGGCGCCAGCTTCGATGTCGCCAGCGTCGCGGAATTCATGCTGGTGTACGACCTCATCCGCCATCGTCCTCCGGCCGAGCGACAGAACTTCATCTGGGACAAGATCATCTACGCCAATCCCACCAAACCGAAAGAGACGCTCCAGGCACTGGACCAGTACAAGCCGCTGGTCACGTACGACAACCCGCACGAACTGCGCAAGATCAAGACCTACGCGCCCCACGCCGGACTGGTGCTGCGCTTGCGCGTGGCCAACACCGGGTCCCAGTGCGAACTGTCCTCCAAGTTCGGTTGCGATCCGGGCGAGGCGGTGGACTTGATTCTGGCGGCCTTCAAGTTGGGACTGGTCGTGGAGGGCATCAGCTTCCACGTCGGCAGCCAATGCACCAACTTCGAGAACTTCGTCCAGGCCATGAACACGGCCGCCGCCGTGATGAAGGAAGCGCGGGACCGCGGACACGAGATCAAAATTCTCGACATCGGAGGCGGCTTCCCGGCCCGCTACAACAAACACGTTCGCCCCTTCTCCGAGCTGGCCCGCGTCATCAATGCCGAGCTGGCCCGCCTCTTCCCGCCCGATCTGGAAATCCTCGCCGAGCCCGGCCGCTTTCTCGTCGCCACGGCGGCCACCGCGGTCGCCCGGGTCATCGGCAAGGCCATCCGCGACGGCAAACCGTGCTACTACATTGACGACAGCGTGTACCACACCTTCTCGGGGATCATCTTCGATCACTGCCAGTACCCGCTGAAGGCGTTCAAGCGCGGGAAGCGCGAAGTGTCGGCCGTTTTCGGTCAGACCTGTGACGGCCTCGATACGTTGTCCCAGAGTGAACTGCTGCCGGACCTCGAGATCGAGGACCTCGTGTATGCCGAGAACATTGGGGCGTACAGCAACGCTTCGGCGACGTGGTTTAACGGCTTCCCGCCCGCCAAGGTGGTGCATGTCAACCAGTGACACCGGGCGGTGGCGAACCACCCGCCCGCAGAGCGCAGACTTCAGTCGGCCGTGGCCACTGCCAACTTCGCGCCCTCGCGCAAGCGCCGGGCCAGCCCGGCCAAGGCCTCGACATCGGCCCGCGCCCGAACCGTGATCAACTGGTCGCCGTCGAGCATCAGGACCGCAACCGACAGGTCGCGCGCGCGGGTCGAACCGGTGCGAACGTACACGGCGACCACCTGGCCGCCATCCACCACGCCCGCCACGCGTTCCAGGCCGCGACCAGCCAGCGCCGCGTCAGCCCGCGAAAGCAGGCTGACCCGATCAAGCCGGCCGTGCGAGGGCGCAAGCTGATGCAGGCTGACCTCCGCGCTGCGGACGGCTCGCAGCGCCAGCCGGGCCTCCTCGGGCACCTCCGGTACCAGGGCCACCACCAGTCGGGCCAGTGTTATGAGGACCGGGCCGACTCGGACCTGAAGATTCGCCGGCCGGTCTGCGCCCGCTGCTTCGAGCACCGCTGCGTCGAGGGCGCGCGTGTCCGCCTCCGCCGAAAAAAGCCGCGCCGCGGTCACGGCGAGGGTGGCCAGCCCACCCGCCAACACGAGTAGTGACGCCAGCCAGCGCCCGCGCCGGCGCCCGGCGGGCGACGAGACGGAGGGCGGGGTTGTGACAGGTGCGAGCGGGAGTTGCATGAGCGTGCCGGGGATGACGATGCAAGGCGCGGACCGTTGCCGTTTAGGGTGGCACGGCCAACCTGGCCGTTCTGGGCGGCAACTTGCCGCCCAGCCGGGCGCGCGG